>NZ_BPIM01000001.1:1902500-2243977 GCF_026004115.1 Meiothermus sp.
GATCCTCGCGCCAGCCTTCGTATTGGGGCGCAACGAAGAGAGTACCGAATACTCCAAATTCTGTCAACACCCCTGGGCAAGAACGAGCAACAAAATACGCAGGAGGTTTGAGGTCTCCTACGCGGATTATGGAATTTGCCTTACTCACCAAGCACGGCTTTGAGTTGCGGCATTTGTTTGAGTACCAGATAGCGAATGACACCCGTTCCGCCGGTGCCCCGTAGCAAGAGCACCAGTGAAGCCTTATCGCTGATACGGTTTACCATGACGGTTTTTCCAAGGTACTCGAGGCCGAGACTCTGGATAGAAGAGAGCTGGTATTTTTCACCCATAACGCTCGAGATAGAAAGCATGGTGTGGAGGTAAGTAGCCAGCAGGTCGGGCTCTTCAATAGTTTGGCCCGCCCAGGACAGCAATTGACCCGTATTGCTTATCACCAGAACACTTTCAACCTCGGGCTTGTCTAAAAAAGGCCGTAGCCCTTCCATCAGCGCTTGATGGGGGGGCTCTGCGTTGGCGGGCATGCTGGGCACAGGCGGAGTCGGTACAGGCGCTGCTTGGGGGAGGGTTGGGGGCTCAGCCTGGCTGGCTGTAATTGGTGCAGACGCGCTTGGAGCGGGGGTAGACGCAACAGGGGTTGGGGCTGGAGCTGCCATGAAAATGGGCGTTGCGGCTGGGCTGGGAGCTGGTGATGGCTCGCCGGTGGTAGGAGGTGCTTGCTTGGCGGCGCTTAGGGCACGCTCGATTTTGGGGAAAAGGTCGTCGGGGGTGAAGGGTTTGGAAACCACATCGAAGGCCCCCGCTTGTTGGGCTTGAGCCACCACGCCCTCGTTGATAATGCCCGAAATCAGGATAACCGGCACCCTTTTGGTGGACTCTCGCATCTTGAGCATCTGGCAGAGTTCAAAACCGCTCATGCCGGGCATGACCACATCGGCAATGACCAGGTGGGGTGTGTTGCGGCTGACCGCCTCGAGGCCTTGTTCGGCAGACTCGCTGGTCGTGACGACCAGGCCACGGGTGGACAACAGTTTCTCCAGCACTTTCCGTACGCTGGTACTGTCGTCAACAACTAGAACCTTGGCTCCTTGCATAACTACCTCAATGGTAGAA
The DNA here is from genome assembly GCF_026004115.1 of Meiothermus sp. Classification (NCBI taxonomy): domain Bacteria; kingdom Thermotogati; phylum Deinococcota; class Deinococci; order Thermales; family Thermaceae; genus Meiothermus; species Meiothermus sp. The sequence continues at coordinate 1,903,614 of NZ_BPIM01000001.1, forward strand.
CCATATGTGGTCTAAACTGGTGATGTGTGACCATTACCGCAAGAATGGGGTGAGAGCAACTAATCAGGCAGCCATTTCTTAAACCAAATCCAGGGGGCACTTTCCTTCCGGTGTGTGCCTGGGGGTCAACAAACGCACTGGATTAGGGTACGTGCACCTAATTGATGCCGTGTTGCCGATGATCCATCTCCACAGCCAGGGAAAGCAGGAGCTGATCGGTACTCTTGCGAATCGTGACGGGCTCCAGAAAGAAATCGGCTTCTGTCAGGGGTTCGAAGTGAAAATGACCTTTTTGTTGTTGCTCAGCTTGGAGCAACAGGTGTAATACTGCATCTTCGCCACTTTTTCCCATGTACTCGGCGTGGATGAGCTGGCCTTTGTTAAAGAGCCAACTGGCGCTGCTACCTTCGATCTCGACCTGCAAGCGCCCGGTTTTGGCCGATTTAGCCAGCCACTGGGCCAGCTCAAACAGGCTCATATCGCCCAACTGCCCCTGGATGCCGTGTTGTGCGACGGAATTGGCGGGTTCGGAGATGTAGGTCTTGCGGGTGAGCTCGAGGATCAGTTTATAAGCACTGCGTACTACCTCGGCCACCGGCGTATCGAGGGGCATGATCAGGTCGAGGTCGCTGGTTCTGGGTGAGGCGGTATCGTCGAGCAGGACAAAGGGCACCAGGTTGAGCTGGGGATCGGAGCGCACCATGTCGAAAAACTCCGCGCCGCTCAGATCGCTGAGCGAGGCGGTACTGACGATTACATCGGGCCGACTGCGCTCCAGGAGGGTCATGGCATAAAGGGCGCTGTCCTCAACCTGGACGTCAAACCCCGACAGGGAAAAACTGTCTTTGAGCGCGATGCCGCGCTCGGATTGACCGGTGAGGATCAGGGCTCTCATCAAAGAATCTCCTTTGTCAAGTCAGTGCTCCTGGTAATAGCTGTAAACGACTTTCCTGACGAACGGTTTTGTTGGGGATGCTGGATGGAGCTCCGGCTACACTCCCTGCAAAAACCTGTCTAATTCTACCTCGTCGGCGGGCTTGGTCAGGTAGGCATTTGCACCAAGCTCGACGGCCAGGTCGCGGTGTTTGGACGAGGCCCGGGTGGTCAGCACCGCTATGGGCAAGTGGGCGAGGTTGGGGCGTCGACGCACTTCTTCTAGCAATTCGAAGCCCGACATCCGGGGCATCTCGAGGTCGGTGACCACGGCCTGGAAGGGTTGCTGCTCCAGGAGCTCGAGGGCCTCCTGCCCGTCGGCTGCGGTAACCACCTGGTGTCCGGCCTTGCGCAGCATCTGTGCCACCACCTTGCGAACCGAGAGTGAGTCGTCCACCAACAGCACTGGCAACCGCCGGGTGGAGGCAGTCTCGATGCGGGTGTGGATGGGCATGGCGGTATCTAAGGAGAGAAGGCCGCTTGGACTCAAGACCAGGATGACCTCCCCGCTCGGTGCGATGGTCGCACCCATCAGGTGGGTTAACTCGGAAAGGGGCCCGCTAAGGGGTTTGACCAGGGCTTGTTGCAAGCCAATAAATCGCTCGACCGCCAGTGCGACCAGGGCCCCACCCCGACCTTCCACCACGGCCAGGTCGTACTCTTCCTGCGCTATGGGGGGTAAGCCCAGCAGCTTGCTGAGTGTTTTGATAGGAATGGGGCTGCCTTCGTAGATCACTTCCCGCTGGCCGGCAGGCGCGGTGAGCAGGGTCAAAAGGCTTTCGCGCGGAAGGGCGATCACCTGCCCTCCGGTCTGGAGCAACAGAATGTCCGAAACCACCAGGTTCTGCGGGACGCGCAGGCGGACGGTAGTACCCAGCCCATGGCGGGTTTCCACAGTCAGATCGCCGCGCAGACGACGGATGGTAGCCGCTACGGCATCCATGCCCACCCCGCGCCCGGCCACATCCGAGACCACCTCGGCGGTAGAGAGCCCGGAGATAAAGATAAGCTGAACGGCTTCCTCCGGGCGCAGGGCCTCCACCTGTTCTTGTGTAAGCAGGCCCCTTTCTACCGCTTTTTTCTTGACCGCCTCGAGGTCGATGCCCCGGCCATCGTCGCTGATTTCCAGCACCAGGGTGTTGCGCTGTTGCAAGGTGCGGATGGTCAGGGTCCCCTGGGCCTCCTTGCCTTTGGCCCGGCGTTCCTCCGGGCTCTCCAGCCCGTGAATGACCGCATTGTTGACCAGGTGGATGAGGGCTTCGGACAAGCCGTCCAGTAGCACCGAGTCAATTTCGACCTGCTCCCCCTGGAACTTTATCTGGACAGGTTTTGCACCGGCGATTTGTTGTATCTGGCGGGTAAGACGCTGGTAGAAGCGGCCAATGGGAATCAGGCGTGCGCGGTTAACTTCTTCGCGTAAGCTCTGGGAGAGCTTTTCGAATAACTCCGTTTCCTGGCGGAAAGCTTTGATCTGTTCACTCAAGCTGCTGCGAACCTCGGCCAAGTCGCTGGTCATCTCCTGGATGGAGCGGGCCAGGATGTTGAGGTCGTCGTAGCGGTCGAACTCGAGCTCGGAGAAAAGCTCCTGTACGGTTTTGCCCAGGGTGCTTTGGGCCTGGGGGGATTGGCCGGGGTTCTGGGCTTCCTGCGCCAGTGAAAGACGGGGGTTGAGGTAGCGATTTTCGAAGTCGGTGGTGGTACGTAAAAGTCGCTGCCGGGCTGTTTCCAGCAGGTTATCCATTTCCTCAAAGCGCTGGGCCAGCAATTCCAGGCGGGAGCGAGCCACCAGGGTTTCACCGGCCAGGTTGAGCAGGGCATCGAGGCGCTCGAGGCTCACCCGCACCGAAGCCGTGCTGCTGGGGCGGGCCCGCCGGGCAGGGGCTGTGGCCGCCGAAGTAGTGGCAGCAGGGGCTGCTTGCGCTTCAGGTCGAACTGGGGCTTCTCGACCCAGCAAAAGCGCCAGGTGGCTTTGTAGCTCAAAGAGCTGGTCGTTAAGGCTTTGGGCGGCCTGGGGGTCTTTGTCCTCGGCTACCCCAATCATCTTGCCCAGTACCTGCGCGCCTTCCAGCATCACCTGGGCTATTTCGTGGCTCCAGGTTCTCTGCCCCTCGCGTACCTCCACCATCAGGTCTTCAAGCTGGTGGGCCAGGGCACCGATGGGTTTGCAGCCCACCGAGTAAGCTGCGCCCTTTACCGTGTGCATGGCCCGAAACAGCGCCCGCAGGTGTTCGCCGCTCTCGTCACCGGACTGCAGGCTTGCCAGGATGTTGCCCACCTGGTCGAGGTTTTCCAGGGTTTCGGGGGCAAAAAACTCCCAGAACTCGGCGTTTTGCCTGTAGAACCCCTGTAACTCTTCCACCACCCCCGCCTTGGGGCTAGGCGGTAGTGGGACAGCTTCTTCGGTGGGTTCAGGGGTTTCTCGAACAAAGGCGTCGGGGTTGAGGGCGGTTAGCTCCTTGATCAGTTCGGCAGCCCCCAGCCGGCCTAGCTCGAGGCCTACCCGCCCTTCCTCGCCGTGGATGGCGATGTTTTCCAGTGCGGTAATCAGTACAGCCGTGACCTGGCCCATAAACTCGATGACTTTGGCCTGCTGCCCTTCGGTGTAATGGGGTGCGGCCTCCAGAATGCGCTCAGCCAGGGCCCCCAGGTTTGAAGTTTGGGGAAAACCATACAAGCCTGCCGAACCCTTGAGGCGGTGAGCCATCACCACCAGGGGCTCGTGACGACCTATGGCCAGGAACTCGGCGGCCTGCTCGAAGACCACCACAGTTTCCCAGGCCTCGTCGAGGAAACTTTGCAGCAGATCGGGTGTGGTCGTGGCGGACATACGGGCTCCTAGTCGGGCAGGCGGAAACGGCTCAGATTGCGGGCGAGCTCTTGTGCCAGCACGCGCATGGCCTCGGCGGACTGGCGGCCTTCCTGGCTTTCGGTTCTGGTTTGTTGGGCGGTGTGGGCAATTTTCTGCACAGCCTGATCTACCCGCTCCACCACCGATACCTGGCTCTGCGCCAGGCTCGAGATTTCCTGGGCCAGATTGGCGGACTGTGCGGCCAGCTGGGCGATTTCCTCGAGGCGACTCCCGGCGCTGTTGGCCACACCATAGCCGGTTTCTACCTCGCGCACCCCGTCTTGTACCAGCCCCACCACACGGGTAATGTCGCTTTGTACCTGCTGTACCAGATGGCTTACCCGGTTGGTCTCGCGGGCCGACTCCTCGGCCAGCTTGCGAATTTCGTCGGCCACAATGGCAAAGCGGCGACCAGCCACGCCTGCGCCCGCTGCCTCGAAGGAAGCGTTGAGGGCCAAAAGGTTGGTTTGCGAGGCGAAGTCCTCGAGCACTTTGGTAATGCTCTCGATCTCGGCTGAGCGCTGGGCCAGTGCGGTAATGCTCTCCGCGATGAGCTGCATTTCCGTACGAATGTCGCTCATGCCCGCAAGGGTCTGGGTCACTGCCTGACGGCCAAGCTGGGCCGACTCGAGGGTCTGGCGGGCGGCCTGAGCGGTGATGCCTGCGCTCTCAGCCATTTGGCGAATGCTGGAGGTCACGACCTGGGTCTGGTTTTGCACCTGACTCACTTCTTGGGCCTGCAAAAGCGCGCCCGAGGCAATGGAAGAAGTGAGCTGATCCATCTGAGCTGCGGTTTCGTTAACCGAGTCGGCGGCTTGCTTCACACCCTTGAGCAAGTAAGCAATTTCCTCCAGGGTGAGGTTGACCGCATCTACCACGTTGCCCAGCACATCATTGCTGACCTCGCCGCGCTTGGTCAGGTCGCCCTGGGCAATCTCGGAGGCAATGTCCAGGAAACGCCGTACGTTTTGCTGGAGTTGCAGCCCCCGCTGGCGTTCTTCCTCTTGTTGCTTCATCAGGCTTCGCAGGGTAAGGATAGACTGGTTAAGAGTCTTACCCACCAGCCCCAGTTCGTCGTTGGAGCGTATGTGTACGAGTGAGGAAAGATTACCTTCGCCCAGATGTGAGGCAGTTTTGGTTAGTTCGCGAACAGGCGCCAGGATGGAGTTGAGCACCCCCACAATCAGCCACAGAGCCAGTACCAGGGTCGAGACCACGATGAACAAGCTGAGTACCTGGTTGTTGACCAGCTGCCCCAAACGCTGATCGAGAACCACATTGAGCTGGGACAAACCCGCGTTGTTAACAGCAAAATAGGCATCGACAGGGCGGCTGAGTTGTTCGAAATATAGTGTGGGCCCCAAGGCAAACTGCTTGCTCAGCACTTCCCGCCGGGTCAGATCGGCCGCCGATTCGGTGATGGCCCGGGCCGAGTTCACACGTTCACTCAGGGTATTTCCCAGAATAGGATTGGCGGTCAGGGCATTTTGAACTGTCCGCTCTAAAGGGGCTGTAAGCGAGGCAATCTCGCCTAAGTTGGTGCCCCGGTTTGCCAGAGTGGCCAACAGGCCGCTCAAGCGCTTTTCTTGCTCAGGGGATAGCGCTTTGGATTGCAACGCGGTTGTGCCCAGGCCCTGGATTTGACTCAGCGCTTCCATCACCGGAGGTAGACGATAAACCACCGCGTCTACAAGCCAGTAACTTTGTTTGGTTGGATCGAGAAGGAGGTTAGAGCCGGAGGCAATCCTTTCGTTGAGGCTGAAGACCTGCTGTATCAGACGGGTATGCTCTATAAAGCTGCGATTTGTGCTTTGATTTACAGCCTGGAGGGTGTTCCAGTTGACTTTGAGCGTCTCCAGATCCTTGTCTAGACCGAAGGGATCGCCCTCCGCGCGGTTGATTTGTTGTAAGAGGGAAAGGCTGCGTTGTACTTCTTCGGCTTTCTTGCTGCGCTCTATGGCCAAATCCTGATTGCCCGACAGTACCGCAGCGCTCATTCCACGATGCTCGGCCAGGGCCTTAATCACACTGCTGGTGTACTGTAAGAAAAGCACGCCCTGCTTTTCCGCTCGCACAAAATTGATGTCGCTCTGCTGCTCGGAAACCAGTGAGAAGAGCAGATAAAAGATGGGGAAGAGCAAGGGGATCACCAGCAGGGCCAGCTTGTAGGAGACGCGAAGGTTGCCGAAAAACCCCGTGCTGGGGGCCTCGAGGGTTTCGGCATCCACGCGTACCTTTCGGCTCTGGGCCCCCAGGAGCCCCACTTGCTTAATCTCCACCTCTCGGAAGTCGCGCTGTAAAGCCATACAAGTTCCCCTGCTTATGCTGGCAGCCGGAAGCGGGTGAGGCTCTGGCTCAGCTGCTGCGCCAGAACCCGCAGTTCCTCGGCGGTCTGGCGGCCTTTGCGGCTTTCCTCGTCGGTTTGCAGGGCAGTGTTGTAAATATCCTGCACCACATTCGTCACTTCCTCTACCCGGCTCACCTGTTCCTGGGCCACTTCAGCTACGCGGCGTGCGGCCTCGGCGGATTGCTGGGCTAAGGCTGCGATTTGCTCGAGCTTGCTGCCAGCTTCGGTAGCGATGCGATAGCCCTGTTCCACCTCGCGGGTACCGCCTTCTACCGAGATCACTACGCCTTGAATCTCGGTCTGAATCCCCTTAACCAGAAGGCTGACACGCTGGGCTGCACGGGCCGAATCCTCGGCCAGCTTGCGTACCTGATCGGCCACCACCGCGAAGCGGGCACCGGCCTCACCGGCCCCGGCCGCCTCGATGGCAGCGTTCAGGGCCAGCAGGTTGGTTTGCTTGGCAATACGTCCAATGGTGTCCACCACCTCGGAAATCTCCAGAGAGCGGTCTGAAAGACCCTTGATGCTCTTGGAGATGCTCTGCACCTCGCGGCGAATGTTTTGCATGCCGCTCAGGGTGTTTTGCACCGCATCCTTACCTTCCAGTGCGGCTTCTTTGGCCTGCATAACCAGACCAGTGCCCTGCACGATTTGACCGGCCATGCTGCGAATAGTTTCGGTGGCATCGAGGGCTTCGATGCGTGCCCTGGCCGAAAGCTCGGCCTGCGATTCGGCTTTTTCCAGCACGCTTCCCGAGCTCAGGGCCATCTGCAAGGCACCCTGGTTTACCATCTCGGTCGCATTCTGTACCTGCTTGAGCAGGTAGGCGATCTCCTCAACCGTCAGGTTCACTGCGTCTACCACGTTGCCCAGCACGTCCTCGGTCACACGCCCGCGCTTGGTCAGGTCGCCTTGGGCAATGTCCATGGCCACGTTCAGGAAGGCCCCGATGTTTTCTTGCAGGAGCTGGCTTTGCCGGAGTTGTTCGGCGTCCGCTTCGGCTTTGGCCTTGAGCTGCGCGGTGGTTTCGTTGAAGGTGCGGGCCAGCGAACCGAGTTCGTCGGAGGATTGAACGGGTATCTGCACCCCAAGGTCGCCTTTGCGCAAGCGAAGCGAGGCGCTAAACAACTGCCCTAGTGGTCGAGTAATCGAGCGGGCTACCGCCCCAACCAGGCCAAAAGTAAGGGCCAGGAACAGAGCGAAGAGTACAAAGGTGATGAGCTGACCCCGTTGAAGTAAGAAAATGCGCTCTTCAAGACGGTTATCTAACTGGACAAGTGCCGCAAAGCCAAATTGGGTGAGAATATCTATGGCGGCACCTAAGGCTTGGTTGTAATCCTTGGCCGAGAAGCTCAGGCGTGTGGGCGAGACAATTTCGTTGATGGCCAGGACATAGGCTTCTCGAACCAGTCCCTCGGTCTGGCTGAGGGGCCCCGACAAGACCCTGGCGATCCTGGCGTCTTTTTCTGCTGCAAATGCGATCTGCTGTTTCAGCTCGAGGAGGTTCTGGCCAATCTTTACGGCCAGAGCGTTCACCTCGGCACGCTCATATGCGTTGGCAGTGCCTTTCTTGAGGATATTGAGGCCCAGGTTGTGCAGGCGGGCCAGATCTTCTCGCATGGCAGGGATGAGATTGACGGTGGAGGTGACGAGGTAATAGGTGTTGAGTTCAGGGTCGAGGATTAGTTGAGAGTTGTTGGCAACCCGAACAATCAGTTGTTGGATTTCGGCTAATAATGCGCCATGCTCTTCGAAATTGCTGACAGAGTCCAGGCCGATGGCTTGATCCTTGAGCCGGGTCCAGCTTCTCTTCAGGCTGGCAATTTGATCGCTGACAGCCATTTGGCCTTTGAGCTTTTGGTCAAGCTGGCTCAACGCCTCGAGGGCAGCGTCAACCTCGGCAGCTTTGCTGGAGATTTCCTCTTTAGAACCCTGCCCCACGAGGAACCGGTCTACGTTTCGGCGGTGCTGACCGATTTTCACCATGCTCTCGTAGAGTGCGGTGACGTACTGAGCACCGTCCGCCTCGTTCCAGGCGGAGTTGATACGGTATTGCTGGGCGTTGTGTACAGAAATGACCATTAGCGAAACCGGAATCAAGAATGCAACGCTGATAAGCAGCAGTTTTTGCCAGATTTTGAGCGAACCGAGCAGGCCCCCTACCTGCATCATCTGGGTAGGGGCTGCTGGGGTGGGGCGACGGGCCGGGCGTACGGCGGTTTTGGGGGTACGGCGGGTCATGCTTCAGCCTCCTGGGCTTTTTCTGCGGAGGTCTCGAGCAGCGAGGTCAGGAACATCGGCAGCCCCACGACCGCTACGGCCAGCAGCAAGAAGAGGTTGAGCGAAAGCAGGCTTCCACTGGCCACCATGCTGTGAATTTCTTCAGTGCCCGTTGCGGTAAAACGGGCTGCCAGCATGGCAGTGTAGTGCATGAAGGGGATGGCCGAGCCGGTGATGATGGCGGTGATCAGGTGGCGAAAAGGAACCAGATTAAATGCCGGGCTGGTGAGCGTCCAGATGCCAAAGGTACCCAGTGCGACTGCCACCAAAACCGAGAGCGCGACCATGGGAAGGTCGAAGGTCAGCCTGGCATCCAGGCGCATGGCGAACATACCCACGTAGTGCATCACACCGATGCCCGCACCCAGAAAAAACCCTGCACCCAGCACCTGGGTAAAGCTGACCTTAGATTTGCTGACCAACTGGAAGGCCGCCGCAGCGCCAAAAATAGCGAAGAACACCGAGGCCAGGGTAAGGAGGGGGTCGTAGGCTACCAGCATGTCGAGCTGTAAGGCGGTCATGGCAGTGAAGTGCATGGCCCAGACCCCCAGCCCAAAGGTGGCGGCGCCCATCCAGAGCCAGCCCCCACCGGTGACCCCTTGTCGCAGGCGGTTGATGACGGCCAGTGCGGCATAGGATGTAAAAATGGCAATCAGGAACGAAGCGCCCACCAGCAGGGGGTCGTGGTTCATGGGAAGATGTGTTTGTTCCATTAGGACAACTCCTTAGGCTTGAGGCAGGGGCCTGTTGAGGGTGTCGGGGGCCTGTGCCTGTGAAGATATCTGTACACAGAGCTGCGCGAAGAGATTGCGCACCTCGAGGATTTGCACGGTTTTGCCGTCCTCATCCAGAACTGCACTAAAAAGCGGATTGGGGCTGGGGGCAATCCAGGCGCCGCTCAGGTTGGTGCGCAGCCCCACCACCTCGTCAATCATGAAAGCCAGGGGTTGCCCTTCGAACTCGAGCAAGGCCGCAATACCTGAACCTGCGGGCGTGATTTGCAAAATGTGACTCAAGTCGAATACCGACACAATCTGGCCCTGGTTGCTCAAGAGCCCCAGCAAGGGTGGGGGGGCCAGCGGGACGGGAGCGGGCTGGGTCACTTCCAGAACCTCTTTGAAGGTTTTTGGTTCCACCCCCAGAAAAGTGTTGCCCAAGCGCAGCACCCAAATTTTGTCAACAGTGGTATTGATCATAGCCTGGCCCTTATGCCTTATCGGGTAGATCCGAATGGCTGGCTTACACTCCGCTTAGAGCAGTTCCTGGACTGCTTTGCGCAGGGCTTCGGGGGTGTAGGGCTTGGTCAGATAGCCATTGGCACCCTGGCGCTTGCCCCACTCAATATCGGTAGGCTCGCCCTTGGAACTAATGACCAGTACCGGGATGTGTTTGGTGGCCTCACTCCGGCGCAGGGAGCGCAGCACCTCGTAGCCATTGCGGCCCGGCATGACCACATCCAGCAACACCGCATCAGGCTTTTCGGCTTCGATGCGCTGCTCGACATTCTCGCTGCCCTGGTATAGCACCACCTGGTGGTACTGCGAAAGCGAGTGTTCAATGAGCTTCAGGTCGGCCAGGGAGTCGTCTACTGCGATCAGTTTTGCCATATTTTCCCTCCATCTTTGCGTGCGGAGAAGGTATGTCTGCCGAGAGGTATTTCCGCCCGCAATGTAATCTCAAGTTACGCGAAGCGTTACGCACACCCCGTGATGAATGCACACCGCAGTGGCACCCAGGCGTTACGTGCGGATACCCCCAAATGGGGGGTGGCTGTGGTGCAGGCTAGTGCAGGACGAGAATACGGCCTGTAGAACTTAATTTGCGCGGAACCCTATACAAGCACCCTCATATGGCTGGATTCAGCTTATACCGGATTCAAAAAGATAATCATCCAAACCAAAGATCCCCCAGAGGCTAACTTTTTGAATCCTAGAGCACACCCCTCCCGAACGGTCGGCGAAGAAAGCGTCTGCCTTCCAAAGGGGCTTACGCCCTCCGCAACGCGGATAACTTCCAAGGGGCGGTATCGCCCTCCGCAACGCGGATAACTTCCAAGGGGCGGTATCGCCCTCCGCAACGCGGATAACTTCGGCCCGGTTAGTTCACCGCCATCCGGCGCCTAACTAACCGAATCTGGTATAACATGGCCAACCCGAAGACACCATCTTGGATTTTACGGTATCAGCCCATCCGACGGCGCAGCTCGAGGGCCTCTTGTCTCAGTGCGTCGGTTTGCTGCATTTGGGCTAATGTAGTATCGCGGCTAGACTCCAGCCGGGCGCAAGGTGTGCGGTACAGGCTATTGAAGCGTTCACGGGTGCGCTGCATCTCGGTGTCCAGGGTCTCGCTCAAAGCCCGCTCGAGGGTGCTGCGTAACTCCGCCAACCGTTCGCGCAGGCGGGCTTTGGCGGTCTCTTTGCGACGGGGCAGGATGGAGGTAGCCAAAATGGCGCCAAACACCGTGGCGAAAATGCCCAAAATATCGAAGGCAATTTTTTGCGCCACCAGCAGGATGGTCAGGCCCAGCCCCATCACCCCCACTTCGGCCAGGGCGGTGCCGCGCAGGCTCTCCTGGATGAAGTCGCGCAACTGAATGGCCTCGGCCTCGGCATCGAAGGAGCGCAGGGCTTCTTCCAGGTTGCCTGCAATGGCGCGCTCTTCTGAACCGACCTGCTCGGTTTGCCGCAGGCCAGGTGCCTCACGCAATAGCGAGAGGGCATCCTCGAGCAGTTCGCGATCGCGCTTGGCCAGCCAGTTCATGGCCTCGAGTACCCGGCGCTCTATATCCTGGTTAGCCCCTTTGACCACATCGTCAATAAAGCTCTGCTTGAGTTTGCTGGATTGCAGCAACTCGAGAAATTTGGAGAAACGCACTTTTTCGTCCAGCCAGCGTTCACCCCTGCTGCGCACCTCGTCAATGGCTTGCAGCGCCAGTGCAACCTGTCCGCTAAAGTCGCGGCGGGTGCGTTCTTCATGTCGCCTGAGCAGGTTATCCAGCTCGCGGCAGGTAGCCAGCTGCTTCTCGGCTTCTTTGAGCTTATTTTCCAGGGCAGGTCTGGCTTCCTCGCAGAGCCGCGCCAATACCCCTAAGGGCGAGCCCAGCTTGAGGAGAGCAGCCTCGCGGGTAAGCACCTGCCGGATGTGGGCCTCGAGTTCAGGAATATGGCTTTGCGCCGCGTTGCCTTGCCGTGCCCGCCGTGCCGATACCGAAAAGATGGGAGGGATGTGTCCGAGGGTCTGATCGGCGCCTTTTTGCACGAACTCGAGCACCTGCCGCAACTCGGCCTCGGTGAGCAGGTCGATCTTGTTGATGACAAGCGCCACTTTCTTCCCCCAGGATCGAATGAAATTGAGAAAGTCGGCCTCGGACTGGGTGAAGGGACGGTCGGCGCTGGTAACGAACAAAATCAGGTCGGCGCGGGGGAGAAATTTCTCTGTCAAAACCTGATGGTGTTGCAAGATGGCGTTGGTGCCGGGGGTATCGACCAGCCGCACATCCTTGAGAAGCGGGTGCGGCAACAGAATGAGCACCAGCTCGGGGGACTGCGGCTCGAGTTTGGGTTCGGGGCCGTAGCCAATCAGGTTGATGCGGTCGGTGGTGGGCGTGACCCCCTCCTTCAAAAAATCGCCCCCCAGGAGCGCGTTGAGCAACGACGATTTGCCGCTATTGAACTCGCCAGCAACTACCAACAAGAAAGGGCCCTCCAGATCCAGCAAGGCTTGCTTGAGGGGCTCGGTTTCGATCCCCACTCGAGCCAATGCATCCAGCCCTCTGGCCAGCAACGCACGCACATCTTGGGCCAGGGCCAATGTTTTGGAATCCAACATGCTCAGTATTCTATCGTAGGGTTTTGTAAACGCCTCATGTCATTGCACTCTCCTGGGCTCATGTCAGCAGATCAGGTGGCGGAGAGTAACTTCCATGCATTAGCAGTAACACCCATGGACTCGCTTGATTGCCGCGTAGGATTCTACGATTTGGACAGAACATTTCAGCACCGATGCTTTTGACTCGAGTTGAGCGGCGCAGCTTCGAGCCAACGAGGCAACAGTCGGCATAGACGACTTTGTTTTGCAATCCTTCCTGTACCTGCGCTTGATTGAGGTGAAGGGGTGATGAAAATTTCGCGATGCGTTTATCTCGACAGATACTGGACGAGTAGTGATTTATAACTGTGGAACCTCGAGCATCCCCAAATACCGACAACTCAAATTCACTAGATGCCGGCGCAATTGATTAAGATATTCTCGCGGAAAATTTAACATCAAGAAAATGCGATGCGAAAGGCAAAAAAACGACTTTTTCGACTTCTATCGGCTGAATTGAAAATTCACCCAGAGGTTGTACTTGACATGCGAAAACTACACAACATGTAGTATAGTAATTGGCAGTGGAGAAACAATCTAACAGCAACGCTCGTCCACATTTCGCACAATGCCTGAATCCTGGGTATGTGCAATGGGCGAATCATCCGCTGGATGGCGCATGATTCGAGGGTCTCTGCTGGGATGGCTCCACTCTAATCTAAGGAGGAATCTACATGACTGAACAACCAAAACCTGCACCTGCCAAAAAGCCCGCTGCCAAGAAAGCTGCTGCTAAGCCCGCAGCCAAGAAGCCTGCCGCTAAGGCTGCTGCAAAACCTGCACCTGCCAAAAAGCCCGCTGCCAAGAAAGCTGCTGCTAAGCCTGCAGCCAAGAAGCCTGCTGCGAAAGCCGCTGCCAAGCCTGCTGCCAAGGCCGCTGCGAAACCCGCCGCCAAGGCTGCCCCTAAAAAAGCCGCTGCCAAGCCTGCCGCTGCGAAACCCGCCGCCAAGGCTGCTCCTAAAAAAGCCGCTGCCAAGCCTGCTGCTGCGAAAAAGGCTGCTCCCAAGAAGGCGGCTGCCAAGAAGTAAATCGCTAAATTTTTGTAACCGACTCCGCACAGGAGTCGGTTATTTTTTTTGACCTCGAGAACTCTTCAACCGAAGATTGGCGCTTCTACAACATATTGTTCACCGAATCCAAAATTCGGCGCATGTATGGGTAACACACTTTTGATCGTGGTGTTATACCAGATTCGGTTAGTTCGGCGCCGGATGGCGGCGAACTAACCCGACCGAAGTTATCCGCGTAGCGGAGGGCGATACCGCCCCTTGGAAGTTATCCGCGTAGCGGAGGGCGATACCGCCCCTTGGAAGGGAGACGCTTTCTTCGCCGACCGTAAGGGAGGGGTGTGCTCTAGGATTCAAAAAGATAGCCTCTGGTGGTCTTTGGTTTGAATGATTATCTTTTTGAATCCGGTATTAGAAAGGTAGCGAGGCATTTGAACAACTCAAGCAGGGTGCGGTTTGCACAGGTGCTTCTAGAAGGATGTTTCCTTGCCGTCTCGCCCAGGGTGATGGGCAGACGCGATTTACGTTCTTGAAGCGATGCAGCATTAGCTGGAGGATTTCTGAATGGCCTCTACTGCTTGAGGGTTCTCGAGGGCCGATAAGTCGCCGGGGTTTTGTCCCAAATAAGCAGCTCGAATCACCCGACGCATCACTTTGGCGTTGCGGGTTTTGGGTAGGTCGGGGACGAAAAGAATTTTTTCTGGCTTGAGGGCCTTGCCTAGGCGATTGGAGATAGTTTCGCTGATGGATTTCTCCATTTCACTGCTGGGGGTATTCTCTTGTCGCAACACCACAAACACCACGGCGGCCTCACCCTTGACGGGGTGGGGAATGCCAATGGCGGCGGCTTCCTTCACCGCTGGATGCTCGACGGCAGCACTCTCGTATTCGGCAGGGCCGACCCTTTTGCCAGCAATTTTGAGGGTGTCGTCGCTGCGCCCTTGGATCATCCAGTGACCCTCCCGATCCAAAATGGCCCAGTCGCCGTGCACCCAGATATTCTCGAAACGACTCCAGTAGGTGTCCAGGTAGCGCTCGGGAGCCTTCCAGAAACCTTTGGTCTGCCCGGGCCAGGGCCCCATCACCGCCAGCTCGCCTACCTCGTCCCGCACGGGCTGTCCGGTACTGTCCAGTACTTCAGCATGAATCCCAGGCACGGCGGTGTTGAACCCCATGGGCTTGATGGGCCGCCAGGCCGTGCAGCCCAGGATACCCCCACCAATTTCGGTGCCGCCGGAGTAGTTGATGATGGGGACGCGACGCTGGCCAACAGTTTTGAAGAACCAGAGATAAGGCTCCAGGTTCCAGGGCTCGCCGGTGGAGCCCAGCATCCTTAGCTTGGACAAATCGTGTTTGAGAACGTGTTCGTCACCCGAGGGCATCAAGGCCCGCACCAGGGTGGGGGAGAGGCCCAGGTGCGTGACCCCGTGCCGCTCGCAGAGGGCCCACAACCGGCTCGCATCTGGGTAGTCGGGGGCCCCTTCGTAGAGCAGCACCGTACCGCCGATGGTCAGTGCACCCAGGATGGCCCAGGGTCCCATCATCCAGCCCATATCGGTAAACCAGAACAGGGTCTCGTGCTTTCGCAGGTCGAAGAGATGGGCCATGTCCTGAGCGGCTTTGATGGGAAAACCGGCATGGTAATGCACGGTGCCCTTGGGTTTGCCGGTGGTGCCGGAGGTGTAGATCAGCATGAAGGGATCCATGCTGTCCATGGGTTCATAAGGGGCCCTCGAGGGCTGTTGGGGAACGATTCGATCCCAGGCCACCTCGTTGGGCGCTAGCTCTACGTTCCCAAAGCGGCGTACTACCAGGAGCTTTTCCACGCTGGGCGAAAGGGCGGCGGCAGTGCGGGCGTTGCCCAGCAGCTCGACCCGGCTCCCCCGACGGTAGAAGCCATCGGCGGTGATAATCAGCCTGGCCTCGGCATCCTGAAGGCGGGTGGCGGCTGCCTCGGCGGCATAGCCCGAGAAGATGGGTACAAAAATCGCGCCGATCTGGGCCACGGCCAGGGCACTGATGGCGGTCTCGGGGAGCATGGGCAGGAAGAGGCCCACCCGGTCTCCTTTACCGATACCCAGTTCTTTTAGCGCATGGGCAGCCTGGGCTACGCTGGCCTCGAGCTCGCCATAACTCAACCTCACAACAGCGCCGTCTTCCCCTTCCCAAACAAGGGCCGGGTCGTGGGGCCGGGTTCTGGCATGGTGAAGGGTGTTATAGGCCAGGTTGAGCTGCCCCCCCACAAACCATCGAGGCCACTGTGGGCCCTGCGAAACATCGAGTACTTCTCGATACGGAACCAACCACTTAATGCCCAGAAGTTGTAGGGTGGCTTCCCAGAAGGCCTCGGGCTGCTCGATGCTAAAGCGGTATAGCGCTTCGTAGCTAGCCAGCTTCAGGTGCTTCAGCATGGCTTCGACGTGACTGCCGTGTTTGTAATTGTCAGATGGGAACCAGATGGGTTCGCTCATAGCGGGCCTCCGTACGCCTTTCTACAGTTTATTGCGAGGAGGAAGGCGACATTGCAACTGGAGTATGTAGATTGCTTTTTAGGGCGGCTCCCACAAATACTCGGTATGGGGGATTTGCCAGTACAGGTGCGGCTACCCTCTCTCGCTACAGGCAGAGGAAGAGCGTTCAACAATAAAAGCCTTTTATTCAGCGCGTTATTTAGGAGGCCTGTCCCGAGCAAGAGCGCGGTCAGGATGCTCTCAAGGTAGACGACGTTCGAATCAGACGGTGGGGGCCGGTTGATCGGGCTCCTTGAGGCCCAAGTCTAGCGTTTGCGAAACAAGCCGAACAACCCTTTGCCCTTGGGGGGTTTGTCCTCCCCGGTGGTTTTGTTGTTGGGTTCGGCCTGGGGGGTGCCGCGTACCACTTGCAGAAAGGCTTTGGGGGTGGCGCGGATGGCAGGGTCTTTGGTCAGGAGGTTGCGCACGATCCGGTCCAGATGAGGGGGAAGGTTGGTCGGCGGAGGTAGCTTATGCAGGTGGGCATAAGAGAGTTCTTCCAGGTTTTCGCCCACAAAGGGCCGTTTGCCCACCAGCAGCTCGAAGGCCATCACTCCAAATGAATAGGCGTCCGAGGCAGGGGTTGCGGGCTCGCCCAGGAATAGTTCAGGGGCCATGTAGAAGGGGCTTCCGGCCCGCTCCAGGGGCTTGGGGTTTTCGCGGGTTTTGGCCACCCCAAAGTCGCCCAGTTTGAATAGCAGACCGTCAATGAAAATGTTGGAGGGCTTAACATCCTGGTGGATGATGCCGCGGTCGTGGAGGTAGATGAGGGCCTGGGCAATTTGACACAGGCACTCGAGGGCCACCTCGTGGCTCAGGGGGCCTTTTTTGAGGCTATCCTCGAGGGTGCCTTCCTCGAAATACTCCAGCGCTAAAAAAGCCCCTTCCCCTTCGGGCCGGCCCGAAAGCCCGCGCACCAGGTTGGCGTGGTTGAGCGTCAGCGACAGCGCCACTTCCTGGGCAAAGCGCTCGGTAAGGGCCCGGTCGGTGCGCACTTCGCGGCGGGGTACCTTGAGGGCTACCTTGGTGCCGTCGGGGGCGTGGGCCAGGTACACCTGTGACGACCGTCCCAGGCCCAGGAGCATCTCGAGCTTGTAGTGTTGGCGGGTCAGTCGGCGATAGTCCATGCGGTTTCCAGGTACGCTTGGTATTTCAACACAGGTTGCGTTACGAAAGGGTTATGTGCTCCCCTGGCTGGAGAGCCTTTCCACCTACCCCCAGCAGGCCTGCCCGCTGGACAAAGGCCGCGCCATCCTGAGCAATGGGAGGGAAGGTGTTGTAGTGCACAGGTAAAACTTGCTTGGCACGGATCAGCTCGAGGGCTTTCAAGGCATCGTCGGGCCCCATGGTGAAGTGGTCGCCGATGGGCAGAATGGCCAGATCCACACTATACGGGGCCACCAGCGCCATATCGCTGAAGAAAGCTGTGTCGCCGGCGTTGTAGATTCGCTTGCCAGCCAGTTCCAGCACGAAGCCCTGGGCCAGCCCGCCGTAGGTTCCGTCCGGGAACGACGAGGAATGCCAGGCCGGAAACCACTTCAGCCAGCCGCCCTTAAACTTGTGGGTGCCGCCCAGGTTCATACCCACGCCCTTGCCTCCCTGCTTTTCGGCGTAGCTCACGATTTCATAGTTGGAGACAATGGGGGCTCCGGTGCGCTGGCTAAGAGCCACGCTGTCGCCATAGTGGTCGCCGTGGGCGTGGGTCAGCACAATCAGGGTGGCCTCCACCTGGTCAGCACTCAGGGCCGCCTTGGGGTTACCGGTGAGGAAAGGATCCACCACAATGCGGGTGGTGCCGTCGCTAAAGAGAAGGGCTGAGTGTCCCAGATAGCGTACTTCGACCACGGTTCCACCTCCAAGTGCTACCAGTATAAGCTGCTGGCGGGTTTCAGTTGTACCTCTCTAGGCTTTGCGTAGGCTTTTATCATATGCAGTATGAACGAGCCAAGAGAAGCGAAAGGTATACCCAGCCCAATACCGTACTTGATGGAAGTACCCGACTTGAGAGCACATAACCGTAGGTATGACTGGCGAATGCTGTTCATGCTGGTGCTGATGGGTTTGGGGAGTGGTCGAACGAATATTCTGGCCATAGCCCAGTGGATCGAAGATCAACGGGACTGGCTGCTGGTGATGGGATTTGGTCGAGGAAAAACAGGCCGGGCACTGCCCGCTCAGGCGACTCTTTATCGGTTCTTGTGGGCCTTGGAGAAAGAAGCAGAGGCTTTGGAAAGGGCCTTGAAGGCCTGGGTAAAGGATGTGTTGAAGGTGTTGGGTCAAGGCGGTGGGCTCAAAGAGTTGGGTTTGTTGGAGATCAGCCTGGATGGTAAACACCTCAAGGGCAGTGCCAGGGGCGGGGTGGGGGATAAGGCCATCGTATTGGTCTCAGCCTATCTGAGCCGGTTGGGTCTAAGCCTGTTGCAAAGCAAAGCTGTGGGAGATGAGGCGGTAGCCGGACAGCAGTTGATGATGCAGTTGGGGGCTGACTTGTCGGAGATCAGCATCCCTTGGGTGTTGACGGGGGATGCCGCCCATACGGAGAGCCAGACCGCCAAAGCCATCTTGCAAAAGGGGGGCACTACTTCCTCGCGCTCAAGAATAACCAGGCCGAGTTGAAGGATTGGGCTGAACATTTGATGCGATACCCCGTTGACGATGAACACGCGTACCATCAGGTACGCAGTGGCTCGCTGTGGGTTTGGCGGGTCCGCTCCACCGCTCAAATCCCGGTCGAGAAAGATTTATCCTTTCCTGGTCTACAACAAATCGTTCAAATCTATCGCCACAAGACCCACAAACGCACCGGTGCCATCTCCGAAGAGACTCACCTTGCCGTCACCAACCTAAGCCCTACTCAAGCGGATGCCGCTACCCTGGCCCTCATCAGCCGTAACCATTGGGCTATCGAGAACAAGCTCCACCACAAACGGGACTCCGTCCTTGCTGAAGATGCTTGTCGCACCCGCAAAGCTGCCCAAGCCCTGGCGGCTTTGCGCAACCTCCTCCTGGGCTTCCTTCACCAACTCAGCAGACCCGTCCTTCGCAGCGTTCGCAGCTTTTCCGTCCAACCCATGCTACTGTTTCGCTGGCTCAATGGTTGTATATGATAAAAGCCTGGGCTTTGCGAGGACATGAGCTTCAGACCTGCGCCAACCGCGCCAAGACCCGCTCCACATTGCGCTCGAAAGCAGCCTCGGCCAGGCGTCCCAAAGCCCGCCCCCCCCATTTTTCTCCCTGGGGCAAGGTGGCATGGATGCGCAGGGTAAGCCGGTAGTCAATCCCTCCCGCAACCACCTCACCAAAGCCCTCGAGCTCGGCCCAGAAGGCCGGTGGATCGGGGAGGGGCAGGGCCTCCAGTTGGGCTGCAAGGCCCTCTGGATGAATACGGCTATGGAAGGGAAAATGGATTTCCCCAAACAGGGGGGCCTCGGCCACCAGATAGCCCCGCAGGCTGGTGTCCTGGCGGGTCAGCTCACCAAAAGGGGGCTTGCCGGCGAACACCCGCTCGGGCATGAGCAGATGTTCGGGGGGTTCGGGCAAGTGCAGGCTGAAAGATTTTTCCAGGACCATCAGTTAACCCACTCAATCCGAAATTTTCCAGCCTGTGCGAGCTGTTCGATTTCCTCGTCGGTTACATTTCGCAGGCGGGCCAGGTGGCCAAACTCGGGGGCCGCCGAGGCCAGCCCCACCCGCACGACCAGCACCTCCTCGCCTTCGGCCTTGCCGATGCGCCAGACCAGATGATTCCCCAGCCGCTCGAGCAGGTCGTCCATAGCCTATAGCGTATCGGGTGGTGGGGGTTGGGTAAAGAGAGCGGGGTGACCAAGGGTAAACTGAGCGGGTGGAAGCGATTGTGTTGGCCGGGGGCAGCCCCCAAGACCCCCTGGCCCAAAAGTTTGCTGTAGCCAGCAAAACCCTGGTGCCCCATCGGGGCCGTCCGCTGGTGGAGTACACCCTCGAGGCTCTGATGCAGGCTGGGCTGGAGGTGATTCTGGTGGGCCCTCCGGCCCCCTTGAATCCGCCACCTAAGGTATCCCTGCCCGACCAAGGCAGCCTGATAGCCAACCTCGAGGCCGGCCTCCGCGCCGCCCAGGGCGAGAAAGTGCTGGTTGCAACCGGCGATATGCCCTTTTTGAACGTGGAAGCCGTGCGCTGGGTGCTGGAACATGCGCCCCAGGCGGGTTTTGTATATACCATTATTGCCAAGCCCACCATCGAGCAACGCTTTCCCAGCATGCGCCGCACCTACGCCCGTGTGCGCGAGGGCTCTTTCACGGGGGGCAACATCGTTATTATTGACAAAAAGCTCTTTTTTACCGCCCTTCCTTTGCTCAAGCGGGCCCTGGAACTGCGCAAAAAGCCCCTGGCCCTGGCCCAGATGATCGGCTTCGGAACCCTTCTAAAGGTGCTACTGGGCCAGGCCGAGATTGAGGGGCTCGAGGCCCGGGTCTCGCAGATCATCGGGTTTCCGGCCAGGGCGCTCATCACCCCCTATGCCGAAGTGGGGGTAGATATAGACAAGGAAGAGGATTTACGGTGGTTGGGGTAACGCCGATTGAGTCTGGTGCCCAGAAAATGAAGCGGTAAACCAGAAATATGCTTGGCTCATGCGACGTGCTCAGTGCTGCCCTGGGCATATGTCTATACATCGATACCTGCGGCACTTTCGGGCTTCAGCGTTAGGCTTACGGCCTGGCTTTCAGCTACCGGAAAGCAGCGATGCCGGATGTGCTGGCCTGTAGCTCCCTGAGAGCGGTGTAGACTGGAAATCAGATGCGAACGGTTCGTGATTTACGCCTGGCGGGTTTGATTGCTTATCTTGCTGCCCTGATTGCAGGGCTGGTTGTTTCGGGGCTCATACACTGGGCTTTGGGTGGGCGCGGACAGTTTGGCTGGGAGGGTTTCAACTTTTTTGGCATCCTCGAGGGCCTTTCCTTCCTGCTGGTTTTCACCCTGAGCCTCTGGATCGCCAAGCGAGCGGTCAAGGTAACCACTACTACCCTTCTCTCAGCCGGAATTTTTGCCCCTACCTCGGCCCGCAAACTGGCCAGGCCGGTACCGGTCATTCATGCCCTTCAATCCTTCGAGGGCAACATCGCGGTGCTGCTCGAGGCCGGGCATCCGGTAGGCGTCATTGGCATCGCCGACTCGCTGGTACCCTGGGACGAGGCCCCGGTGGTGCCTGGCGAGACCGCAGCCAGCGAACTAAGCTCGATATTCCGCCAGCACCAGATTGTCTTCGTGGCTGATGGAGACAAAGTCCATGGCATGATTACGCGCGAGCGCTACTTCAAATATTTGGGAGCAAAATAGCTTTTCTTGCTTGATCTGCCTGTCCGACGTCCGCTCGGCTGGATAACGGTCGTGCGAGATGAAAAGCACGGTTCCGGCAAATTCTTGAGCTTTGCTAGTGGCAAAAGTCGAGTAACTGGCCCAAAGAAAACGCAGCTTATCACGCTCTAACTGCAAAATGTGACCGGTTGCGAATTAGAAGTAACCCAGAACCCATAACTAGATAGAGAGCCAAAGCGGTATATGAACATACCTTGCCGTTGGCTTGACGTATCCTAGTTGGTAACTGGAGAGACGCATGACCAAAGCCCCGGATATTGTAGATTTGCTCAACCTGGCTGTAGACCGAAGCGCCTCGGACCTGGTTATTACGGTGGGTCTTCCGCCCATGGTCAAAATTGACGGTGAGTTTCATCCCACCGAGTATGAGCCCCTGACCCCACAGGAAACCCGTCGCTTGACCTATGCCCTGATGGACGAAAAGCAGCAACGGGTCTTCGAGGAAGAGAAGGAGCTCGACTTCTCCTTCAGCCTGCCGGGTAAAGGCCGCTTTCGCGTCAATATCTTCTTGCAGCGCGGTAGTGTGGGCGGGGTGTTGCGGGTGGTGCCTTCCAACGTCAAGAGCTTCGAAGAATTGGGCCTGCCCAAAAATGTGGCTGACATCGCTATGAACCCACGGGGTCTGGTGCTGGTGACCGGGCCTACGGGCTCGGGGAAGTCCACCACCCTGGCTTCGATGATCGACTACATCAACGAGCGTAAGCGCTGCCACATTGTCACCATCGAAGACCCTATCGAGTTCTTCCACCGCCATAAATCCTCCATCATCAACCAGCGTGAAATCGGCTCCGATACCCATGGTTTCGATAAAGCCCTGCGTTCGGTGCTGCGCCAGGCCCCGGATGTGATTCTGGTAGGCGAGATGCGGGACTATGAAACCATCTCAGCAGCCATTACTGCTGCCGAGACCGGCCACCTGGTCATGGGAACCTTGCACACCAACAGCGCACCCGAGACCATCGACCGTATCATCGATGTGTTTCCAGAGTCTCAGCAGGAGCAGGTGCGGGTACAGCTTTCCAACAACCTGGTGGCCGTCCTGACCCAGCAGCTTCTGCCCAAGGCTTTCGGGGGAGGGCGTGTTCTGGCCTACGAACTCATGATTGCGACGCCGGCGGTGCGGGCGCTCATCCGTGAAGGCAAGAGCCACCAGCTAGTTAGCGTGATTCAGACTGGCGGGCAGTATGGCATGATTACCATGGATGCCTACCTGGCCGACCTGTTTAAGCGCAAGCTGATTACCTATGAAATGGGGCAATCGCGCTCGGTAGACCCTAAGGAGTTTGCCCGTCTGGCGGGTGCGGGCAGCGCTGCGTCCTCGGCCGTAGGAGCGCGTCGGCCGTAAATTCAGTCCAGCAACCCTGAACGGGCCAGCAGGGCCTTGGGGTCGGGGTCGCGCCCCAGGAAGCGGCGGAAGAGCTCGGCGGGGTCTACGGCGTTGCCTTTGCTCAGAATGTGGGCAATGAAGTCCTCGCCGGTCTGGCGGCTGAAGATGCCCTCGGACTTAAAACGCGAGAAAGCGTCGGCATCGAGCACCTCTGACCATTTGTAGGAGTAGTAGCCAGCGGCATAGCCCACCGGATGACCAAAAAGATGGGCAAACCCAGCCACAAAAGCATAGTCCTGGGGAAGCGGGGCCGGCATGAAGGGTTGCATAACCTGCCGGGCGTACTGCATCACGTCGCCATCGCCTGGGCTGTAGTGCACGTGTAAAGAGAGGTCAAGCATTCCGAAGGCCAGCTGGCGCATGCCCAGGTTGGCGGCCCAGTAGTTGCGGGCCTGCATCATCTTTTCAAACAGCGCATCGGGGATGGGTTCGCCGGTCTGGTAGTGGCGGGCGAAGAGGTCGAGGGCCTCGCGCTCCCAGCACCAGTTCTCCATGATCTGGCTGGGCAGCTCTACAAAGTCGCGGGCGACCTGAGTGCCAGCCAGGCTCCGCGCCTCGACGCTCGAGAGAGCCAGGTGAAGCAGGTGGCCAAACTCGTGGAAGACGGTTTCGACCTCGCGGTGGGTGAGCAGGGCGGGCTGGTCGCCTACCGGGGGCGTCAGGTTGCCGCACATCAGGCCCAGGTGGGGCTCGGTGGTCTCGCCGATGCGCACGCCCCGGATGAGCGAGTTCATCCAGGCCCCACCGCGCTTGTTTTCGCGGGGGTGCCAGTCGGTGAAGAATCGGCAGATGCGCTTTCCGTCTCGGTAAATCTCGTAGGTCTTAACCTCGGGGTGCCAGGTATCCACCCCGTTAACCTCGCGCACCTCGAGGCCAAACACCCGCCGGACGATTTCGAACAGCCCAGCGAGTACCTGGGGCAAGGCAAAATAAGGGCGCAGTTCTTCTTCGTCGAAGTCGTAGAGGGCCTTGCGCTGCTTCTCGGCGTAGTAGGCGATGTCCCAGGGTTCCAGCGGGGGTGCCTGGGGGCCCTCGAGCTCACGGCGAAAGGCCTCGAGGGCCGCCAACTCCCTGGTGAAGTAGGGCTCGTAAGCTGCCTTCAGGTCGTGCTCGAATTGCAGGGCTCGTTCGGCTTTGCCGGCCATGCGGTTTTCCAGCACGAAGTCGGCAAAGTTGGCATAGCCCAGGAGGGCGGCTTTTTCGCGGCGCAGGGCCAGGATTTCATCTATCAGGGGCCGGTTGTCGCGCCCCGGCTCGGTGGCGCGGGTGTAGTAGGCCAGGTAGACCTGCTTGCGGATCTCGGCATTGTCCAGGTAGGTTTGTACCGCCAGGAAGCTGGGCTGTTGCAGGGTAAAGCGGTAGCCGTCGCGCCCTTTAGAGCGGGCGCTCTGGCGGGCGGCCTCGAGGGCGCTTGGAGGCAGACCCGCGATCTGGGTTTCGTCCAGGTAGAGTTCCCAATCGGCGGTGGAGTCGGTAAGGTTTTGCTCGAACTGGGTGGTGATTTCCGAAAGCCGGGTGTTGAGGACCTCGAGGCGGGCCTTCTTTTCTGCCGGAAGGTCGGCCCCCTGGCGGCGAAACTCGTCTAAGCGCAGCTTCAAGAACCGCGCCCAGTCGGGGCTCAGGGTCTGGGCTTCTGGTGAAGCGGCCAGGTCTTTGAGGGCCTGATAAAGCTCGGTTGAGAGCTGCACCCGGGTACTAAAGGCGGTGATGGGCGGGATGATGGCGTTGTAGGCGGCGCGTAGTTCGGGGCTCGAGACCACGCTCTCGAGGTGGGCCACCAGCGTAAAAGCATAGCCGAGCCTCTCGCCCAGCCGGTCCAGGGCCAGCAGGGTATTCTCGAAGGTGCGCGGCCCCTCTACCCTCAGAATGGCCCGAAACTCTTCTTCAGCCTGGGCCAGGAGGGTTTGGACGGCGGGTTCGATGTGCTCAGGGCGGATTTCGCTAAAAGGAATGTCGTAGCGAATCTCCAGCAGGGGGTTCTTCGACATAACAACTCAGTATAAGCGGGGGTGGCGTGGGCAAATGTGCAGTAATTAGGCGTAACTTTGCACAGCCCGAATTACCGCTTCAACCTCGGCCTCGGCTAAGAAAGGGTGCATGGGCAGGCTCAGCACCTCGCGGGCGGCGGCCTCGGCAGCGGGGAGGGCACCTGCGGGGGCCAGACCGCGGTAGGCCGGTTGCAGGTGTGCCGGAACCGGGTAGTGGACGCTGCTGCCGATGCCCTGGTCTTTTAGATAAGCGGCCAGCCGGTCGCGCTCGAGGTGGCGCACGGTGTACTGGTGATAGATGTGCAGGGCGTAGGGCATTTCGCAGGGAACCAGCACCTTGTCCCGAAGTCCCTGGTTGTACATCTGGGCGATTTGTCGGCGGCGGGTGTTCCAGGCTTCCAGGTAGGGCAGTTTCACCCGCAGTATGGCTGCTTGCAAGGCGTCGAGCCTCGAGGTGTACCCCGCAGGCCGCACATGGTGGTAGCGCACCCTGGAGCCGTGGGCGGCCAATAGGCGCGCTTCTTCGGCAATGGAGTCGCTGTGGGTGGCGATAAAACCCCCGTCGCCATAGGCCCCCAGGTTTTTGCTGGGATAAAGGCTAAAGGCTCCGGCATCGCCCAGGGTGCCGGCCTGGGGGTTGGAGCAGTTGCAGGCATGGTCTGCCGGGTGCTGGCAGCCAGAAGCGCAGTAGCGGGCCCCGATGGCCTGCGCGGCGTCTTCTAGTATCCGCAGGCCGTGTTTTTGCGCAAAATCTCGGATTTCTTTCATGGGCGCGACCTGCCCGTACAGGTGCACCGGCAAGATGGCCCGGGTGCGCGGCGTGAGGGCTTCCTCGAGGAGCGCCGGGTTCAGGTTGAAGTTTTGGGGGTCGATGTCTACCAGAACGGGCCTGGCCCCAGCGTGCAGGATGGCCTCGAGGGTGGCAATAAAGGTAAATGGGGTGGTGATGACCTCGTCCCCTGGCCCAATGCCCATGGCCTTTAGGGCAATGTAAAGCGCATCCGTGCCAGAGCCGCACGTTACCACATGGGGCACCTTCAGATAGCCTGCTAGCTCGCTTTCCAGGGCGGCTACCTCGGGGCCCCCCACAAACCAGCCGGAGGTGAGCACCCGTTCAATAGCTGCATCAATGGATGGTTTGAGCTCGAGGTACTCCCGTTTGAGATCTAGAATCGAGATCATGCAGTACACCTTAGGTTTAGCTTAGTGTAAGGGGCTTCTTTATGCATGGGTAGCGAAACCTCAGCCAAAGCGAAGGCCCATTTCAACGATAGATGCCCTTCCCCAGCCAGAAACCCACCACCAAACCCAGCAGGTTCGCGCCCCAGGCCCCAGCTTCGGGGGGCAGGGGGCCCGTGAGGGCCAGTACCTTGCCGGTGCTAAAGGCCACGTAGTAGGCAATGGTGAGCACCAGGGCCAGCGCCAGCGCGGTGCCGGGGCTGGTGGCCCGCCGCACCGCTACCGGTAGGGCGAGCACCAGCACCATCAGGTTGGCCAGGGCCAGGGCAATGGTGGAGTGCCACTGGGCTTTGGCTTCGCGCAACTCGCGGAGTGGGGTGCGGGGGTCTCGGAGTTTGCGCCACCACTCCGAAAGCGAGACCGGCGTCTCGAAGCCGCCCCCGGCGTACTGGGCTTCCAGGTCTTCGCGGCTGCGGGAAAGCCGTACCGAGAGTTCCGCACCCGGCTGGCCGATGTTCTGGGCCCGAAACACCCCCCGCAAGCCAGCTTCGGCCTGCTCGAGGGTGCTGAAGTCAGGGAGGGGCAACTGGGCAAAGTCCAGGGTGAAGACCTTGTAATCGCGGAACACGATCGTGGAGCCCTGCAAGCGGGCGGTTTGAGCCAGAATTACAGTCATGACCGGGCCCTGCCAGCGCTCGAGGCGCACCTGCTGCAGCTCGTCCTTAGCTGCATCGAAGCCATCGTAGCGCAGGGTGTACTCGCCCACCGAAAGCTCCCGCCCCACCAGGTTGAACTGTGGGGTGCGCTCCGGAATTAGCTCGTTCCAGTACACCAGCGCCGTAGCTCGGTTGGCCCAGGGCACCACCCATTCTGAAAGCATGAGCGAAAGCCCACTCATGAAGAGCCCCCCCAGCAAAAACAGCCGGGCGGTGCGAAGCACCGAAATGCCACCGGCCTGCATGACCATCAGCTCGTTTTCCCGCGCCAGCCGCCCAAAGGCCAGCATCACGGCCAACAATCCAGCGATGGGCAGGGCTTGCACGGCGGCGTAGGGCACCTGTAAGGCCAGCCATTTGAGGATGCTGGTCAGTTCGGCGGTGCCCATCCACTGGGCCCTGGGCAGGACGTTGCTGATGAGCCCAAAGCCCACATACAACACCAGCCCGAACAAAAAGATGGGCACGGCCTCGCGCAAAATGTAACGATCCAGGTGGGTCATCGGATTTCCAGCCCAAAAGTAAGTTTGCCGTTGGCCACCTCGTCGGGATGTTGAGCCAGGCGGATTTCCTGATAGCCCAGCCGCCAGACGAAGCAGCAGTCAGCGTAGCGCAGTTCCAAACCCCAGCGGCTTACGCCCTGGCGCAGGAAATCATACCCGAGGAAAGGCGTCAGGTTGAGGTCGTAGGTACACGAGAGTGGAACCGGCGTGAAGCCCACCACCAGTTCCCGGCGCTCCCAGTCGTCGCGTCCGTTGCTCAGGGTTTTGCCCACGCAGTTCCAGCAGGCGTGAAGCTGGGCCCATACCTCGCCGTAGTCCTGCACGAGGCCAATCCGCAGGCTGGCCTCGGTCTGGGCCTTGAGGAAGTCGTGCTCGGCTTCCAGGCCGAGTCCTCTGTAGCGCAGGCTGCCCGAGAGCTTCTGGGTGGCCTCGCGGCGCTCGAGCCAGAAGCGCCCCGGGGTGGACTCGATGGCCCAGGTATAGCCTACCTGCAGGATGAAATCGCCCTCGTAGCGGCCCTCGGCGTATCCGCCGTAGGCCAGATACTGCTGGGGCTGGTTGTAGAAACCCAGCACCCCGAAAGGCTCGAGGCGGAAGCGAAAGGGCCCCTCCTGCACCTCGAGGTTGTAGCGCAGCTCAGCACCGGCAGCCAGACCTTGCGTCTGGCTGGTGGGGGTGCCGTCGGGCCAGTCCTGGGCCATCCAGCCGTAAGGAGTTAGGGTAAAGCGATCCAGGGCAAAAGCCTGCTTCAGGCCAAAAGCATAGCGCCCTTTTTCGCTATCGTGCACAAAAAATAAAGGGCCATCCACCACCTCGCCCCGGCTGGCCACGCCGCTGGATTTGCTATCGAGTTGCAGGCTGACCCGGCGGTTTTTTTCCTGGGCGGCCAGGCCCAGCCGCAGGATGGGGTCGGGGCTGCCGAGGCGCAGACCCAGCAGGGTCAGCCGGGTGGAGAACTTGCCCGAACGACCCCCCGCATCGGGCAGGGGAAACTCGCTCAGGCCCACATTCAAGCCCTGATCGAAGTCGAAACGAACCGGCAGGGCCAGGGGGGCTTCGGTGCCCGCTGGGGTGAGCCCCAGGTTCTCACCCAAGGGCTGGTTGGGATCGAGCCGAAGCTCGCTGAAGCGGGCCAGGCCAAACGCATACACCTCGAGCCGGCTATCCTCCAGCACCACCTCGCCGGTCTGGGTGTCGAAGTACAGGGTTTCGGACAAAAGCCGCAGGTCATCGCCACACCTGCAGGTCGTGGCCCGAATCCCGCTGGCCCGCAAGACCTGGCCTTTGATGTGGCTCTCTTCCGCCCAGAAGCGGTAGCGGGGGGTTTCTACCTCGATTTGCTGGGCAGTTAGCTCGCCACTGGCCTGGTCGTAGCGCAGGCTGGGGGCTTGCAACAACAAACCTTTGGTCTGCAAACAGGCTCCGTCGCTGAAGAGGGCTACCTCGCCATCAAATTCAAGGTTTCCTCCCCCCGCCAGCCCCTCGGGGGTCTCGAGGGTGTAGGGCTGCTCCGCACAGGGGACTGGGCTGGTCGGAGAGGCCCAGGCCAGGGCGCTGAACAGCAGGGCTAAGGGGAGAAGCAAAGGGGAGAGGGCGCAGGGGAGAGGGGGTTTCGCTGCCCCCGGGCCCACTGCGCCTGTACCTGTCGTGGGCCCCACACCCGGAGCCCTGTACCCTTCTCTCCCCATCCACACGCCCTACAGTTTATCGGCGTAGGGGCGCAGGCGGTTCAAGATTTCGGCCGGCACGCGGGTGCTGGCCCGTACCTTGCCGTTGGCAGAGTTCAGCAGCAGGGTGCTATCGGGCCGGTTGCCGCGCAGGGTGGTGGCACCATCGCGGAACGTAAAAACCCCCAGCACCAGGGCCTGGTTGTTGGCGGTGTCCACCACCAGGGTACTGGCCTCGAGCACGGGGTCGCTCGAGCGCACCTCACCTTTGAGCACCAGCACGTCCTCTTTGAGCAGCAAGCCCTGCTGGGCCGTGAGGGCCTTGAACTCTTTGGAGCTAAAGCGCACCCCGTTCATGCGCAGGGTGTCGGGCTTTTGCAGGTACTCGAGGCTTGCAGCGGCAAATTCGCCCTCCCTGGCCTTGAGGGTGGCTCCCTGGGCCTTGATAAAGTCGCCATCGCGGTACTGGATGTAGCGGGCTTCCAGCACCAGCCCGCTCTTGTTGTCGCTGATGGTGCCGCCGGTCGGCAAAGTATAGACGCCGGTGCCCACATCGAGCTCCGAGTTGCCCCGGGGCCTCACCTCGAAGCCGGCGAACCTCGAGGCCAATCCCACCAGCGATAGAAGAATGAACAGAACCAGCCAACGCTTCATCCCCACAATCCTAGAGCCTGGGGCATGAAGCGAATGAGCAAACCATCAACACGACCACCAGGCCTGACGAAACCACGACAAAGCCCAAAAACCGAAGTCCGATAGCTGCAAGTAGCCCGCACACTGGCCAAAAGCAAACTGTTCATCGGTGGTTGAGGTTTAGGAGCCTACTCAGGCCAGGGTCAAATTTTCAAAAAAAGCCTCTCCATTTCGGCTATACTCCAAACAGATGCGCTTATTGGCCTTCCTGATCGTAATTCTGGCCCCCGTTTTGGCCTTTCCCCGGCTGGGCCTGCACGAAGGCTACACCCGCTTAGTCTTCGACCTCGAGGCCAACGCGCAGCACCAGGTTACACAAACACCCGACACCCTGACCCTGCGCTTTAGCGGTATTAGCGTGGGGGCTGCCGATGAAGACGTTAGTTCGCCCCAGGTGGCATCCTATCAGGTGGTGCCTGGGCCGGGCGGTGCGACGGTGTTTGTACGCCTGCGCCCAAACGTAGAGGTTAAGACCTCTGTGCTGAATGATGGAAATCGGCGACGACTGGTGGTGGACGTGGTGGAGGTGGCGCGGCCCACCCCAAATTCACCCCAAGCCTCGAGCCGCCCAGAACCCCCCAAGCCCCGCACCCAGCCCAAGATTGTGGTGATTGACCCCGGACACGGCGGCATAGACCCCGGCGCGGTGGGTTTTGTCGTAGAAAAGGAGGTCACCCTAGACCTGGCCCTGCGCTTGCGGCAACTGCTGCAAAAAGAGGGCGTCGAGGTGGTGCTTACCCGCAGCAGCGATACCCACCTCTCCCCCGACAAGGCCACCGACTTAGGCCTGCGGGCCGATATGGCCCACTCCAAGCGCAACCTGTTCATCTCCATTCATGTCAATAGCGCCCCCAACGTGGCCCAGGGCATCGAGACCTACTACTTTGGTCATACCCTGGAGCCCAGCTTGCTGGCCCAGGTGATCCGCGAAAACGGTGGCGGTGAGCTGGGCCGCCGCCTGACCCGCGAGGCCCAGAGTGTGGGCGAGCGCCTGGTACGCGATCTGATTGCCCAGTCAAACCTTAAATTCTCGCGCCAACTGGCCCATCTGGTGCAGGGGGGCATGCTCCAGGCCACCGGCGCGGTAGACCGGGGGGTGCGCCAGGCGCCGTTCTATGTCATCCGCAATGCGCGCATTCCGGCCATTCTGGTAGAGGTGGGCTTTGCCAACCACCCCGAGGAAGGCCGTCGGCTCCAGACCAGCGCGTACCGACAGGCCCTGGCGACGGCCATGGCCCGGGCTATCCTGCGCTTTCTAAATAACGGGGAGTAGACCTGGGTTGCTTGCCCCGCGCGATGCGCAGCAAATCCCACAGCGCCAGGTCGCTCAGGCTGGAAAGCAGCAGGTCGGCCTGGCCCAGGTTCAGGTGCCGGGTGATGGCGTTGGGAACCGCCACCGTAAAGGCTCCGGCTGACTTGGCCGCCCGCACCCCGTTCAGGGAGTCCTCGAGCACCAGGGTCTCTTGAGGCAGCACCCCGAGCCCTTCGGCAGCCCGTAAAAATAGGGCCGGGTCGGGCTTGGTCAGGGCCACATCTTCTTTGGTTCGAATCACCTGAAAATAACCCAGCAACCCCAGCCGCTCGAGGTGTCCTTCCACCCAGGCCCGCCTCGAGCTGCTGGCTACCGCCAGCTTCAGGCCCATGGCCTGGGCGGCCTCGAGGTAGTCCAGCACCCCCGGCAGGGGTTCTAGCGTCTGATTGAGGGCTTGTTTGCGCTGCTTAACCCAGCCTTCGATGCCTTTCTTGTCCAGTGTTGTTCCCAGCAGCTTCTCCAGGTGGCCCGCAGGGTCGAAGGGAATCGAGTTGTTGCCAATAAAGGGGAGCCAGTAGTCCAGGGAAAGCTCGGCCCCGTGTTGCTGGTAGACCTCCTGCCAGGCCTGGAACTCGGTGCTCTCGGTGTCGAGTATGGTGCCGTCGAAGTCGAAGATAAGGGCTTGCATCTGTGCGATTGTACTTCTTTCGTAAGGCTTGCTGGAGAACTCGAGTAACCCCAAAAACAACCTCGCTCGAGGACAATTGTTTCAGATATGATTAGCCCACAAACTAAATCCAGGCCAAATAAAACTTTGACCTGATTCAATTCTGACAGAAGCTGGTGTAGGCTAAGCGGCGTATGAAACGCAGCTTGCTTTTCCTTCTGGCCATACTGGCCTTTGGCTTGTCGGTTGGTTTTGCGCAGAACCCGGTTAAGGTGCGCATCGGCTTCAACCCTACCCAGAACTCCGACCAGCTCCGCCCGGCGGCCCAGGCCATCGCGGACTACCTCGAGCGCCGTTTCCAGGGGGCCATCGAGGTCGAAATCTTCATCCCCACCGAGTACCGGGGCCTCATCGAGGCCATGCGCGGTGGTAACCTCGACTTTGCTTTCTTTCCCCCCGACGGCTACGTGATTGCCAACCAGGATGTGGGGGCCCAGGTGCTTCTTAAGAGCGTGCGCGGCACCAGCCCCTTCTACTGGAGCGCCATCGTGGTTCGCAAGGACTCCGGTATCAAAAACCTTCAGGGGCTCGATGGCAAAAGCATCGCCTGGGTAGATAAGAACTCGGCGGCGGGCTATGTCTTCCCGCGTGCGGCGGTGGTGGGGGCTGGCCTAGATCCGGATAAGCTCTTTGCCAAGCAGACCTTTGCGGGCCGCCACGATGCTTGCGTGCTGGCTGTGCTAAACAAATCGGTAGATGCCTGCGCCACCTTTGCCAACGATACGCGCAACAAGAGCGGGGCCTGGACGCAGTTCCTCAAGCCCGAGGAGGCCGCCCAACTAACCGCTATCTTCTACTCCAAGCCCATCCCTGGCGATACCTTCTCGGTCTCCAAGCAGTTTTACAGCAAGAACCCCACCCTTTCGCGCGGTATTGCAGCAGCTTTGCAGGGCATCCGTACACCCGAGAATAAGCTACTGTTCAACCTCTACCGCATCGATTACATGATTCCTGCCCAGGACTCCGACTACGACGTGGTACGTCAAGCCCGTAAAGTGGCCGGTCAGTAGGCCCAGAAATTCATCGAAGCGCCAGCGCCCCCAGGTTTACGCTGGGGGCTTATGATTTGATGACATGGAACCGATGTGGAAAGTGATGAAAGTGATGTTTGATGGGGAGGACGCATGATTGAAGTTCGCAACCTCAACCAAACCTTCTACACGGCCAAAGGGCCCCTGAAGGTGCTCATGGATATCAACCTGGAGATTCCCCGAGGCGACTTCGTGGCCGTTATTGGGCGCTCGGGGGCAGGCAAGAGCACCTTCTTGCGCACCCTGAATGGGCTGCTGATTCCCACCACCGGCTCGGTGGTGGTGAACGGCACCGACATTACCAAGCTGCCTAAGCGTGAGCTGCAAAAGTACCGCCGCACGGTGGGCTTTATCTTTCAGCAGTTCAACTTAGTCAACCGCCTGAGCACCCTGGACAACGTGTTGCATGGCCGCCTGGGCTACCTCCCGACCTGGCGCGGCTTGCTGGGCCTGTATGGCGAGACCGATTACCGCATCGCCCGGCAACAGTTGGAGCGCGTGGATCTGGCGGCCAAGGAAAACGCTCGAGTCGACTCGCTCTCGGGGGGGCAGCAACAGCGGGTGGCCATTGCCCGGGCCATGGCCCAGCAACCTACCCTGATGCTGGCCGACGAACCCGCCGCCAACCTCGATCCGGTGCTCTCGGAGGAAGTGATGCGCACCCTCAGGCGCTTCAACGAGCAGGACGGTGTGACGGTGGTGATTAACATCCATGCCCTCGACCTGGCCCTCAAGTACGCCAAGCGCATCGTGGCTTTCAAGCGGGGACGGGTGGTCTATGATGGCTCGCCTGCACAGCTTTCCGAAGAAGCGGTGGACGACCTCTACGAACGCAAGGAGATGCTGGCATGACCGAGTTGCTCCTCTACGCCTTTTTTGGGATGCTGCTGGCGGCGCTGGCCGGCCTGGCCAAGGGTTCCATGCGGCGCTGGGTAATTGGTGCCGGGCTGGCTTTGCTGGTGGTCTTTGCAGCCTTCCCCTTTAGCCGGGCCCGGGGCTTTTTGAGCCGCGATACCATAGACCCTACCCTGCTGGCCCTGGTTCCCCTTTTTCCGCTGTTGCTCATGATTCCCCTGGGGGTGCTGCTGGCGCTGGTGCTGGCCCGCCGAGGTGGGCAGGCGGCGGGGCTGGGCGGGGTATTGGGCGGTGCAGCGGCCCTTGTTGCTGCCGCTGGGTGGTATGTCCAGCCTGTGCAGATCGCTAAACTCTATCCGGTCGAGGGCCTGATTGAACTGCTTTTGGCCCTGGGGGTGGCGGGCTCGGTGGCCCTGCTGTCCTATAGCCGCCCAAACCAGCGGGTTCCCATCCTGATAGGGGCGATGGTGGCTGGGGTGCTGGCCTTCTGGTGGTTTCATGCGCCCCAGGGGGGTGGAGCCTACCTCCCCAAGAGCCTGGGCTATTACAAACTGCTCCTTCCCACGCCCCCAGACACCCAGCAACAGATTGCCGATGCCTACAACCGGGCGCTGCCCGAACTCAACGCCATCCGCAAGGAACTGGGCCAGGACGAGCTAAAACCCATTCGGGGCCTGGCCGACCTGCAAGGGGCCATTCCTCAGCAGGCCTCGAGCGAAGGCTACCGCCTGGTGCAGCCGGCCACCACCCAGTACGGGGCTTTTGCGGTCTTCTTCCTGGCAGGGCTAATGTTGGGAGCGGGGCTGATGCAACTGCGCAACGCCAGCCTGCAAGAACCCGACGACTTCCGCGCTGGCATCCTGATTGCCCTGGTAGCGAGCTTTCTGATTCCGGCCTTTGACGCCACCGAGTTCGACCTGAACAAGCTGGTGGTGGGCTGGCCTTTCTTGCAGCAGTTTGCCGACAAAGCCTGGCCGCCTCTGCTGGCCGACCCTGGTACGGAGCGCTATCCCTTGCAAGAGGTCTTGAGCCAGATTGCAGTCACGGTGCAGATGGCCCTGGTGGGCACCTTTTTGGCCGCGGTCTTTGCCATGCCCCTCTCGTTCCTGGCGGCGCGCAATGTGACCTCCGGTACGCCCCTGATGCGCTCGGTGTTCTATGTAACCCGCCTTTTTTTGAACGTGCTGCGGGGGGTTCCCACTCTGATTATTGCCCTGATTCTGGTGGCGGCAGTGGGCCTGGGGCCTTTTGCCGGGGTGATGGCCATTGCCATCCACTCCCTCACCGAACTGGGCAAGCTATACTCGGAGGCCATCGAGAACGCCGACAAGGGGCCAGTGGAGGCCCTCGAGTCCACCGGCGCCTCGGGTGTGAATGTGGTACGCTGGGCCATTTTGCCCCAGGTCTTGCCGCTGTTTGTGTCCTACACGGTCTACAACTTCGAGATCAACTTCCGCTCCTCGCTGGTGCTGGGGCTGGTGGGGGCCGGCGGAATCGGCTACTTCATCAACGAGAAGATGGCCTCGGGGCAGTACGACCAGATGATCGTGGGGGTGATTGCGATTGTGATTGTGGTGAATATTATCGACTTTGCTTCTTCGTGGCTGCGTAGCCGGTTGGTCTGATCGCGATTCCCTACATCACATCCTTAACTGAGGGTAAGCAAGCCTTGTCGGTGCGATGAAGCCGCAAGCCGATGAAGCAATCCAGAAGGAGAGTTCAAGGAAGAGGGCCTGGGATTGGTGCAGGGCTCGCCGATTGATGGAGCTTTGGGCGCAGGCTTCTAGCGCCCGCAGAACAGGTCATACCAGATTCGGTTAGTTCGCCGCCATCTGGCGGCGAACTAACCGAATTTGCTATAAATCGTTTCTTGCCCACCAGTCGGGAATAACGAAAGAAATAACGGGGCGAATGTCCCGAATTCAGCTAAAATAAATTAGACACGCATTACATCAAGCTAAATCTTTGATAAATACATGGCAGCCCATTTAGATAAATGACACAGCCGGGAAGCGGCCGGGGGTTTGGATATGATGTCGTATTGGAACAACAAACTTTGGCTTTTGATGTTGGGGGTGGTTCTGGCGGCGTGCTCGAGCCCTGGTTCCAACGTCCCTCAACCCTACCGATTAGGGCCCAAGCTCTGGGAAGACCGCAACCTGAGCATCATGGCTGCCCCTACGGGCAATGTATTCCTGAGCGACTTGAACTGGGTAACCGCCACCAACGGCTGGGGGCCGGTGGAGCGTGACCAGAGCAATGGCGAGACGGTGGCAGGTGATGGTCGTACCCTCACCCTCAACGGGGTGACCTATGCTAAAGGATTGGGTGCACACGCCAGTTCGGAGATTGTATACAGCCTGGAGGCCAACTGTAGCCGGTTTCAAGCCGTGGTGGGCCTGGATGATGAGATAGATACCCAGACCCAGTGGGGCTCGGTGGTGTTTCAGGTATTCGCCGATGGTGTGAGCCTGTTCAACTCTGGGGTAATGCGGGGCAATAGCCCAAGCCAAGCAATTGATGTAGACGTGACCGGGCGACAGCAACTGCGCCTGGTTATCAGCGATGGGGGAGACAACGTCTACTACGATCACGCCAACTGGGCCAATGCCCGGCTGGTGTGCGCGGGAAGCACCGGCCTCCTCAACCCGACCGGTTTTACAGCTTCGGCTACCTCGCCTACCAGCATTGCGCTAAGTTGGAACCCCTCTAGCGGAGCCACCGGCTATATCCTCGAGCGCCGCACCCCCAGCACCAGCTTTACCCAGATTGCCACCCCCACCGCCACCACCTTTACCGATACAGACTTGACGGCCAGCACCACCTACACCTACCGGGTAAAAGCGACCAACGGCACAGAAATTACCACCGGGGTCGAGACCAGTACCACCACCCCTGCCGCTAACCCCCAGCAAACCCCCTATGGCCGCAGCACCCCCTGGCCAGTTCCCGGTCTGATTCAGTTCGAAGACTTCGATGCGGGCGGTCAGGGTATCTCTTTCTCCGATAGCGACACCCTCAATCGGGGCGGGAGTTACCGCGATACCCCGGTAGACGTGCTGGCCGGTACGGGGTGGGGCCTGGTGGGCTGGACTGCGGCGGGCGAGTGGCTCGAGTACACCGTGGCCGTGGCCCAGACCGGCAACTACGACCTGCGGGTGCGGGTCAATAACCGGATGGCCGGAGCCCGGTTCCGGGTTCTGGTAGACGATCAGGATGTGACCGGCTTGTTGGACGTGCCGGCGACGGGCGACTGGAATACCTACAACACCGTCACCCGCGCCGCCATTCCCCTGACTGCCGGCACCCGGGTGGTGCGATTTTCCTTTGAGGCGGTTTCAGCCACCGACTTTGCTGCCGGAAACTACGACTGGTTTGAGTGGGTTGCTGGCTCGAGCCAGCCCCAACCCCCGGCCAATCCCTCCACCTTTACGGCCAACGCCACCTCGGCCTCGAGCGTGGTGCTGAACTGGAGTGCGGTCACGGGGGCGACTAGCTATGCCCTGGATCGCCGGGTGGGAACGGGCAGCTACAGCGTACTGGCCAGCAACCTTACGGCCCTTACCTACACCGACAACACCGTCACGGCCAACACCACCTACACCTACCGGGTGCGGGCCGTCAATGCCGCCGGTAGCAGCGGGGGTGTGGAGCAACAGGTGACCACTCCGGCAGCCGCCACAGGCGGGAATGGCCTTTCGGGGCGTTACTACGACAACATAGACTTTACCGGCACCAGCTTCACCCGCACCGATGCCACCATCAACTTCAACTGGGGTACGGGCTCTCCTGATCCCCGGATTGGCCCGGATACCTTCAGCGTGCGTTGGACAGGTCAGCTCGAGGCCCGCTTCAGTGAAACCTATACTTTCATCACCCGCACCGACGATGGGGTGCGTTTGTGGGTCAACAACCAACTCCTCATTGATAGATGGGTGAACCAGTCTCCCACCGAACGCAGTGGAACGATTACTTTGGTTGCTGGACAACGCTACACTGTTCGAATGGAATATTACGAGAGTGGGGTTGGGGCGGTAGCCCAACTCTTCTGGAGCAGTCCCAGCCAGCCCAGAGAAATCATTCCCCAGCGCTACTTGTACTCTGATAGCAACCAGCCCGACCCCGTTGCAGCCCCAACCGACCTGATTGCCGTAGGGCTTTCGGCAGGTAGCGTCTACCTGGACTGGTCGGCTGTGAGCGGGGCGAGCAGCTACATTGTGGAGCGGCGCACCGGTAGCTCGGGTTCTTTTGTACAGGTGGGGTCGCCGACGGCCTCGAGCTTTGTGGACAACGGCCTCTCGGCCAGCACAACCTATAGCTATCAGGTCGTTGCGTTGGTGAACGGGGTTCGGGGTTCAGCCGCCAGTGCCAGTGTGACCACACCGCCCATCGAAGCCCCGATCAACGGAGGCAGCACTGCCAGTACCCGGGGGGTCTTTGGCCCGGTGCGCGACTTCCCGCTGGTGGCGACCCATGCGGCACTCTTGCCCGACGGCAAGGTGATTGCCTGGTACAGCTACGACCGCATTGGGGTCTACCGCGATATGCAGGATGCCAATGCGGCCTTCCACCAGAGCTCCATCGTGACCCTGTGGGATCCGGTCACAAACACCTTCGAGGAGGTTAACAACAACACCACCGACCTCTTCTGCGCGGGCTGGGCCGTCATGCAGGATGGGCGCCTGCTGGTAGCCGGGGGCAACCTGGGCACGCCCAACGGCAGCCTGCACACCAACATCTTCGACCCGGTCTCCAAAACCTGGACTCGAGGCCCCAACATGCGGGCCGGACGCTGGTATCCAAGTGTCACGCCATTGCCCAACGGCGAACTGCTCATTACCGGCGGCCAGACCGAGACCGGGGCCAACAACACCCTGCACGAAGTCTGGCAGACCAACGGCACCTTGCGCCAGCTTACTGGGGCGACTACCAACGGGCGCGATTTCGAGCACTACTTCCCCTGGATGCATGTCGCACCCAACGGCCTGGTCTTCCACGCAGGCTGGAACAACACCATGTCTTACCTCAATACAGCCGGTGCCGGCTCGTGGAGTAGCCAGACCTGGGTTCGTCAGGGCCCGGGCCGCTATTACGGCTCGTCGGTGATGTATACACCCGGTCGCATCATAACCATTGGCGGGGGCGGAACGGCCACCGCAACCACTACCCTGATCGAGCTTGGCGGAACCGGTGTAACCTCGGTGGCGGGCCCCTCGATGGCCTTTGCCCGCACCCACCTTAACGCTACCTTGCTGGCGAACGGTCGAGTTTTCGTCAATGGTGGCAATAGAGGCCCCCTCTTCGACGACTCGAGCTCGGTTTTCGACAGCGAGATCTGGAATCCCGCCAGCAACACCTGGACGACAACAGCTCGGGCCCAGCGTCCGCGCAACTACCATGCGGTAGCCTTGCTGTTGCCCGATGCCACCGTTTGGACCGCCGGGAGCGGTGGTTGTGGGGCCGAATGCCAGCCGGGTAGCGGGAGCGCCAGGGCCGGGGTGAATCAACTCAACTACGAGATTTACTACCCGCCGTATCTTTTCAACAGCAGCGGTTCACTGGCAGCGCGCCCCACCATCAGCAGTATGCCGAGCAGTATTCGTTATGGCCAGAGCTTTTCCATCGTGACCCCCGATGCGGCCAATATTCAATCGGTCACGTTGTTGGGCCTGGGTGCTTCTACCCACGCCTTCAACTACACCCAGCGGTTCCTGGCCCTCCCGATTCAGTCCAGGGACGCCTCCAGCCTAACGGTAGCTGCACCTGCCAGCGCCAACCTGGCCCCTCCTACTTACTATATGGTATTCATCATCAACCAAAGTGGCGTGCCTTCGGTGGCGCGAATCGTGCGGGTCGAACCATAAGCAGGGCTCAGGTCTGGTAGCGCCCCAGGCCCCTGAAGCGCCGGTAACGGTCTTCGAAAAGTTCTTCGGGGCCCAGCCTCGAGAGCTCTTCCAGGGTGGCCACCAGGGCTTGCTGGATACTCGCCAGGGTGGCGGCAGGGTTGCGGTGGGCGCCTCCGCCTGGTTCGGGGATGATTCGGTCTACGATACCCAGGCTCAGCAGGTCGGGAGCTGTGAGCTTGAGGGCTTCGGCAGCTTTGGCGGCTTCCTTGGCGTCGCGCCAAAGGATGGCCGCGCAGGATTCAGGCGAGATTACGGAGTACCAGGCATTTTCCAGGATGAGCACCCGGTTGCCCACTCCAATGGCCAGTGCCCCACCCGAGCCGCCCTCGCCAAGAATGACGGCAATGGCCGGTACCCGCAGCCGAGCCATGCGCTGGATGCTCTGGGCAATTACCCAGGCCTGGCCACGTTCTTCAGCAGAAATGCCCGGATAGGCCCCAGGGGTATCAATAAAGGCGATGAAGGGACGGCCAAAGCGGTCGGCCAGATCCATCAGGCGCATGGCCTTGCGGTAGCCCTCGGGGTGGGGCATGGCAAAGTTGCGCTTGATGTTTTCCTTGGTGTCGCGGCCCTTTTGGTGGCCCACCACTACCACCGAGGTACCCTCGAGCCGGGCCAGCCCCCCCACCACCGCGGCGTCCTCGCCAAAGGTGCGGTCGCCATAAAGCTCCACGAACTCGGTCATGGTGCCCTCGATCACATCGAGGGTGGTGGGGCGGCCCGGGGCGCGGGCCAGTTGCACCCGCTCCCAACGGGACAGGTTTTCAAAAGTATCCGATTTGAGCTGGGCCAGGCGCTCCCGCAGAACCTGCAACTCGCCCGAGAGGTCTACCCCGCTGCTGGCAGCGAAGCCCTCGAGCTCGGCAATTTTGGCCTCGAGCTCTTCAATGGGCTTCTCAAACTCAAGCGGCATGGACGCTCCCTTTAGGAGTGACGGGTATCGGCCACCCCGGCCCGAGCGCAAAAGCCCAACCCCCGAACCCCGACCCCTGGCCCCTACCCGGCATGGCTCACCGTCCTGGGGTGCAATAGTTTCAGAACCCGTGCCACGGTTTCCTTGAGCCGGCGGCGGTCTACCACCTGGTCAACCATGCCGTGCTTGAGCAGAAACTCGGCGCGCTGGAAGCCTTCGGGCAAGTCCTGGCGGATGGTCTGCTTGATG
This sequence comes from Meiothermus sp., assembly GCF_026004115.1. NCBI lineage: Bacteria > Thermotogati > Deinococcota > Deinococci > Thermales > Thermaceae > Meiothermus > Meiothermus sp. The sequence continues at coordinate 1,943,824 of NZ_BPIM01000001.1, forward strand.
ACCCGGGGCCCGGCAAAGCCGATCAGGGCGCCGGGCTCGGCCAAAATCACATCGGCAATAGCAGCAAAGCTGGCCGTTACCCCCCCGGTGGTGGGGTCGGTGAGGATCGAGACATAGGGCAGCTTGCGGGCCCAGAGCCGATCGAGGGCCAGGGTGGTCTTGGCCATCTGCATCAGGGAGAGGGCGGCTTCCTGCATCCGCGCCCCGCCCGAGACCGAGACAATTACCACCGCCCGGTTTTCCTGGGCGGCCAGCTCGATGCCGCGGGTAATCTCCTCGCCCACCACGCTGCCCATCGAACCGCCAGCAAAGGCATAGTCCATCACCAGCAGCACACTCTCCACACCGCCAATGGTGCACCGCCCACCCACAATGGCGTCGGGGCGCCCGGCTTCTTTTTGGTAGCGCTCGAGGCGCTTTGGATAGGGCTCGGTATCCACAAAGCCCAGGGGGTCGGTGGGTTTGAGGCCGGTGATCTGCTCGAAGCTGCCCGCATCGGCCAGCATCTCGATGCGCTTGTCGGCGGACAGCCGCAGGTGATGCTCGCACTTGGGGCAGACGTGCAGGTTAGTCTCGAGGTCTTTCTTGTAAATTTGCGCGTCGCACTTGGGGCACTTGACCCACAGCTCAGGGATGTCCCTGGCCTCCCCTTGTGCCCGGCGACGGCGGAAAAGCCGCTCTAAGGCCATAACGCCCTATCTTATACCCCAGAATGAGAATCGTACGAAACCCCCCTTGCTTGAACGAGGTTCAAACTTTTTACCGAAAAATCGCGCCGTGCAAAAACTACCGGCTAGAGGCAATACCTACGTAAGGCATGGGATCCACTGCTACCCCGTAGCGGTAGACTGTGTAGTGCAGGTGTGGCCCGGTGGAGCGCCCAGTGGAGCCCACTGCCCCAATCAAGCTGCTTTGCTCGACCTGCTGACCTTTTTCCACATACGTTGAGGAGAGATGACCATAAAGGGTGTGCAGGCCGTTGCCGTGGTCAATCAGCACCATCAGCCCGAAGATGGGGTTCCAGCCCATCTCGCTCACCCTACCGGCGGCCGTGGCATAAACCGGGGTGCCCTCGGGAGCAGCCAGATCGACCCCGTTGTGGAATTCGTAGGCCCCACCGCCAAAAGGGTTGGAACGGTAGCCGAAGGTGGAGGTAAGGCGGGTCTCGGCCAGCAAGGGCAGACCGCTGGGCGTAAATTGTGTCGGGTCGGGGGTGTGGGTTTGGGGCGCGCGGGCTAGGGCAGGGGGGGAGCGCCGAAGAATGCGCCCTGGGCGGGGGTCGGGGGGGAGGGGGTTGTTGAGGGCCAGGGCGGTGGCCTCGAGCTCCGCAGCAAACCCTTCTACCTGCGAGCGTAAGCTGAGCAGCAGCTCGCCCAGCTCAATGGGTTCGCCCGCGCCCCTAGGAGCATTTTCCGGCCTGGGTGGGGGCTGGTTGGGCTGGACGGGTTCAGGAACCAGGCGAACCCTGGGCAGGCCCGCCTTGACCCGCAAACGGTTGATCTCGGCCTCTAACACCTGGAGGCTTTGTTGTAACTGCACGGCTTCAGTGCTGTAAGCTTCGTTGCGGCTTTTTTCGGCCTCGAGTTCTAGAGTGAGCTTGCGGGACTGGGCCTCGAGCCGGGCTAGTTGTTCGCGCCCGCTCGAGCTACGCTCCCACAAAAAAAGTACCGCTGCAATCAGCAGTACCGGCAACAGGGCCACCCCCCAGAGCGGTACTGTAAGGGTAACGCTCGAGGCGAGGGGGTGGGGCTCTTTGGCCATAACCCTACCAGCCTACTGCGGAAGAGGGCGGGGCCAGGTGATTCCTGACCAAGTGAAGCTCAACCGCAGTCCAGCCACAATAAGTAATACCAGATTCGGTTAGTTCGGCGCCGGATGGCAGCGAACTAACAGGGCCGAAGTTATCCGCGTAGCGGAGGGCGATACCGCCCCTTGGAAGTTATCCGCGTAGCGGAGGGCGTAAGCCCCTTTGGAAGGGAGACGCTTTCTTCGCCGACCAACAGGGAGGGGTGTGCTCTAGGATTCAAAAAAAAGCCTCTGGGGGATCTTTGGTTTAGATGATTATCTTTTTGAATCCGGTATAAGGCCAGTAGAGGTCGACGCTCGGGGGGCCCCACGGATCTCAGCAACGCTCAGCTTTTGGCCCTCGACTTTCAGCTATTACCGGCTTTGGTGCTCTGGGGTAAAGCCCTGGGTTCACCGGTTTGGCTGCGGCCGACGAATACTGCGCCCGCCTCTACATCGAGCGACATGGCCCGCACGTCGCCCTCCACGCGTGCGCTTTTGGTGATGTGCAGTTTGCCACTGGCGATGACCTGGGCATTGATCTGACCATGCACGATGATGTTGTTGGCCTTGACCTGCTCGCCTTCGATGTGGGCGTTGCTGCCGACCTCGAGGTCGCCCTCGACAACTATCGAACCCTTGATCTTCCCGTCGATGCGGGCGCTGCCTCCCGCCTTCAGGTTGCCCTCAATCTCGCTGCCCTCGCTCACGTAGGTGAGCGCCGCCGGGTTGGTTTTACGTCCTCCGCCTAACACCGCCATAGTCTACACCCCTGCTTTCACTTTCATATGCGAACTTTTCACTTTCAAGCGAGCCCTTGCAGACCAACCCCCAGATCATACCCTGCGGAATCGGTCTATAGAGCGCGTACATCTCCGGGCGGACAAGCGAACCAAATTATCGCTCGAAAATTGTGCCCAGTAGATAGTTATCACAAAAGCCTTGACCTTTATCGTGCATGATGATCAGTCCAGATACGCGGTGGGATTCACTTCACCTCCGTTGCGGAAGATTGTGTAGTGCAGGTGCGGGCCGGTGGAACGACCGGTCGAGCCTACCAACCCCACCAGGTCGCCGCGCTCGAGGCTTTGTCCCACCTGTACCGAAATTGAGGACAGGTGGCCATACAGGGTGCGGTAGCCGTAGCCGTGATCCACCACCACGGCCAGACCAAAAGGCCCTTTCCAGCCAGCCTCAATCACCTCTCCGGCTCCCGTGACCCGCACGGCGGTGCCGTAGGCGGCAGGGAAATCTATGCCATTGTGAAACTCGAACCCCCAGCCGAAAGGGTTGCGACGGTAGCCAAAGTACGAGGTGATGCGGGTTTGTCCCCGAAGGGGGTAGCCATAGGGCATGGCCGCTTCCCGCTGGAGGGTTTCGGTGAGAGCGGGAGAGACTTCGCTCAGCTTGCTGGTAAAGGCCGCCGTCTGCTGGCTGGCATACTTGAGAACGTCCTCGAGCTCCGCCGGTACCGAGGCGCCGCCGCGCCCTCCGCCTTCGTTGCGGGTGGGCAGGAGCCTGATTTTGGGCATTCCGGCGCGTTCGCGCAGGGTGTTGATCTCGCTTTCCAGTACCTGCAACTGCTTGAGGATGCTCTGGGCATCCTGACTCAGGGCATTGTTGCGGGTGCGCTCGGTGGCAAGCTGATTGTTGAGCTTGCGGGCCTGATCCGACAAACTAACCAGCTGAATCTGCAAACTGCGCATCTCGGCCGTGCGCTGCCATAGCCATAGATTAAGCCCGCTCCAAGCCACCAGCACCAACAGCACCGCCGCGGGAATCCATACCGGCAGGGATAGGGTTTTGGGGGCAGCGCCAGTTCGGGCCAACCACAAGGTGTAACGCACGGGGTGACGGCGAATCGGCATCGGGGTTATAACTAACGCAAAGGCGTAACAAAAGTCAAGGGAGCTTTAATCCGTTACACTAAAGCTCTCATGTGAATCCCTCTGTGAATTTGCCTTGTAATTGCTAGAATTTCATAACTCCCGGCCATGCCAAAATGAGAATTAGCTAGCGATGGGTGGGCGTTACATGAAAAGGGGTATTTTGTAGCGCATATTTCAATTTTGATCCAACCAGGTCAAGGTATTCCCGATAGGCGTTGTGCCCGGAATAATGCCGGATTCGGTTGATTCGTTGCCGTTCGGTAACGAATCAACGGGGCCAAACTCATCCGCGCAGCGGAGGGCGATACCGCCCTGGAGAGCAAGACGTTTTTCGCCGACCGACCGGGAGGGCCGCTCTAGGATTCAACAAGGACAACTTTTGGGGCTTTTGGTTTTGTATAGTTTCTTTTTGAATCCGGTATAAAACGCGGGGGCTTGAAGTTGGAGCGCTGCTGGTCGGTGCGGCAGCGGTTCCGGCTGTGAGGGTCGGCTAGCAAGTAGGTGGGCTTGAGGAAGTAGAGCAGTGCCCCGGCCACCACCCATCTTAACCCTCCAACCAGGGGGGTGTCGTCCATCAATTCCCGCGATGCCCTCCTTAGACCGCACATCAGTTGAGCGTCCGCGGGCCTGCCTCAGGAAGCCTCAGCGCAAAGGCCGGTATCTCGACACGAAACAGCTCGCCTAGGGTGTTCTGGAAGGTGTAGTACCCCTGCATGGAACCCGGTGGGTGGGCAATCGGGCAAAAGCTATTGTATCGGTAGCTTTGCCCCGGCTCGAGGATGGGTTTTTCGCCCACCACCCCCTCGCCCTGCACGTGTCCCACCTCGCCGTTGCCCTCATGGATGAACCATTCACGGCTCAAAAGTTGTACGGTCTCGTGGCCGCGGTTTTCCAGGGTAATGAAGTAGACGAACACATGCTGCCCCGGCCTCGAGTGCTGCTCGGCATACACCACCTCCACGTGAACGTGGATGTTGTCGCGGATGGGTAAGTTTACTTCCTGCACACCACCAGCATAAGCGGCCCGCAATTTATAAGCGATAACCTCTCCTTCAGAGGGTGGATTGTACACCACGATTTATTCTGCTATCTTCAGAAAAGTTGGGCAAATTTATAGTCTTTTTTTGCCGTCGGGAGGTTTGGATGGAGTATTCAGAGCAGGAAAAGTTTGTCCATGCGGGCTTGACCAAAGCCTTGCTGAGCGGCCTCGAGATGGCCTTCGAGGGCGATGAGACGAACCAGAGCTACGGCTGGTACAACGGGCTTTTGTTCAGCCTCGAGCCCCTTAGCGCTGTTCAGGCTGGTCAATCCATTACCGAGGGGGGTAGCACCATTGCAGCCCACGCCGACCATGCCCTGCTGACCCTACGCGTGGTGCTGGCCATGTTCAATAACCAGCGCATCGAGGCCGACTGGCAATCATCGTGGAAGCTGCGGCAGTTAAGCGAGGCCGAGTGGAACCATCTCAAGTCCGAACTGCGACAACAGTACCAGGCGACCCGGGCGCTCATCCAGGAAAAACCCTTCTGGCGCGAGGCAGAGCTCACGCAGATGATCCACCATATTGCCCATACCGCCTACCACGCCTCGGCGATTCGGCAGATTTTGCGGAGTGCCCCTTGATCCGGCTCGAGACCTACCTGGCCACCCATTTGCGCTATACGGTTTGGGCTACCAGACGAACCCTGGCTGCTGTTGGGGGGTTATCTAAAGAGGAATACTTGCACAGCCTGGCGGCAGGGTGTGCGAGTGTGCGCGATATTTTGGAGCAGATGTTCCGCGCCGATTGGGATTGGTACGAACTGCTGGCCGGAGAGCCCTCTGGCCTGAGCGAGCCTCCCGATCCCGAATATTACATCGAGTTTGGTCACTTGGAAACCGACTACCACGTGATTCTGGCCCGCTACGAGCAGCTTGCCAGTTTCCTCCACGACCCCGAACTGGCCACCTACTTTGCCCAGAGCCAGGTCTACGTGCCCTGGTTAGGGGCCCGGTTGCCCAAGTGGCAAGGTGTCTTGGGTGCTGTTAATCAGGCGGCCCATTTCCGGGGGCAGTTGTTTGGTCTGATGCGCCAGCCGGGGCACCAGAGCGCTCAAACTGCGCTTGCCGACTATTTTGCGGAACTCGGATGGCCCCTCTCTAGAGCGGATCGTCCTGAAAAATGACCGTCTTGAGGTAAAGCGACTCCGGCACGTGCAGGCTCCAGGGGTGGTCGGGGGGATTGTAGTGGATGGCATGAACCCGCAGGCGACGGCCTTCATCGGCGGCGGCTCGGCGGGTTACCTCGAGCAGCTCGTCCACCCCCAGATAGTAAGCGCAGCTCGAGAGCCACAGCCACCCCTTAGAATCCAAAATCCGCAGGGCAGGCCGCAATAAATCTACCAGGAGCCGCTTGACCCTGGGCAGTTCATCGGGCTTCTTGACCAGGGTGGGGGGGTCGAGCAGTACGTGTTGGAAGGGTGGAGTTTTGCTTCGGGTCAGGCTTTCCAACACTTCCAGGGCGTCTCCCTGGCGAATATCTACCCGTAGCCCCAGCCTGGAGGCAGTGCGATCCAGCACCCCCAGGGCCTCCAGGTCTTTGTCTATCGCCAGGGCGTAGGCCCCTTTGCGGGCCGCCCGCAGCGCGAAGGCTCCTGCGTAGCTGTACACATCCAGTACGCGCTGGCCCGGCTCTACCATGTGCTCGAGCAACCTGCGGTTCTCGCGCTGGTCCAGGTAATAGCCGGTCTTTTGCGCCAGGGCAATGGGGATCTGGAAGACCAGCCCATCCTCGTCTACTTCCAACACCTGCGGCACTTCTCCGTAAATAACGCCAATCTTCTCAGGCAGCCCCTCCTGCCGACGGCTGTCCATGTCGGAGCGTTCGTAGATGCCCACTGGCTCCACCACCTCAATTAGGGCGGGCAGCCAGGTTTCCCGCAGAACCTCCATGGCTCGGTTACGCACCTGCACTACCAATATTTCCCCAAAACGATCCACCACCAGCCCCGGCAAACCATCGGCCTCGGCGTGTACCAGACGGTGAAAATCGCCCATCCGAGCCCGTTTTTCTTTGGCCTGCGCAAAGCGGTGCAGAAAGAATTTCTTGTCCAGCGGCCCATCCTCAAAGCGGTAGACCCGCAGGGCCACACGGCTCCTGGGGTCGTAGTAGCCCACGCCCAGGAGGTCATTATGAATTGAAAACACCTGTACCACGCCCGGTCTGTCCGGAGCTGACTCCAGTTCATCGGCGAATAGCCCTGGATAGAAATTGCGTACCTTCTTTTCCTTGCCTGCTTTGGCGACGACGCAGTCCACGCCATGAGCATAAAGAAAAATGTCTATCTTGGGGTCGGATCGAGTCTTGTTTGGTAAAAAAATTGTTTGGGCTAAACCAGCGCAGGAATGCCATAATAAGTAAATGGCAGCCTTTTACCACATCGGCTTTGGGCCTGAAGACTTGGGCGACACCCCTCCCACCCTGGCCATCCTGAGCGGCGATCCCAACCGCGCCACCCTGATCGCTCGAGCCAAGCTGAGCCAGGTCAGGATCCTCTCGGAAAACCGGGGACTAAATAGCTACCTGGGGTTCTTGCCCAACGGGCGACCTGTTCTCTCGGCTACCAGCGGCATGGGCGCCCCGAGTCTGAGCATCGTAGTAAACGAGCTCGTGCAGGTCGGTATCCGCACCATCATTCGCGTAGGCACCAGCGGCTCCATTCAAGACGATGTGTTGCCGGGCAGTGTGGTCATATCCAAGGCCGCCCTGTGCCGACAGGGGGCCGCGAACGATATTGCACCGCCCGAGTATCCTGCGAGCGCCGACCCTTTTCTCACGGTGGCGCTGGTAGAGGCTGCCAGGCGGCTAGGCGTTGACCATGCCATGGGGATTACCGCCTCGGTGGATACCTTTTACGAAGGGCAGGAGCGCACCGCTTCGGCCAACCCCCACCTGCTACGGACGCTACAGGGCATTACTGAAGAGTATCGCAACCTGAGGATCCTGAACTACGAGATGGAGGCCGGAACCCTGTTCAAGATGGGGAATGTATATGGGTTCGCCGCGGCTTGCATCTGCGGCATTATTGCCCAGCGCACCCGGGCCGAACAGCCCATCCTGGAGGCCAAGGATCAGGCCGTGCAAAGAGCCATTGATGTGGCCATGATGGTAGCAGAACAGTTTGCCTAAGGCGGTTTCAGGAAATAACCTTGGGATGAGATGAGCACTAATACCAGATTCGGTTAGTTCGGCGCCGGATGGCAGCGAACTAACAGGGCCGAAGTTATCCGCGTAGCGGAGGGCGATACCGCCCCTTGGAAGTTATCCGCGTAGCGGAGGGCGTAAGCCCCCTTGGAAGTTATCCGCGTAGCGGAGGGCGTAAGCCCCCTTGGAAGGGAGACGCTTTCTTCGCCGACCGTTCGGGAGGGGAGTGCTCTAGGATTCAAAAAGATAGCCTCTGGGGGATCTTTGGTTTGGATGATTATCTTTTTGAATCCGGTATACCTACCCATCAATATAAAGCTTTAGTGAGATCCAAAATGCAAATTTTGAACCGGGAGTCTGCTATTTCCGTCCCGGACAAAGTAATTTCTTTTCGCTATGGATGGAGTGCCCTCTGCTAGGGCTCTGAGGATGTCTGGCTTGTGCTGGAAGCCCGCCGCAAGCGATCCATAATGGCCCGGCCCAACCCCTCCTCGGGCACCGGCTCGGCATAGATGGCCTCCAAACCCAGCCGGTCAAGCTGGTGCAGAGCCTCAAATAAATGGGCCGCCGCTTCCAGCATGTTGCCCGTTGGCGACAGTACCTTGACCACCTTGAAACCCTTGGGCACATCCCGGAAGGCCAGATAACCGCTTTGCTTGCGGGCTTCCTGGGGAATGCTTTCTGGAGGGGCTATACGAATGGGCGTGCGTGGTGCATAGTGCTGGGGCAACTGGCCGGGAACCAGGGGTTTTTGAGTTTCGCCTACCTGTAACTCGAGCGAGCCTACCATCTCCTCGAGGGCTTCAACCGTTATCGCACCGTAACGCAGCAGGACGGGCCTTTCCGCTAACAAAACGATGGTGGATTCCACGCCATAGGCTGTCCTTCCGCCGTCTAGAATGAGGTCTACCCGCTTCCCCAACATGCGCTCGACATGCTCGGCCCGGGTCGGGCTCAGGTAGCCAAACGGGTTGGCGCTGGGCGCGGCGATGGGCACCCCGGCACGCCGTATCAGTTCCAGGGCTACCGGATGAGCGGGCATTCGCACCGCCACCGTGGGCAGCCCCGAGGTCACAATGCCCGGAACCCGCTCCGACCTGGGCAGCACCAGCGTGAGGGGGCCCGGCCAGAAGCGCGCCATCAACTTTTCGGCCATTGCCGGAACCTCCCGCACCACCTGCTGTAGCATCGCCCGATCCGAGACATGAACGATGAGCGGATCAAAGCCGGGACGCTCTTTGGCTGCAAAGATTTTGGCCGCAGCTGTCGCATCCAGGGCATTGGCCCCCAGGCCATATACGGTCTCGGTGGGAAAGGCCACCAGGCCGCCACTGCGGATAATCTGAGCGGCTCGCTCGAGGTTTTCGGGGGTGGGGGGCACAACCATACAACCCCGACATGATAGCAGAGCAATCTGGTATTGGCAGTTTCCGGGCGCTTCCATTGTGGGTCGGCTATTGCGCGCGACTCGACGTGCCTGTGGATACTACGTTTTTGTGCATAGCATAGATGAAATCAGAAAGGGTGGTGCGCAGGGGGAAGCCTGGCAGCAGTTGGTAGACTTCCTGCAACGCAACCTCGAGCAGCGGCCACGTTCTGAGGCGGAGCCTCTCCTGACCACCTGCTGACCGCTATGGCAATCCCACACCGGGGAACCTGCTCGAGGTCACCCTGGCCCACCGGAACCATCGCTCTTCTCGTGTACACCAGCACTGAGCTCGACCCCTACCAAGGAGGCCAAACCTATGAGGGGCATCTACCGGGTTGCTCAACCCTATCCAGTGGAACGACTTGGTGACTCCTGCCCGGTAAACGTTCAACGCTCGGCGGTACACTATCCTTTATGAGCTGGTTTCAGCGCCTCAAAGAGGGCCTTAGTAAGACCCGTGACAACCTGATCAAATCTGTTCCCTGGAGCCAAAGCCCCGAGGAGGTGCTGGAGGAACTCGAGTTCGCCCTTATTTCTGCCGATGTGGGCGTCGAGGCCACCCAGGAGGTACTGGAGGAGGTGCGACAGTCGGGTAAAAAAGACCTGCGAGAAGCCCTCAAACAAGCCCTCACGGTGCAGCTCGAGCCCGACCGCTTCCGGGCCAAAATCCGCAAGGCTGGCTTCAACCCAAACGCCAAAAAATCCGTTGTAGAGCCTCAAGGAAAGGTCATCCTGATGGTGGGGGTGAACGGGGTGGGCAAGACCACCACCATTGCCAAGCTGGGCCAGTATTACCAAACCAAGGGCAAGAGTGTGATGTTCTGCGCGGGCGATACCTTCCGCGCGGCAGGTGGGGCCCAGCTGGGCCTGTGGGGCGAGCGGCTGGGCATCCCGGTCATCCAGGGCCCCGAAGGCTCCGACCCCGCCGCCCTGGCCTTCGATGCGGCCTCGGCCCGCAAGGCCCGGGGCCTTGATCTGCTGCTGGTAGACACCGCCGGCCGCCTGCACACCAAGCACAACCTGATGGAGGAGCTGGCCAAGGTTAAGCGCTCCATTGCCAAGGCCGACCCCGGTGAGCCAGGTGAAGTCTGGCTGGTGCTGGATGCCGTCACGGGCCAGAACGGCCTCGAGCAGGCTAAAAAATTCAACGAGACCGCAGGCCTGACCGGGGTTATCGTGACCAAGCTCGACGGCACCGCCAAGGGGGGCGTACTGGTGCCCATCGTGCGCGAGCTGGGCGTGCCCATCAAGTTTATCGGCGTGGGCGAGAAGGCCGACGACCTGCAACCCTTCGACGCCGGGGAGTTTGTCGAGGCCTTGCTGGGTTGAGTACATAAGGTGACACCAATCAACCTCCACGAGCTATATCGCCTCCTGGCCTCCGGTGCGCACGCCGGCGAGGTGGCGGGCATTCCCTACCTGCTTCAACCCAACTTTCCCCTGCTGCTCAGTAACACCGCCTTTGGCTACACTGAGGCCGCAAGAACTGAGCTCGAGGCCCGTTTTCGGGCCATCGGTGCGCCGCCCGCCTTCACCGTGCCGGAGGGTCAGGACGCCTCCGCGCTTTTGGCCCAGGGTTACCGGCCCTCGGCCATTTTCGAATTCTGCCAGTCCGAGTCCAGCCCCCGTGCCTACTGGACGGAACAGGTGCCCTGGTCGGAAGCCTGGAGCATCTCGCGTATCCTCACCGAGGCTTACCGCACCCCCGAGTGGCGGTTTCCCTTCTCCCATGCAGTGGGCAAGCTGCTCCAGAACCCCCACAGTCAGGCCTTTGTGGCTTATCTGTATGGCGAGGCCGTGGGTGCCATCCTCACCTACCAGGAGGTGGGGCTTCTGGCAGGGGTCGTGCCCAGGCGGCTGGACAGCGGGGTTGGAGCTGCGTTGATAGGGCGCATCCACCCCAGGCCTTTCATACGTCTGGCCGGAACCGGGGCCGAACTGCCCGGGCAGGTTCAGAGCCGTTTCGTCCGCTTCGCTTTAGAATGAGTCCGATGCAGACCCCGTCTTCTTCGCTCGACCGCAACGCGCTGCTGCTGGCTTTGGCCTGGCTGGTCGCACTGGTTGCGACGCTGGGTAGCCTCTACTACTCTGAGGTACGCAACTTTATTCCCTGCACCCTCTGCTGGTACCAGCGTATTGCCATGTACCCGCTGGTTTTCCTGCTGGGCATGGCTACCTGGCGCAACGACGCTGGCATTCGACCCTATGCCCTCACCCTATCGCTGCTGGGGCTGTTCTGGAGCAGCTATCACCTTCTGGAGCTATGGGTTCCAGGGTTGGCGCCCAATGTTTGCAAGGGTCCGATTCCCTGTAACGTCGAGTACGTGCCCAGCTTTCCCATTCCGCTTCAGGCGTGGATAGCCTTTTTGCTCATCTCGATCGCGCTTTTTTGGGTGCGCCCGCCCCGGCGGTAGGGGTGGGGTCAGGCCCATTTGCGTACCCAACGTGGCAGCCACAGGGTGCAAAACAAAGCTGCTAAAAACGGCAGGGTAAATGTAAGCGCCAAGGTAGGGTCGCCGAATCCAAGCAGTGCTCCCAAGCCCATCAGTAGCAAGGTCAAGAAGGCAAAGGCCCGGTATCCGGCAAGTTGTAGGCGCTGGAGTAGCTCGCTCAGACGGGCAAACCCTCGAGCCTTTGGCAGGCTGCTTTGGGTCATGGCTTTGGTCAGGCCCAGCATGCCATACCAGGCCAGCAGCAGCATGACCGAAATTACCAGCAACGCATCGCGCCAGGTGCCTACTGTTTGTACCGATAGCACATACACCGCCTGAATCGCTACGGTAAACCCGACATTGATGGCGCTTTGCACGCGGTTTTGGGCTTTGCTCAGGCTCACCTCTGCCGAGACCCACAGCGCCATGGCCCAGGCCCCCACCGCAAACACCAGGGCCAGCAGCAGATCAATAACCATCCTGCACCACGTTTTGCAAGGGTTCTCCCCGCATGTATCGCGCCACCTGCTCGCGCACCAGCCGGAAGCCCCGCTCGTATAGTTTGGGGGTAGAGCCAGCCATGTGGGGGGTCAAGAACACCTCCGGCAAAGACCACAGCGGATGCCCTTCGGGCAGGGGTTCGGGGTCGGTGACATCGGTAACCAGCCGTACCTGCTTAGCCCGGATGGCCTCCACCAGGGCTTCCTGGTCTACGGTTTTGCCCCGCCCTGCGTTGACGAACAGTGCCCCCGGCTTCATCTGGGCAAACTGGGCCGCCCCAATCAGTTTGTCGGTCTGTGGGGTGTGTGGCAGCAGATTCACAACCACGTCGGCTTGGGGCAGCAAAGCCAGTAAATCCGCCCAGGTATGTACCCCTTCGCGGGCGGTGCGGGCTACCCGGATAAACTCCACCTCGAAAGGAGCCAGGCGCTTTTCGGTGGCGCGGGCAATGGAGCCATACCCCAAAAACAGCACCGTGGAGCCCTCGAGGTCGTCCACCCAGCGGTAGGCCCAGCGCTGTTCCCGCTGGGCATCGCGGAACTCGGGGAAGCGTTTGATGGCGCTCAGGATGGCAGCCACAATCCACTCCGAGACCGGAACGTCGTGCACGCCGGCCGCATCGCACAGCACCACGCCCGGGGGCAGGTGGGGCAGAATCCAGTCCACCCCAGCGGTCAGGGTCTGTACGACCTTCAGGTGCTTTAGGTGGGGCAGCTCGGCAAAAAAGCGCCGGGCCCCGCCGCCGTAAGGTGCGACTGCAAACTCGGTCTGAAGGGCTTTTTGCGATAAGGGTCCTTCTTTAGGCAAAAAAGCCACCTCGACCCCTAGCGGCAGTCCCTGCAAAAACCGGGGTTCAATCGCTTCGGAAACCAGCAGAATCATCGAAGGTTACTATATCGCGGCCTGCCGTGTTTTTCAGGCTTCGGAAGGTTATAGCACGAAAGCCGCAGAAAGGCCCTTCACCCCGGCCCTGTACAATCGCTCTAGCCGTGAACGATACACCCGATCCCGATATTCAAATACGCAAGCGCAAGCACCTCGAGGTCTGCCTGGGGGAGCCGGTGGAGTATACCCGCCTCACCACTGGGTTCGAGCGCTACCGCCTGCGCTACCGGGCGCTGCCCGAGCTGGCCTTGCAGGATGTAGACCTGACCACCTCTTTTCTGGGTAAAACCCTAAAAGCTCCTTTTTTGATTGGGGCCATGACCGGTGGCGAGGCATACGGGGGGCAGATTAACCGGGCGCTGGCCCAGGCCGCGGAACAACTGGGGGTGGGCCTGATGCTGGGCAGCCAGCGGGTCATGCTCGAGCGCCCTCAGGCCCGGGCCAGCTTTCAGGTGCGCGAAGTGGCCCCCAGCACGCTGCTGGTGGGCAATCTGGGGCTGGTACAGCTCAACAAAGGGTATGGCCTTTGGCACCTTCAGCAAGCCGTTGAGCTTGTGCAAGCCGACGCCATCGCCCTGCACATTAATCCCCTACAAGAGGCCCTGCAAACCGGAGGAGATACCGACTTTGCGGGGCTGTTGGGGAAGTTATCCGCCCTGCTGCCACAGATACCCTTTCCGGTCATCCTCAAGGAAGTGGGGCACGGCACCGGGCGCGAGGTGGCCGAATGCTTGGCCCCTTTGCCTTTTGCGGCCCTGGATGTGGCTGGCGCAGGTGGTACGAGCTGGGCCAGGGTAGAAGAGCTTGTACACCACGGGCGCATCCTGCACCCCGAGCTGGTGGAGGTGGGCATCCCCACCGCAGAGGCCCTGGTGGAGTGCCGGAGTGTTTTGCCCCACAAGCCCCTGATTGCCTCGGGGGGCATTCGCACCGGCACCGACGCCGCCAAGGCCCTGGCCCTGGGAGCGCAGATGGTGGCGGTGGCCCGACCCCTGCTCGAGCCGGCCCTCCAGGGCCCAGAAGCGGCGGTGGCATGGATTCAGGACTTTCTGCACGAAATGCGGGTCGCCCTCTTCGCCATTGGCGCCCGCACACCCGCCGAGGCCCTGGGGCGCATCGAGAAGGTCTGACGGTAAAGAAATTGGGCCCCGGTTTTCCGGAGCCCTCTGGCTGGTTGCGGGGATAGGATTTGAACCTATGACCTTCGGGTTATGAGCCCGACGAGCTACCAGACTGCTCCACCCCGCGACGGTGGCTGCATGTGACAGCTTTTACATATTAGCGGCGGAGACCTGTTTGGTCAAGGTGCTTGTTTGCAATACGCTAAAAACGTCAGCAAGGAAGGGCTCCTAGGACGCGTCCATCGGTATGCTGAATGCTGAGCGATAGGCTTATTTCTTTGCAACCACCTACAGATTTAGGGTTAGAATCTTGTAAAGATTGGGCTTGACAAGTGCATTTGCCGCTTGTGCATTTTCTTCACGTGCTACAATGGGCGGCAAGATGAGGATTAACCTGAAGGAGACGCTATGAAACAACTTTTTTGCGCGGCGCTTCTGATTCTTTCGCTGGGCTGGGCGCAGCAAAGTCAGCCGGCCCCTGCTGTTCAGCAGACGCTGCAACAGGCCCAGGCGGCCCTCGAGGCGGGGCGCCTCAACGAGGCCGTGCAGGGCTTTGAGGCGGTCATTGCCCGGGACTTCTCCAATTACAGCGCTCATTTTGGGCTGGGTCTGGCCCTGTACCGCCTGGGCGACCTTCGGGGAGCCGCCTTCGAGTTCACCCAGCTCACTGCTCTTGACCCCAATCGTTTTGAAGGGTGGTTCAACCTGGGCGTAGTGCGCGACCGCCAGGGCCAGGCCGCCGAGGCTGCCCAGGCTTTTGCCAGGGCGGTCGAGGTGGGCGAGAAAGCCAGTCTGAGCGCCGCTGACCTTAAATCTGCATACATCGGCCAGGTTAAGGCCCTGCGCACCCAAGGCCAGCACGAGGCCGCTGCGGCTGCCGCCCGCAAGGGCCTGGAAAAAGTCTCCGGGGACGCCGAGCTGACCTCTTTGTTGGCCGATAGCCTGGTTAGGGCCAACAAGCCCCTGGAAGCCCTACCGGTGCTATACCAGATCCTGGGCAACGACCCCGCCAATGTGCAGGCCATCTCGCAAATTGCCGACATCTACGTAGCCCAGGGGTTGCCCCTGCGGGCGCTGCGCGAGATTGACCGGGGGCTCGAGGCTGCCAAAGACAACTCGGCGCGGGCCCAACTGCTGCTCAAAAAGTCCACCCTGCAACAAGGCCGTGAGCAACAGGCTTCGCTGCAAGAAGCTGCTCGGCTTGACCCCAAGCTGTGGGCGGCTCACTACAACCTGGGGGTCGCTCGCTTGCGCGACGGAAATGCTCGAGGGGCCTTGGAGTCCTTTCAGAATGCCTATGCCCAGAACCCCGATGAGCCCAAAGTGCTGTTGGGACTGGCCACTGCCTATGACCGCCTGGGCCAGGCTGCCGAGTCGGGCCGCTTTGCCGCTATGGCCGCCAAGGCCAGCCAGGGGGCGGACAGGGTAGATGCTTTGTTCCTGCAGGGTAAATCTTCGTATGCCTTGCGACGCTACGCCGAGGCAGTCGAAACCCTCTCCCAGGTTACCCAGCAAAAAGCCGATAACGCCGAAGCCTGGTTCTTCCTGGGGGTTTCGCAGTTCAACCTGAAGGATTACGCGGCTGCTGTCGAGTCGCTGGAAAAAGCCCAGGCCCTGGCGCCCAGTGCCTCCACAGCAGCCAACCTGGGGGCGGCGCTGTACTCTGCGGGCAAATACTCCGACGCGGAACGGGTGCTCTCGCAGGCGGTGGCCCTGGATGGCCGCAACTCGGTAGCGTGGTACAACCTGGGTCTCACCCTGCGCTCCTTGGGCCGGGTAGCCGAAGCCCGGCGGGCCTGGCAGCGCTCTGCCGATCTGGGCTATGCGCCTGCCCGGGACTTATTGCGGTAGATTGGTGGCATGGGTTGGCTTAGAACAAATTGGCTCGATGCACTGATCTTCCTGCTGGTCGCAGCCATCATGGCGGGTGTGGTGCTTTTTTTGACCGGGGTTAACCCGTTTGCCGGATCACGGGGGGGGGCTACGCCCCCTTCTAGCGTTTCACCGCCAGCCCCGCAGGCCCAACCCCCAACCCCTCCACCTGCGCAGCCCCAGCCGCAAACTACCCCGGCAACCCCACAGCCCAGGCCCCAGACCCCGCCTGCCGCGCGGCCTCAGCCCCAGCCTGAACCCGAAACCGTGGTCACGGTGCTGCCCATTCCGCAGGCCCCCACGGCCCCAGCCCCCGTCGCCAAACCCGTTCCGGCTCCCCCCAAGGTAGAGGACAGGCAATCGCAACCGGTACAGCCGGAGACGGCCCGCCCTGTGCCCGCTCCCAGACCTGAGCGTCCAAACCTTACCGCCGATGCAGGTGGTACTTGGCGGGTAGCGGTGGGCTCATTTGGCAACCGCGAAAACGCCGAACGCCTGGCCGCGACCCTGCGCCGGCAAGGCTATCCGGTGCGCCTCGAGACCTCTGGAAGCCTTACCCGTGTTTGGGTGGGCCCCTACGATAGCCAGGCTCGAGCCCGCACCATCGCCAGCACGCTGGGTCAGTACCAGCCCCAGGTCGCTCGAATGACGGCCAGTTCCCCTTCAGCCCCCACCCCCCAATCCCAGACCGAACCCGCCCCCAGCGCTAGCCGCTTCCTTCAGGTAGGGGCTTTCCGCAACACCCAGAGCGCTCAGTCGGTGGTCGAGACGGTGCGGCAAGCAGGCTATCCGGTGGTGCTGGTGGAGGAAGGCGGCCTGGTGAAGGTGCGCGTGGGCCCCCTGGACGATGCTTCGTCGGCTGCGGCGGCCCTGCGGGCCAGGGGCCTCGAGGTTCTGGAGGTTCGCTAGATGGTTTCAACAGGAGTTTTCTATGGCTAAAGTACCCAGTGCGGCCATCTCCCGCCTGGTCACCTACCTGCGGATTCTGGAAGACCTCGAGGCCAGGGGCATTAACCGCACCTCCTCTGAACAACTGGCCGAGGAAGCCCAGGTCACCGCTTTTCAGGTGCGCAAAGACCTCTCGTACTTTGGTAGCTACGGAACCCGGGGGGTGGGCTACACGGTGCAGATTTTACGCCGGGAGCTGCGGCAAATTTTGGGCCTCAACCGCCGCTGGGGGCTTTGCATTGTGGGTATGGGCCGGTTGGGCCAGGCCATCGCCGACTACCCCGGCTTCAGCGAGATTTTCGAGCTAAAGGGTCTTTTTGACCGCGATCCCTCCAAAGTCACTGCCACCTTCAGGGGCTTGCAAGTCGAAAGCATGGACAATCTTCCCCGGGCCGTAGCCGAAAGACGCATCGAGTTCGGCCTTCTGGCAGTTCCTGCTGATTCGGCCCAAGCGGTGGCCGATCGTCTGGTAGAGTCAGGGATAAAGGGCATCCTGAATTTTGCTCCGGCAGTTCTGGAAGTGCCCAAGGAAGTGGCAGTGGAGAACGTAGATTTCCTGGCCGGACTGAGCAGGCTCTCGTTCTTCGTGCTCAACCCCAAGTGGAGAGAGGAGATGATTGGATGAAAAAACTTATTGCCCTGGTGGTGGCCGCTTTTATACTGGCGGGGTGCGGCAACTTTGTAACCGATTTTGGGATCCCTACGGTGCGGTTTCACTCGGTATCGTTTGGGCCCTCAGCGAGCGGCTACGAGGTCGTTTTTGAAGCGCAGCCCTTGCCTGGCAGCCCATCTGCGTATGTTACCCAGCTCAACCTGACTGGAGGCCCCGCGCTTAGCGGGTTTGGTGTGCCCGAGTGCCCGCCCCCCACCGCTGCTGACGACTGCCCTAAGCTAGTAAAATCCATACCGTTTAGCGCAAACCCCGGTACGCTGGCCATTACCGGTTATGTGGCTCAAAGCCTCAACGGAACGGTACGCACGGTTACGCTGCCTGCGCCGGTAGTTATCAATCCGTAAGCACGGTAAAGATGACCCTCTGAAAAACGACCAACCGCCGCTCTGGCAACCCCAGTTTAATAACCAGGCCAGGCCGCGCCCGGCCCTCAGCCAGCTAAATGGGTCAGGATCGGTGTGTAAACCCCTGCAAACCTTAGCTAAGTGCGCTTTAGACGGCCGGTGTTGCAAAAAAACGCTGCTAGGCAGGCCACCTGGCCGGGTATTAGGCCCCCACCTAGCCTCCCCCGTTGGGGGGGGAAGTAGAGTTCTTACTTTATGCACCGGCCCTGAAAAATGGATGCGAACCTAGGTTGCGCCGGGAGATGAGGTCTATAATCGTTGGGATGAGTATCCAGCCCTTCACCCTCGACCTTGAAGCCCAGCTATCGGAGTTCGAATCCCGCCTGCGGGCGGTGGTGCGGTCAGAGGTGGAGTTTGTTCAGCTCATCGAGGAAGACCTGGTAACCGCAGGGGGCAAGCGGGTGCGGCCCCGGCTGGTGTTTCTGGCCAGCAACGCGCTGGGCGGGGTTCCGGGCGCGATGGAGCTGGCATTGGCGGTGGAACTGCTGCACTCGGCCTCGCTCCTGCACGACGACTTAGTAGACGATGCCGAGACAAGGCGCGGCAAAGAGGCTGCTTTTCGCAAGTACGGCAACGCGGTCTCGGTGCTCTCGGGCGACTATCTGCTCTCGCGTCTGATGGCCCTCCTGGCCCAGACCGGGCGCATGGAGCTGGTGGCCATGTTCGCCGAGACCGCCCGGCAGCTTTCCGAGGCCGAGGTCTTGCAGTTTCAGGTGGCCGCTTTACACGATTACTCGCTGCAAAACTACGAGCGCATCATAGATGGCAAGACGGCCTCGGTGATGCGGGTGGCCTGTGAAGGGGCGGCGGTGCTGGGGGATGCACCAGTGGAAGAGCGGAAGGCCCTGGCCCGCTTTGGCTCCTTGTATGGGCAGGCCTTCCAGATGCGCGATGACTACCTGGACTTGATGGGTACCCCAGAGGTGCTGGGCAAACCGGCGGGCGGCGATGTGCGCGAGGGTAAGGTGACGCTTATTACCTTGCGGCTGTTGGAGGCCTATCCCCAAGAGGTGGAAGCCATCTTCAAACGTCGGGCCAGCGAGCCACACGATATTGCCCGCCTGCAGGAACTGGCGGAGCTTTCTGGGGCCGGCCTCGAGGTCACCCGGGCCATTGCGGCGCGGGTCGAGCAGGCCATTGCGGCCCTGCGGGTACTGCCCCATTCGGTTTACCGCGACGAACTCGAGGCCCTGGCCCGACGTGAGCTGGTGCGGGTAAAGTAGGGGGTTATCTACCCATCGACTGGGGTAGGCTTTCCGGTTTCGTCCACCGCGACATAGGTGAGGTTGCCCTTGGTCGCGAGCATTCTGGGTTCCCGCAGGTTTTCGCGGTAGACCTCGACCTCCACCGTGAGCGAGGTGCGGCCCACCCGCACGACCCTAGCAACCACCTCGAGCAAGTCGCCCACCTTAATGGGCACTTCGAACACCACCTCGCCCACCCGCACGGTCACGCAGCGCTTGCGGGCCCGGCGGATGGCCGCGTAGGAGCCCACCTTGTCCATCAGGCCCAGTACAAACCCCCCAAAGGCGTTGCCGCCAGGGTTGGCATGTTCGGGAAAGACCAGTTCTAGTGTGCGGGCTTCGCTCATACCATCACCGCTCACAGCCTACCGCTTGGCTGCAGGGGTCGGCAATCTACTTGATACCGAAGTTTGTGCGCGATACCCACACTTTACCCTCGAGCCTTTTTGTTTCTTCAAAATCAGCCTGCGGGTATACTCATGAGCGTCGAAATTAGGGTCAAACGCCCATGTGGGCTGTGACAAAATGGCCCCAAGACCTACGAAACGGAGGTTCTTTAATGCCGCTCAGAAACGCTTACTGCCCCCCTGGAGATGCAAGCCTGTGGGATAGCTTCTTGCGCCGCCTCGAGGCTACCATCAAAGTAGCCAAGATTCACCCCGCCACCATCCAGTACCTGACCCACCCCAAGCGCCTGGTGGGGGTCTCGCTGCCGGTGGTGATGGACGACGGCAGTGTGCGGAACTTTACGGCTTACCGGGTGATCCACAACATCGCCCGGGGCCCGGCCCTGGGGGGGGTGCGCTACCACCCGGAGGTAGGCTTGGGCCAGACCTGTGGCATGGCCGCCTGGATGACCCTGAAGTCGGCGGTGTTTGGCCTGCCTTTTGGGGGGTCGGCGGGCGCGGTGGAGGTAGAACCGGACAAGCTCTCGAGGCGCGAACTCGAGCGCCTCTCGCGCCGCTACGTCACGGAACTCATCGAGCTGATTGGCCCCGATGAAGACGTGCTGGCCCCCGATGTGGGCACCAACGAAACCGTGATGGCCTGGTTTCAGGACACCTTCACCATGACCCGGGGCCAGACTTCCCTGAGCGCGGTGACCGGCAAACCACCCCAGCTTGGGGGGGTCGCCACCAAAGACGAAGGCGGTGGGCAAGGGCTGGTGTATGCGCTTTCCGATCTGGCCCAGGCCAAAGGGTGGCCGGTGGTGGGCGCCCGCATGGCCATTCAGGGTTTTGGGCAGGTGGGCAGTGCGGTGGCCCGGTATGCGGTCAAGGAGGGCATCCGGGTGGTGGCCATCTCCACCAGTCGGGGCGGGGTCTACAACCCCGAAGGGCTGGATATAGCGGCCCTTGAGCGCCACTACGCCGAGCATGGCCACCTCGAGGGCTTCTCCGGCGGGCAGTACATCACCAACCACGAGCTGCTCACCCTGAAAGTTGACTACCTGGTTCCGGCGGCGGTAGAAGGCGTCATCCACGAGGGCAACGCCAAGCAAATCGCCGCACAGGTGGTCCTGGAGGGGGCCAACGGGGCCATCACCCCCGAGGCCGAATACCTGCTCAAACTCCAGGGCGTCCAGATTGTCCCGGACATCCTGGCCAACGGTGGCGGGCTGGTGCTGTCGTATCTGGAGTGGGTGCAAGACCTCTCCATGCTTTTCTTTGAAGAAGGCGAAGTGCAGCAAAAACTGCGTGAGTTCATTCACCAGAGCTTGCAGGCGGTGCTCGAGCGGGCCAAACCCTTGCAGGGCGACCTGCGGGCGGGGGCCTATGCGCTGGCTCTCGAGCGCATTAACGAGGCCAGCCGCTTACGTGGGGTATACCCCTGAACAGAGGCCGCTTTAGCAGTACATCACATACAGCAGTACATCATATACCAGCTATGAGCCATGAACCATCCGCTCCGTGGAGGAACGCATGAAATCCGAACCCCTTTCCTATCTTTGCAGCGATAACATCGGCCCCTGGGAAATCTATCTGGCCCAGGTTGACCGCGTCACCCCTTACCTGGGCAAACTGGCTTTCTGGGTCGAAGACCTCAAACGGCCCAAGCGCATCCTGATTGTGGATGTGCCGGTGCAAATGGACGATGGCTCGGTGGCCCACTTCGAGGGCTACCGGGTTCATCACAACACCTTCCGCGGCCCCGCCAAGGGGGGGATTCGCTACCACCAGGACGTGACCCTCTCCGAGGTGATGGCGCTATCGGCCTGGATGACCATCAAGAACGCCGCTGTGGGCCTGCCCTACGGGGGTGGCAAGGGGGGCATCCGGGTGGATCCCCGTAAGCTCAGCCCCGGCGAGATCGAGCGCCTGACCCGGCGCTACACCTCCGAGATTGGCATCATCATCGGCCCGGACAAAGACATTCCGGCGCCCGACATGGGCACCGGGGCCCGCGAAATGGCCTGGATGATGGACACCTACTCCATGAACGTGGGGCGCACCGCACCGGGGGTGGTCACCGGCAAGCCCATCGCGGTGGGGGGTTCGCTGGGGCGACAGGACGCCACGGGCCGCGGGGTATTCGTAACGGCGGCGGCGGCGGCGGAAAAAATTGGCCTGCCCGTAGAAGGCAGCCGGGTTGCGGTACAGGGCTTTGGCAACGTGGGCAACGCAGCGGCCCGCATCTTCCACGACCACGGGGCCAAAATCGTGGCGGTCTCGGATGTGACTGGAGCGATTCGCAACGATGCCGGTATAGACCCCTACGACCTCACCGCCCATGTCAAGCAGATGGGCGGCGTGAAGGGCTACCCCAAGGCCGAGCCCATTCCTGCCGCCGAGGTACTGACTACCCCCTGCGAGTTCCTGGTTCCGGCTGCCCTGGAAAAACAAATAACCGAAGCCAACGCCTGGAAGGTGCAGTGCAAAATCATCGCCGAAGGGGCCAACGGCCCTACCACCCCTGCTGCCGACGACATCCTGAGTGAGCGGGGGATTCTGGTCATCCCCGATGTGATTGCCAACGCAGGCGGCGTCACGGTGAGCTACTTTGAATGGGTGCAAGACTTCAACAGCTTTTTCTGGACCGAAGATGAAATTAATGCCAAGCTCGAGCGCCTCATGCGCCAGTCATTTGAGGCGGTCTGGCAGGTGGCCCAGGACAAAAAAGTCTCGCTGCGCACGGCGGCTTACATTGTGGCAGCTACGCGGGTACTGGAAGCAAGGTCTTTACTGGGGTTGTACCCGTAGCTAGGGGTCTTTGGTCTCCAACCCCAATGGGTATCTGTACATCAACGGATTTGAGCTTCTCCGGGGTGGTTGATCAAATCCACCCCGACCTATCCGCTCAAAACGCGGTAGAGTAGCTATGATGCGCGTTTTGGGCCTGATGTCCGGCACTTCGGTAGACGCGGTGGACTTGTTGCTAGCTGAGTTAGACGGGCGGCCTCCAAAGCTCCGCTGGCACGTGCTCGAGCACAAAGAGGTTCGCTTTCCGCACGACCTGCGGGCCCAGATTATCCGTACCCTGAAGTCGCAGGCCGTTACCCGCGAGGTGGCCCTGCTGCATCATGCCCTGGGGCGTTTTTATGCCGAAGCAGCGGCCCCTTTCAAAGGCCGGGTAGATCTGGTGGCTTCCCACGGACAGACCGTCTGGCACGAACCTCCCCAGGCCACCTTGCAGATGGGCGAGCCGGCTTATCTGGCCGAGGCCCTGGAAGTGCCGGTGGTGTCGGATTTTCGGCCTTCGGACATGGCCCTGGGCGGGGAGGCTGCGCCCTTTGTGCCCTACCCCGACCTGCTGCTCTATGGAGAAAAGGGGATCAGCCGGGCCATACACAACATTGGGGGCATCTCCAACCTGACCTACTTGCCCACCGACCTGAACCCCGAGAAGGTGCTGGCCTTCGATACCGGCCCCGGCAATGCCCTGCTCGACGAGGCCGCAGGCCGACTGGGTCTGCAACAGGATACCGGGGGAACAATTGCCGCTTCGGGCAAGGCTGACCCGGTGCTGGTTGAGCGCTGGCTTACCCACCCCTACTTTGGTCGTAAGCCCCCCAAATCTACAGGCCGTGAAGTCTGGAATCTGGAGACTTTAGATGAAGATGCGGCACTTCCCCCCGCCAACCTGCTGGCCACCCTGACCGAGTTCACGGCTCGCTCAATCGCGATGGCCTACCAGAATTTTGTGCTCCCACACGGGCTAGATGAAATCTGGGTAGCTGGTGGGGGGGCCTACAACGCCACCCTGATGCGACACCTCCGGACGCTGCTGCCGGTTCCGGTATATACCTTTGAAGAAAAAGGCCTTGACTCCAAACACCGTGAGGCGCTTTGTTTTGCGGTACTGGGATACCTTCGCTACCTGGAGCTACCCAACATTCTCAAGCAGACCACAGGTGCCCAGAGGGATGCCATCGCCGGAAAAATCACGCTGCCATCCACACACCGGAGCCAATAGAACAGCCTGAAAAAGGCACGTCCAACGCCACCTAGTCCTGGCCTCTTCTAAAACAGTGAACTGGGCGTTCTTGCAAAAAACTGGTGGGCCGTGCAGGACTTGAACCCGCGACCTGGCGATTATGAGTCGCTTGCTCTGACCAACTGAGCTAACGGCCCCCAAGCAGGGTTTAGTTTAGCGGGTTTGCCGGTTTTGCTCAACGCGGGGGATGCCTGTCCTGGCCAGTGAGCTGGTCTTCGAGTTCGCCGATGTAGGCCGCCAGGGTGTTGCCGGCTTTCTCGATATCCTCGCGCAACTCGTGTTCTACCCGGTCAATGCGCTCGACGAGTGCTTCAAGTTTGGCCTCGAGCCCTGCTGGGCTCTGGGCTTTGATGGCCTCGAGTTCCCCTTCGAGCCATTTCTTGAGTTCGGAGAAGCGGCTGGCCTCGGCCTCATCGGCCAGCTTGCGAGCAGAAAGCAGCTCGCGGGCGTATTTCTTGACCTCGAGCAAAGCGGCGGTCTCGAGCCCCACCGTGTACAAGAAATACACCACGACCAGCACCGCCATGATGGAAAGCATCACGATGCCAAAAGGTGCGGTTATCTGGGTAAAAATCAGCGAGAGCGTTTTTTCCTCGCTAAATACCGCCCAGTTGCGCCAGGCGAAAACCGCCATCAGGATGATCAGAACCAACAGAAAAACATTGCGCCCCCGCATCTCTAGCCTCGTATGGGATTATATCCTTTCCTACAAAGTAAACCTGAGCCGTAACGGTGCTTTAGGGCATATCCAGTAGGGGTTTTGCCCGTTGAGAACAGCAAAAAATGCACTCCTTACGGCGCGGTTTGATGGGAGCTGGTAGCCAGCGCACACAAGGCTATATTTTGTCTTTGCTCACTCTTTTTCGGTCTGGTATGTTGCAATCAGATTGAGCGGGTGGCCATATGAGGATTACGGCTCGTGCCGCGCCATGGGGTATCTTCGCAGCAAGGAAATCCCTAGGTGGTCTGGTTACCAAGAATTCAGTATGCACTTTAGTGCCCCCCAATGGATCGCACATCGCAATTATGGGCAATCAACCTGCTTCAAAACGTGCCGCAAAACAAGTTACCCGTGCACTAAGAGCCTAGACCAGCACGGACTCGGGTTGGTTGGCATCCTCGGTGAGCCGTAGGAAGAACTCCTCGAGGTCGGCAGAGCCGTGTTGATGCAAAAGTTCTTTAGGGGAGCCCAAGGCCAGCAGACGGCCCCGGTGCACCAGGGCTACCCGGTCGGCAACCTGCTCGGCGAGGTGGAGCTGGTGGGTGGCGTACAGCACCGCCCGCCCGTCCTTGGAATAGGCGTGGAGCAGGTCTTTGACCAGCCGGGTGGCGTGGGGGTCGAGCCCCACCATCGGCTCGTCCAGAATGAGCGCCTGCGGCGCGTGCAGCAGGCTCAGGGCCAGCGAGAGCTTTTGCCGCATACCGTGTGAATAGGTTTCAATCAGCGAGGAAGCAAAACGATCCAGGCGAAACTGCACCAGTAGCTCCTCGATGCGGGCCTCGGCCTGGGCTTTGGGGAGACGGTATACCCCGGCAGCAAAGCGCAAGAGCTCGAGGCCCGACAGCTTGCCGTACAGGTAGGGCCGGTCGGGCACGTAGCCAAACTGGGCTTTGGCCCGTACCGGGTCTTTCCAGACATCTACCCCGTTCACCAGCGCCCGGCCCCGGCTGGGCCGCAGCAACCCCACCAGCGCCTTGATGGTCGTACTTTTGCCGGCCCCGTTGGGCCCCAAAAGGGCCAGGGTTTCGCCGGGACGCACCTCGAGATTCAGGCCATCCAGCGCCACAAACGGGCCGTACCGCTTGCTGAGGTCTTCGAGCAGGATCATCGCCACCCTTAAAGCCTAAGGCCGAAGGCCCAAAGCAATGGTGCAAAACCTGCTCTATAGCCCCGGCCTATGAAGAAAAACCTACCTGAGCTCTTCCAGCGCCCGGCGCAGGATGGCATCCTTATTCAGGTCTACCTCGGCCTGGCCGCGCTCGGCGGGTAGGTTCACGGCAGGGCGGGGCTGGCTAAAGCTGAACTTGCCCTTGTCGTCGGCCCTGGTCGTAAAGGTCTGGCCGCCAATGCTGATGGTCACGTTTTCGCCCGGCTTGGCTCCGGTGCCCTCGAAAGCCACCGGTACCTCAAAGCGGGTGTCTTTGACCTCGATATCGGGCTTGATGCCCTGCTTGTTGATGCCCCGCCGTTTGGGGGTGAGCCACTCGAAGGTCACCAGGGTCAGGTCGCCGCCGTTGGCCAGGTCAATTACGTTCTGTCCCACGCCCTTGCCAAAGGAGGTTTCACCGATCACCTTGGCCCGCCCGGTGTCCTGCATGGCCCCTGCTACGATCTCCGAGGCCGAGGCCGAGTTGCCGTTGATGAGCACCACCATCGGGCCGCTCCAGGCGACCTGTCCGTTGGCCTCGCAGTAGAGCCGGGTTTCGCTACGGGTACGGGTATACACGATGGGGCCTTCGCGGATGAAAGCCCGCGCGACCTGGCAGCCCTGATCCAGCAGGCCGCCCCCGTTGTCGCGCAGGTCGAAGACCAGCTTTTGTACCCCCCGCTGCTTCATCTCGTTCAGGGCGGCATTCAGTTGCTCAATCACCCGCACATTGCCGAAGGTTTCCAGGGCCACATAGCCCACGTTTCCGGGCAGTATGGTCTTGGAAACCGAGATGATTTCCACCCGTTGCCGGATCATCTCGAAGCGCAAAACCGCGTTGGTACCATCGCGGCGCACACCTACGGTAACCTTGGTGTTTTGCGGACCGCGAATCTTGGCGACGATTTCGTTGAGGTCAAGCTTGGTCATGTCCTCGCCGTTGACCTCGATGATGACATCGCCGGCGCGAATTCCGGCATTGAAGGCGGGCAGACCACGAATCACGCCCTGAACCCGTGCGCCGCCGCCGTTTTCGTTGGGGGCCAGGGTGGCCCCAATGCCAAAGAACTCGCCCTGCACATCCTGGTTGCGCAGGCTGGCCCGCTGGGGCGGGGAGTAGCTGGTAAACTCGTCGTCCAGGGCCCCGAGCATACCCCGAATACCGCCCTCCAGCACCCGGTTGAGCTTGTCGGCCTCGAGGCGGCTCAAATACTGATTTTGGATTAGTTGATAGGTTTGTATCAGGGCTTGTCCGTTGGGGTTGCGGTTGAAGGCTTCGACAGCTCCCCCCGACAGTTGGGCATAGACCAGGGCAGCCAGAATGCCACCCGCTGCGATTAACCAGGCTCTGCGCTTCATGGTTTCGTTCACCTAACTCAACAGTGTAGCGGCAATGGATGAGAGCGAAGTGTTCATTAAAGGACAAAGCCGAAGGCCGAAAGCCAAAAGCACCTGGGCTTCAGCCATGTGACATTTGTGGGGCCCAAAATCCTGTGAACTTGTACTGGCCTGTAAGGTGGCGCTTTGTTGTACCCTGAGTACCGATGATTCACTTCCACCGGGTGACGCTCGAGTACCCCCGCACCCAGACCAAAGCGCTGTTTGACCTGAACCTGGAAGTCAAAAAAGGCGAGTTTGTGTTTCTGGTAGGGCATTCAGGTGCGGGCAAGTCCAGCCTGCTCAACCTGATTCTGAAGCGCCTCGAGCCCAGCTCCGGGGCGGTGTACTTTGCCGGAGAAAACCTCAAGGCCCTGCGCGGCGACCGCATTGCCCTGCACCGCCGCCGGATCGGGGTGGTGTTTCAGGATCACCGCCTCCTGAAGGAAATGACCGTGGAGGAGAACCTGCTGTTCACCCTGCGGGTGCTGGGGGTGCCCAAAACCGAGTGGGACACCCGCGCCACCCGCGTGCTGCGCCAGGTGGGGATTGTTCACAAGAAGCGGGCCTACCCCGAAGAACTCTCGGTGGGGGAGGCCCAGCGGGTGGCCATTGCCCGGGCGCTGGTGGGTGATCCCCAGGTCTTGCTGGCCGATGAACCAACCGGCAACCTCGACCCGGCCAATGCCCTGGCGGTGCTGGAAATTTTCAAATCGGTGCACGCCCGGGGGGCCACCGTGCTGATGGCTACCCATTCTCGCGACCTGGTGGAAGCCTATCCCCAGCGGGTGGTGGTGCTCAAGGCCGGGCAGTTGGTGCGCGACGAGCGGGAGGGCAGGTATAGCCTGGTGTAGAAGGGACTGGCGTTGGACATATATCCCTCATGGGGTGGTGATAGTATAAAGGCACCAGGCTAGAGGGGCATTTTGAAAGCCCAGACCACAGTTTCGGGACTCCCAGGCCCAGCGGAGGTATCCGAGTAGCCTTCGCTCCCCCGAAACCCCGCCTGGAAACCCAACTCGGGCAGCGATTGGAGGGCGAGAATGAACGTCTACAAGCTGGTGGGTCGTCAAATCGAGATTACCGAGGCCCTCAAGAACTACCTGGACAAAAAAATGGCCCGGCTGGATCGTCACTTCGAAGACAATGCCGAAGCTCGAGTGGTGCTCTCGCTGGCCCAGGGGCCGCGGGTCGAGCGCAAGGCCAAGGCCGAGATTCAGGTCAATGTGCCGGGGGGGATGGTGCGGGTAGAGGAGTCCGACCCCGACATGTATGCGGCCATAGACCGCTCGATTGACCGCCTCGAGTACCAGCTCAAGCGCTACAAGGAACGTCACTTCCAGCGGACACGCCAGCCGCTTCCTGAGCCCGTCATGATGGGAGCAGGACAGGCTGAGCTCGAGGAAGAAGCCACACCGCGCATTGTTCGTACCAAGCGCTTCAACATGAAACCCATGACCCCCGAGGATGCCGCCTTTGAGATGGAGGCCCTGGGCCACGATTTCTTCGTGTTCCGCAACTCCGAGACCGAGCAGATTAACGTGATTTACCGCCGTCGCGACGGCAATTATGGTCTTATTGAACCTACCGCATAAAAAAATAGAGTCGAAGCTTCATAAAGATGCTGCTGTAACGGGCGGCATCTTTTGGTTGGTGCAAGGTCACCAGCCCACAATACCGGATTCACAAAGACCGCGTACAAAACCAAACGCCAGAGCAGGGTCGGTGCGTAAACCCCCTGCAAACCTTAGCTTAGTGCGCTCTAGATAGCCAGTGTTGCAAAATAATGCTCGTAGACAAGCGACCAGGCCGGGTATTAGGCCCCCACCTAGCCTCCCCCGTTGGGGGAGGAAGGAGAGGTTTTACTTTATGCACCGGCCCTGAGACCCCCAGAGGCTATCTTTTTGAATCCTAGAGTACTCCTTTCAGTCGGGTTAGTTCGTCACTGTTTAGTGACGAACTAACCGAATCTGGTATTAGAACATGGTATCGGTGAGGACGGTGGGGTTTTTTTCCTGGTTCACCTGCCCGGATTTAGGGCGGTGCAGGGTGCGGGGGTAGTAGGTGGGGTTGCTCAGGGCTTGGGTCTGCTTGGCAACGGTGGCCGCCATTTTGGTCCAGCGCAACTCAGCCAGTCGCTTTCGCAAGGTCTGCTCGCTGATGAAATTTTCGGCCACCAGAATTTCCCCCAGCCGAGGGCGATAAATGCCATAGTTCTGCATTTGCATGGCCCGTGCGAGCTGTTTTGCGGAGATGTCGTTGTAGAAGAGCAATAAGTCGCCCAGGCGCAGCCGGTGGGCCTCGATGTGGGCTTCGCTCATGTAGGCGGATGTTGTCCTGGACGATATTTTGTTCAGCAAACCCAATAAAATCCAGCGCAGGGGAAAACCAGGCGGCAACCAAGAAGCCTGGCGTGCTACCTGAGAGCCATAGAGGGAGTGTACTGCCGTGTAGCGCATGGCCCAGCGAATCAGCAAAATTGCACCAATGAGGGCCAGCATCCCACCCACCACTGGATGATGGGCTGCAGGCCAGCCAAAGAATTGGGCCAGAAGGGCGTAAACAAAGGTGGGAAAACCCAACAGATGGGCCAGGTTGAGCAGGGTGGGGGCGTACTTGCTGGGCTGGGGAGGTCGGGCCTCTTTGAATGGGGTTTGTCCCAGTAGCAGACCGAGCAGTTGCCTACCCAGGCCATATGTCCAGGGCGTTTTGTTCCTGCCGATGGCATTATGGGGGCCAAAGGACTGCTGCACCGCAATCATTTCACGGTGTGTTTCACCGTGGTCGTCCAGGCGCCAGATGGGTTGCAGGTGAAAGTGAACCGGCTGGCCGATGCGCCACAGCCGCAGGGCGGGGTCGAAATCGGTTGCGTCCGGCTGTTCGCTAAAGACGTGACCATCGCTGGCCATCTCGGGTAAAAGTTCGCGACGCAAGGCAAACCCGGTGGATGCGTTGGGTATAAAAACCCCCAGGTGTTCCCGCAGCGGCAGGTGACGAAGCTGCTGTTCGGCCAAATCGGCAGCATAGCTTACTTCCAGCCAACGTTTCCAAAAAGGGCTCTGCGATGGCAGCGAGAGCACCGGCAACTGCACGGCGGGATATTTACGCAGCAGGGTGCTGTAGAGCTTGAAAGTGTAGGGATGGATTACATCGTCTGCACTATGTAGGGCCACGGCCTCGAAGCGTATCCGGTTGTTGCGTTCGAAGCGCTCGAGATAGCCGTACATGCAGTTAAGCAAATGCCCCTTGGGCAGGGGGCCAGGGCGGTCGTAAACCACCACGTGCACGTTGACGAACTCCTGGGAAAGCGCCTCTACAGCCTCCAGGGTTTTGGGATCATTGGGGTAGATGCCCACGAAAAAGTCGAGGTGCAAGGGGGAGTAGCTGGTGTAGCCCAGGGAGGCCCGGAGCATCGGGCCGATGCGCTGAGCATCCTGCTCGGTGGGCAGCAAAACCGCCAGGCGCTGGGGCCGGTCGGCCTCGAGTTCTTCGGGGGTCAGGGTCTGTTTTTTCAGGCTGCGGAAGCGTAGAAGATAGGCCACATCGAAAATCAGTTCGTCCCGAAAAAAAAGCGCATATACCAGCAGTATGCTCAGCACCAATCCAACAAGCCACACTTCACTCATAATGCCTCCATTCGGATAGGGCGATGGTTGAGACCAATGATGCTCTACAACCATCAATTACCGTCATGGTAGCTGAGAAAAGCCCGCTGTGTGCGAAAAGTAGCGGTTTAACGCATACTTTATGCAACTGTAACGTTGTTTCGCAGGTGGGGTTGCCGAGGGGAAGGTTCGCAAAGTCCTGTTCAAACGTGGGATTTTGAGAACTGACGAAGAACTGCTACAAAACGGATCCTGTCTGAAAACCTTTATGACAGTTAAAAATGCACAACTTTCCTAATCGCTAGACAGAAGGATATGCTGCTATCATGCGACTTCCCATTGGTTTTCGTGCGGGTGCCACCCAGGCTGGAATCAAACCCTCGGGCAAGCCCGACCTGGCCCTCTTGGTCTCGGGGACTCCGTGCAACTGGGCCTTTGTCGGAACCCTGAACAAGGCTGCCGCTCCTTGTGTAATTCGGGGCCGAGAACTGCTGGCGAGGGGTCAGCCGCTACAAGCTGTGGTGGTCAATGCGGGTAATGCCAACTGCGCTACCGGCCCGCAGGGTTTCTGGGCCGACCGGCAGATGGCCGAACTGGCCGCAGCCCAGCTGCATATCGCCCCCGAAGCTGTCCTGACCGCTTCCACGGGGGTCATCGGGCAGCCCTTGCCGGTGGAGAAAATTGAAGCAGGTCTACCCAATATTCATTTGGGCCAGGACATTGACCCCTTCATGGAAGCCATCCTGACCACCGACCTGGTGCCCAAGATGGCCGAGGCCACCTTGAAGAGCGGAGCCCGGGTGGTGGGGGTGTGCAAGGGCAGCGGCATGATTGCCCCCAACATGGCTACTATGCTGGCCTACATCGTCTCCGATGCCGAGGTTTCCCAAGCAGAGCTGCGCCGGGGCTGGCAGGGGGTGGTGGACAGAAGCTTCAACCAGGTCACGGTGGACACCGATACCTCTACCAACGATATGGCCGTTTTGATGACCAACGGCGCGGCGGGGCCGGTGGATCTGGGTGAGTTCTGGCAGGCCGTTGAACAAGTCTGTGTTGAGCTGGCCCGCAAGCTGGCCCGCGACGGCGAAGGGGCTACCAAGCTGCTCACAGTGAAAGTAACCGGGGCCTCTAGCGACGCGGAAGCCCGCAAAGCTGCGCTCTCGGTAGCGGCCAGTCCCCTGTGGAAAAGCGCTGTCTACGGCAACGATCCCAACTGGGGCCGCGTCATGATGGCGCTGGGGAAAGCGGGGGTGGCGCTCGAGCCAGACAAGGTTCGGATTGTCCTGCAAGGCATCCCCCTCTATGCCGGGCGGGTGCTGGATTTTGACCGTGCTGCAGCCAGCCAGGCTATGCAAGCCGACGAGGTGCTGGTAGAGGCCGACCTGGGTCTGGGTGAGGGGCAAGGAATGGCCTGGGGATGCGACCTTACCGAGGGCTATGTGCGAATTAATGCGCTTTATACCACCTAAAGTAACGCAAAAATAACGCAAAGGTGCTAGACTCTCCTTGGAGGTGAGCAATAAAATGAAACGTTTAGTCCCCTTGATCGTCTTGTTTGCGTTGGTATTTGGCTCTCTAGGCAAAGCTCAGTCGGATGGTTTTGGTCTCTACTCGGGCTTCCCGACCTGGCTTGGTGTGCAATACCAGGTCAGCAACTTCCGTGTAGGCGCTGGCCTTGCTTTCGCTGGGCTGGGGGCTGGAGCTGACTATATCTTTTTGGAGCAAGCCATCCCTGCTGCCCCGGGCTTCGATCTGAGCTGGTTTGCCGGCGCGGGAGCTTCTGTGGGTTTTTGGACCTTCAGCGGCGTGGGCGGCATCTACATCTTCCCCCACGGCCTGGCGGGTATCGAGTATGCCTTCCCGGGACAACCCTTTAGTGTCTATGGCGAACTGCAGGTTGGCTTTGGCATCTTTACAGGCACTGTGCCAGGCGTAGGTGGCCTGGACTTCAACGGGCGCGCGGGCCTAATTTTTAGGCCCTGAGCAACTGCTAGGATGAAGGGGTGCGTTTCGTGCCCCTTCTTTTTTTATTGCTGCTCTCATCGTGTCAACGGCCTGGGGATACCCAGCCGCCCTTGATTGGCATCACCCAACCCAAAAGCGGGGTGCTTTCGCAGCGTTCGTTGCAGGTACAGGGGTATGCCCTGGATGATGTGGGGATCCAAAGCGTGAAGGCAGGCGGAAAAGAGCTGCTTTCGGAGACCAACCGGGGGCAGAAGCTGGTGCGCTTTAGCTTCCGGGTGCAGGCCCCCCAGTCGGGGCAGGTGGAAATCAGGGTAGATGCCACCGACATGAGCGGCCAAACCCGCACGGTTCGGCTGCCCATGGTGCTGGATGCTCGCCCTCCGCAGGTTGTGATTGAACGGGCCGAGCGAGTAGTGACGGTGGTGCAACCGGCCAGCAAACGTACCCTGCCCGATGGCACCGAGGAGGAAATCCCCGCCCGCACCGAGTCGAGCTTGCAAATCTCCGGGCGCGTGCTGGACGACACCGGGGTGGATCGGGTGACCTTGCAATACGACCGAACCTTTAGCCCTTTGTCCCTGCCCAAGGGCAAGGAAGTTAATTTCTACGTGGAGGTTCCGGTGCGCCGCGTGACCCTGATTGCAGTAGATGCGGCGGGCAACCGTACCAGTGTGGAGGTGAGTCGCTGAGCGACATCTGCATATAATGCCCACTTTACCCAGACAGTTAGCTTTGAGGGTCATCCCAAACTCCCTCATCCAGCAACACCCCAGGTGCAGCCTATCGTGTTCCTATCGCCGTTTGTAAATAGCATGGTCGGGGTGTTACCACCTTCTCCCACCGGGGAGAAGGCAAGGGGTTCATGTGGGTTTGGTATAACAATAGCCGATGCAAGTTTGCATTACAAATCCTGTGCAAAACGGGTTTTGTTGAGGGCAAGCCCGCCAGGGGTGGGACGCAAGCCGTCTCTCAAGACCTCGAGCCAGCCCTCCCGCAGGGCTTTATTCCTGGCCTGGCGCAGGAAGGCGGGGTTCCAACCAAACTCCGCCAGCACTTCCTGCTCGGGGACCGGTTGGTCGTGGTGGGCCAGGTGGGCGACCAAAAGACGGGCCGCGACCTCGAGGCGCTCTCGTTCGCGGCGCAGCCGGGTGGTCAGATAGCCCCCCAGGGGTGAAAAAAGGAAAGCCAGGGCAAAGCAGATTCCGGCTACCGTGGCCATCATGCCGGCAATCGAGGCATCGAGCCAGATGGCCAGCCCGTAGCCCGCCAGGCTGGACACCACACCCACCCCCACGGCCAGGCCGATCATCACCGGCAGGCGCTGGGTGAGCAGGTAAGCCGTGGCGGGAGGAATAATCAGGAACGCCACAATCAAGATGGCCCCTACCGACTGGAAGGCCCCCACCGAGGTAAAGGAGACCAGGGTCATCAGGGCATAGTGCAATACGCCCGGTGCAAAGCCCAGGGCAGCGGCCAGGCCTGCATCGAAGGTGGAGAGCTTGAGTTCTTTGTAAAACAGCAGCACGAAGAGCAGGTTGAGCAGGGTCAGCGAACCCATCACCAGCCACGACTCGGGAATTTCACGGCCCCACAGGGTCAGGGTATTGAAGGGTGTATAGGCAATTTCACCATAGAGCACCGCGTCTAAGTCCAGGTGCACATGGCGAAAATAAAGCGATACCGCCAGTACCCCCAGGCTAAACAGGGCTGGGAATACGATGCCGATGGCAGCGTCGTTCTTAACCTTGCCGCTGCGGGTGAGCCACTCCACTAGACTTACGGTGACGAGTCCCGCTGCGGCGGCCCCCAACAAGGCGGGCAGGGTGGCCCGCTCGCCTCCCGAGAGCCAGTAGGCCAGCACAATCCCCGGCAGAACCGCATGGGAGATGGCATCGGACAGGAGGGCCATGCGACGCAGCACCAGAAAGGTGCCTACCAGGGCTGCGGCGGTGGAGACCAGGATGGCCGTGACGATGATGACCAGGTCGGCGTTCATATCAGGCGCCCTCGAGCGTTTTCGGCAGAACCCGCATGGCCTGTTCTAGTTCGTGGGCTTTTTGATGGCCGGCCGGTGTCAGCGCGTAGCCTGTGCGGCTTGGCTGTACCCAGCCTCGAGTCCGCAACATTTCCAGATGCCGCTGTGCTGCTGCCAGCGACTCGCGGCGGTGATGGGCCAGGGTCTGGGGGGTCAGGACATCGTGGTTGTGCAGCACATGGGCGTCCAGGAGAAGGCGCTCGAGGAAAATCCGGCGGCGGTTTTGTCGGGTACGAACCCCGTCCCACACCAGCCCACGCAAGGGGGCCAGGAACAGCGAAACCAGCAGAATTGCACTAATGGAGAGAATGACCAAAGGGCCGGTGGGCAGGTTCTCGCGGCTGGCCGAGACCAGGGCCCCGCTCACCCCGGCCAAGGCGCCAAACAGCGCCGAGAGCCCAATCATGGTGCTGAGTCGATCCGTCCACTGACGGGCTGCCGCCGCCGGCGCAATCAGCATGGCCGCCATCAAGACCACCCCCACGGTTTGCAGCCCCACCATTACGGCCAGCACCGTCAGTGAAGTGAGCAGGGTGCTCAGGCCGCGCACCGGCAGGCCCAGGCTATGGGCATATTCGGGGTCGAAGGAAAGGAGCTTGAACTCTTTGTAGAAAAGACCTACGGTGAAGAGGGCCAGCCCCCCCAGCACCATAAAGTTCAATACATCCGAGGCCACGATGGTGGCAGCCTGCCCGAAGATGAATTGATCCAGCCCCGCCTGGTTGGCGTTGTTGCTGTGCTGGATAAAGGTCAGGAGGGCAATGCCAAACCCGAAAAAGCTGCTCAGCATCACGCCCAGGGCCGCGTCTTCGGGCAGCCGGCTATGGCGCAACACGGCCAGCACCCCCAAAGAAGCCAGCCAACCGGCCAAGCCCCCACCCAGGAGCAAAATGAGGGGTACTTTGGAGCCCGTGAGGATAAAGGCCAGACAGATACCCGGCAGCGCCGCATGGGCCAGCACATCACCCAGCAAACTCTGCCGACGCAGCATGGTAAAAGCCCCCAGCACCCCGCCAATCACGCCCAACAGAGCCGAACCCAGGGCCACATTGCGCAGGGTATAGTCGGTGAAGATTTGGGATACAAGTTCAAACATATTATTTTCGGCTCATTGCAGTACCCGGTGCCTTGTTGGGCTGCGTGATGCTTGGAATGAGGGTTCTTGCACGCACAGGACGAATACTTTGTTGCACTTTCATATTCGCTTTTGGCTATCCACGATGGGCTATGGGCAAAGAAGCTGCCATCATACGTTCGCCATAGGTTTGTCTCAGGTTCTCAGCGGTGAAGACCTCGTGCATGGGCCCGCTTGCAATCACCTGTACGTTGAGCAGGGTCAGGTGGTCGAAGTAGGCCCGCACGGTTTCTAAGTCGTGGTGCACGACCACCACGGTTTTTCCATGACCTTTGAGCTCATGCAACACCTTCAAAATGGCGTCCTCGGTGACGGCATCTACTCCGGCAAAAGGCTCATCCATAAAATAGAGGTCGGCGTCCTGGGCTAGCGCACGGGCCAGGAAGACCCGTTGTTGTTGTCCGCCGGAAAGTTGGGAGATTTGCCGATGGGCGAATTCTCTCATCGAGACCTGCTCTAAGCAGTGCATGGCTGCCTCGCGTTCGTGCTTACCGGGCCGCTTGAACCAGCCCAACTTGCCATAGAGCCCCATCATCACCACATCCAGCACGCTGGTAGGGAAGTCCCAGTCCACCGTGCCCCGCTGGGGTACATAGCCAATTCGGGTGCGGGCTTCGGTTAAGGTCTGTCCGAAGAACCCAACCTGTCCGGAGGCTCTGGGCACCAGCCCCAGCACGGCCTTAATCAGGGTGGATTTGCCCGCCCCGTTGGGGCCGACAATGGCGCATAGCTGCCCGGGCGGCACCTCCAGATCTACGTCCCACAGCACCGGCTTTTCGCGGTAGACCACCGTCAGGTCGCGCACGCTCAGGGGGCTTGGAGCTTCAGGCGCTGAACGCCGGGCAGAGGGGGTGGGTTGGGCGGTCATAGCTGCCTCCCCAGGAGCCCGCTCACAATGGTGCGGACGTTGTGTTCCATCATGCCCACATAGGTGCTTTCGGGGGTGCCCGGGTTGCCGGCAGCGTCAGAAAAGAGTTGGCCCCCTACCGCCACATTCCAGCCTCGAGCCCGCACGGCGGCCACCACCGCCCCCATGGCCCTCTGGGGCACGCTGGACTCCACAAAGACGGCACGAATCCTTCGCTGGACAATAAAATCGGCCAGTTGCTGCACGTCGCGGGTTCCGGCCTCGCTCACCGTCGAGACCCCTTGGAGGCCGCGCACCTCGAGGCCATAGCGCCGCCCAAAGTAGGCGAAAGCGTCGTGGGCGGTGATCATCACCCGTTGCTGGGCGGGAACTTGCGCGATTTGCTGGCGAATGAAGGCATCGAGCTGCTCGAGGCGACGACCATAAGCCGCGGCGTTGGCCCGATAGTAGGCCGCTCCGACTGGGTCTATCTGGCTCAGTGCATCCTGCACGCGAGTTACCGTTAGCTTCCAGAGGGTGACATCGAACCAGACGTGCGGATCGTAGGTGTACTGCCCCCCAAAACCCCCGGGGGGCCGGATCAGCCGTTCGCGCGGAATGGCATCGCTGACCGCGATGGCCCTGGGCAGGCGCTCGAGGAGTTCGACCATCTTTCCTTCCAGGTGGAGCCCCGCGTAGAAAATCAGGTGGGCTTGCTGCAGTTTGCGCACATCCCCCGCCGATGCCTTGTAGAGGTGGGGATCTACCCCGGCCCCCATCAAGCCTTCGACCCGCACGCGGTTGCCCCCGACCTGCTGTACCAGGTCGGTAACGAAATTGACGGTTGCCACGATTTGGAGGGGTATTTGCTGCACCGGCTGGAGTTGGGCAATTTTGTCCTGCTGGGCTCTAGCTTGAAAAAGACAGGGGGTCAGTATTAGCAGGCTCAGCACAGAAAGCCACCGCTGTTTATCCATCATGGGGGCCTCCCTCGAGGTGCACCCACAGCACCTTGGCCAGGCTCATGGGAAGCAGATAGCGCTCTTTTCCGACCTGGATGCGGCTGCCCTCGGCTACCTGCTCCAGCAGTTGAAGCGCAGCGCCGGGTTTGAGGCCCAGGTGGGCCAGCAGGTTGAGCGCGTCCTGATCCTGGGTAGCGACCCGGGCCACCAGGCCACGTACACCGTGCTCCAAAGCGCTCAGGCGGCGGTTGGGGGTGGTGGGGGGCAGCTCGAGGGTTGCGCTGGGAATGGCGTCGCCGTGGGGGTCGTGGGAGGGGTGGCCCAGCCACTCGGCAATGCGCTCCTCGAAGGCTTCGGAGATGTGGTGCTCGAGCTTTTCTGCTTCGGCATGCACTTCTTCCCAGCCATAGCCCAGGGCCTCATGCAAATAGGCCTCGATCAGCCGGTGGTGGCGGAGTACCTCGAGGGCCACCCGGTAACCCGCCTCGGTGAGCCGCACGCCCCGGTAGGCCTCGTATTCCACCAGCCCCAGCTCGGCCAGTTTTTTCAGCATGCCCGTGACCGAAGCGGGCTTGACCTGCATCTGATCGGCCAGCGACTGGGTGGACACCGGATGGGTATCTTCCAATCGGCCAGGGCCCTCGCCTCCGCTGCCCAGGAGCAGCACCTGCTTCAGGTAGTCTTCCTGGGCTTCAGAGAGTGGGGTTCGGTTGGTCAACTTGTACATGTGCTCTCCCTCAAGACCCGCCCGTTGTATTTAGGCAAGCCTTCATAAATGGGATTTTATTTTTAGGCAAGACTAAATCTTTGTCAAGTGCCCTGCGGAAAATGAATGAGGCTACCCGGCCAAATACTGGCCGGACGAGGAAAGTGCTTTTTTAATAATCCAGCGGCGGCTGGTGGGCTACTGTGCTCTACCCTCCGCAAAGCGCCAGGCGGTCTCTACGCACTGCCCAGCGGTGGGGGGTGCTGAGGTTGTCATACCGGATTCAAAAAGATAGTCATTCAAACAAAAAAATCCAGAGGCTATCTTTTTGAATCCCAGAGCACTCCTTTCAGTCGGGTTAGTTCGTCACTGTTCAGTGACGAATAACCGGATCTGGTATCAAACACCACAGGGTTAGTCCGGCTTTCTTCAGGGTTTTAGCGGTGTGGCTGCCGATATAGCCCGCCCCTCCCACAACCAGAACGTTCATCAAAGCACCTCGATCATGGCTGAATCAAAAAATCTTCCCACAGCCCATTCCTAATGCGAAGCCGCTGCCTGAAGGCTCCTAAAGTAAGCGATGGTGTGGGTCAGGCCCTCGCGTACCGGCACCCGGGGCTCCCAGCCCAGCAGCGCTTTGGCGCGGCTGATATCGGGGCGGCGCTGGCGGGGGTCATCTTGGGGGAGTGGTTTGTGCTCGAGGGGCATCTTGGAACCTACCAGTTCCTGGATGAGCTCGGCCAACTGGAGCATGGTGTATTCCTCGGGGTTGCCCAGGTTCACCGGCTGATGGTACTCCACGTCCATCAGGCGGCGGATGCCCTCGATCAGGTCGTCTACGTACTGGAAGCTGCGGGTCTGGCTGCCGTCGCCGTAGATGGTGAGGGGCTGGCCGCGCAGGGCCTGGCTAATGAAGTTGGTGACCACCCGCCCATCTTCGGCGTCCATGCGGGGCCCATAGGTATTGAAGATCCGAATGATGCGGGTCGAGACCCCTTTGGCCTCTTGGTAGGCCACCGTAAGGGTCTCGGCGTAGCGCTTGCCTTCGTCGTAGATGGAGCGCGGCCCCACCGGGTTCACGTTGCCCCAGTAGGTCTCGGGCTGGGGGTGTACCAGGGGGTCGCCGTAGATCTCGGAGGTGGAGGCCAGGAAAAACTTCGCACCCTTTTCGACAGCCAGGTCGAGCAGATGGCGGGTGCCTTCGCCGTTGACCAGTAGGGTCTGGATAGGCAGCTTCAGGTAGCGCGGGGGGGAGGCGGGCGAGGCGAAGTGCATCACCCAATCCAGGGGCCCTGCTATCTGGAGGGGCTTGGAAGCATCGGCCTGGACAAAGTGAAACCTGGGATAACGAGAGAGCAGCTCGATGTTGCGCGGCTGGCCGCTGCTGAAATCGTCTATGCCCACCACTTCGTGACCCTCGAGCAGCAGCCGCTCTGAGAGGTGACTCCCCAGAAAACCCGCTGCGCCAGTAATGAGAATTCGCATTTTTACCCTTTCCTGCAAAGCCGGATTATGATTTTTTTCTTTGGTTCAACCCCGTGCATGAATCGCATGTCGCAGTTGGGAGGAATTTTCTTTGTGCTTTTAACTTCGGCTCCCGGCCATTCTGCAAGTGATCTACAAACCCGGCCCACCCCTAACCTTCCGCCGTGACCAGCTGCGGGTTGGTGCCTGTGCCCACCCCCACATGCTGAAAACCGGCTTTTTCCAGGCGCCGCTTGTCGAGGAAGTTGCGCCCGTCCACCACCAGGGGCTTTTTCATGACCCTGGCCATGCCCTCCCAGTCGAGGTCGCGGTAGACGGCCCAGTCGGTAACCAGCACCACTGCATCGGCATCCTCGGCCAAGTCCATCACGCTCTCGCAATACTCCACGGCCAGGTCGGGGTTTTGTTCCCTGGCCTGCTTTAGGGCGATAGGATCGTGGACGCGCACCTTGACCCCCTGCTTGATGAGACGCTGGGCGATATCCAGGGCCGGAGAATCGCGCAGGTCGTCGGTATTGGGCTTGAAGGCCAGGCCCAGCAGGCCAATGGTGCGGCCCTTGAGGATCTTGAGTTCGCGCTGCAGTTTTTCCACGATACGCTCGCGCTGGCGGTAGTTCACCTCGCGGGCTGCCTGCACGATGGGCATCGAGAGGCCGTACTCCTTGGCGGTCGAGACCAGCGCAGCGGTGTCCTTGCCGAAGCAGCTACCGCCCCAGCCGATTCCGGCCTGAAGAAAACGGGGCCCAATGCGACTATCCAGACCGATGCCACGGGCAATCTGGGTCACATCGGCACCTACCCGCTCGGCCAGGGCTGCAATCTCGTTGATGAAGCTGATCTTGACCGATAAGAAGGCGTTGGCAGCGTACTTGATCAGTTCGGCAGAGGCCAGGTCGGCGGAGATTAGCGGCACCGCTTTCATGGCATTGGGACGGGGCTGGAAAGCGGGCTCGGGAAAGCTTTGCTCAATCAGGGGACGGTAAAGGTTGTAGAGGGTCTCGAGGGCTTCCTCCCGCTCGGCGCCCACCACGATGCGGTCGGGGTAGAGCGAGTCGTAGATGGCTGAGCCTTCGCGCAGGAACTCGGGGTTAGAAGCCACCGCAAAGTTGCCCTTAGCCTTCTTGCCGTTCTTGGCCTCGTAAGCGCTTTGTACCAGCGACTCCACCCAGTTACCCGAGCCAATGGGTACGGTGGATTTGTTCACGATTACCGTGAACTTGCTGTTCAGGTGCTGACCGATGCCCTCGGCAGCCGCCTGCACATAGCGCAGGTCGGGGCTGCCATCGGGGGCCGAGGGGGTGCCTACCGCAACAAAGATCACGTCGGCATCCGGTACGGCTTCGGCGTAGGCGTCGGTGAACTTAAGGCGCTCGCGGGATAGGTGCATGAGTTCCTCGAGGCCCGGCTCGTAAATGTGCGCCTTGCCGGAGCGTAAAAGGGCCAGCTTCTTGAGATCCACATCCACGCAGGTTACCTGATGGCCAATGTAAGCCAGCGTGACCCCAGTGGTAATGCCTACGTATCCAGTACCGATGACAGCGACTTTCATAGCTTTCATGCTCTACCCCTCTCGTTGTAATCCATACAGTTGTGGCATGGAATATTGCAAAGCTGTTACACCGGATTCAAAAAGATAGTCATTCAAACCAAAAAATCCAGAGGCTATCTTTTTGAATCCCAGAGCACTCCTTTCAGTCGGGTTAGTTCGTCACTGTTCAGTGACGAACTAACCGAATCTGGTATTATTTAGTTTACAAGGCTCTCTGCCAGACCCAACCGCCAAATATCACAGCACAGATAGAGAAGCTGCCTCACAGGCGTCAGTTTTACGCCGCAGCGTTACGGTAGAGTGAAAGTGGGGGACAAAGTTCACGTTTTCCAGCTTATACATAGCTTTCCAGCCGCTTGACATCGTCTTCGCCCAGGTACTCGCCGGTTTGTACCTCAATCAAGACCAGATCCAGCAGTCCGGGGTTGATGAGTTGATGGGCAACTCCGGCCAGGGCACTGACCGATTCGCCCTGCCTTAGCATCTGTGCTCTGCCGTCCAGCCAGACCTGGGCCGTACCTCGCAACACCGTCCAGTGTTCGCTGCGGTGGTGGTGCAGGTGGTTGGAGAGGGCCTGGCCCGGCTTGACCACCA
Organism: Meiothermus sp.; assembly: GCF_026004115.1. Classification (NCBI taxonomy): domain Bacteria; kingdom Thermotogati; phylum Deinococcota; class Deinococci; order Thermales; family Thermaceae; genus Meiothermus; species Meiothermus sp. The sequence continues at coordinate 1,985,752 of NZ_BPIM01000001.1, forward strand.
CCCGCCGTATTTTGAACCCACTCGTTTCTTCCAGCGTCAGGTAGCTTCCCCAGGGCCGCCGGATGGTGCGGTGGCGGCGTACGGTGTCGTGCTTGGAGTGGGTGAGTTGTTCCACCACCTTCTTTACGTCCTGTACTTTATCGCGCCGGGCCACCAGCAGGGCATCGCGGGTATCCACGATCACCAGATCGCTGGCACCAATTACCGCTACCACACGGTCTTCAGTCTGGACAAAAGTATTGGTGGTCTCGAGCAAAACCGCCTCGCCAAACACCCGGTTGCCCGCTGCATCCGGCGGCACCATCAAAGCGGCAGCGTCCCAGGAGCCCAGATCACTCCAGCCCAGATCAGCGGGTACTACTGCTACCTGCGCGGCTTTTTCCATGACCGCATAGTCCACCGACTCACTGGGAACCTGTTTGAAGAGGTTTGCATCCAGATAGGCCACGTCCCCCTTCTCGCTACCCTGCCAGCAGTCCAGCGCTGCTTTGTACATATCGGGCTGGAGGTGCTCCAGGGCTTGCAGATAGGTGGTCGCCTTGAAGCAGAAAATGCCTGCGTTCCAGAAGAAGCGCCCGGTTTGCAGATAAGCCTCGGCAGTCTGCTGGTCGGGCTTTTCCACGAAGCGGGCAACCCGATATGCGCCATCTTGTAGAGGTAGACCTTGCTCGATGTAGCCAAAATTGGTGGCCGGGTAGGTAGGCTGAATGCCAAATGTCACCAGATAGCCCTCTTGGGCGATGGCCTGGGCCTGAGTGACCGCCTGGGCAAAGGCCTCTTCTCGCAAAATGAGGTGGTCGGCCGAGAGCACCAGCATGACCTCATCGGGGTTGTGCTCGGCAACCCACAAAGCGGCCATGGCAATGGCGGGGGCGGTGTTGCGGCGCAGGGGCTCGACCACAAACGAGGTCTGCACTTCGGGCATGCCCAGGGCCTCGTACTCACTGGCGGTGCTGTAGTAATACTCCAGGCCCGTAACAGTGAGCACCCGCTGAGCTCCAACCCGTGCGGCCCGCAAGAAGGCTTTTTGCAACAGGCTTTGCCCGTCGGGTAGTTTCATGAAGGGTTTGGGGTACTGTTCCCTCGAGACCGGCCACAGGCGTGTACCGGCCCCACCTGAAAGAATGACTGCCACCATGCTTCACCTCAAATGCCGTGGGGTCAGCAGACACCGCACTAAAGCATACTGTACGGGCCAGCACGGCAGAGCCGGGGTTATTTGATAGCCCACTGGGCTCGTCCTTTGAGCTTCTAGCCTTGTGTGGGGCCTTTAGCCTTTGGCCATAAGAAATCCGTTTATTTCGTTCCTAATTTTCCGAACAGTCACCCAAAATGCCACTGCTGGAAAGAAAAAGTTTTGCTAAGTACGACAACGTTAGGAATTTGCTCTACCCGAAAAGGGGAGCCCATAAGCCGCGCTGCTTTAAACACCGGCCACTTCTTTCGCCGAGACCGTCACCGCAAAAATCTAATGTGGGCGCACTTAGAGGGTTCCGCGGATGGGCACTGCCCCCCTGACCTCCCCCGCTGGGGGAGGAAAAGGAGGTCTTTTGCCAGGGCAAAATGGAATGCAACAGGCAGGTTTCTTATCAAACCCTGATTCCTTCGCTCCCCCAGCTCGAGTATGCATAGAATCTGCCCCGCTCGCCCTGCAGGTAGTCCATCAGGGGCTCCAGGAGGGGGCGGTGTTCATCCAGCTTGACGGCTACCTCCTCGGCGGTGAAGAAACGGGCCTCCACGATGTGCCCATCGGGGTCTTTGGGGTTGAGCAGGCCCTCGTAATCGGCACGGAAAGCCATGGCGATGGTGCGTTCGCTCTTACGGGCATCCTCTACCTGGATTACATACGCCAGGTGTTGAATGCCTCGGATCCGGAGGCCTGTTTCTTCCTGTACCTCTCGTGCGATGGCAGCCGGGATGGTCTCCCCAGCCTCGACCATGCCACCCGGCAGGGTATAGCGCACCCTGCCCCGGCGGCTCCAGTCGTTGGCGACCAGCAAAACCCGTCCCTGCTTGTCCAGCAGGATAGCCGCGGCTACCAATAGGTCACGTCGCAACCCATGCATACAGACCGCCTTTCACGCCCTAGGCGGACTTGGGTGCGCTGGAGAGGGCCTCGAGCTGGCGTTCCTGATCGGCCTTGCGCAGGGCTTCGTGCAGCTTGGAGAGGTCGCCCGAGAGTACGCCTTCCAGGTCGTGGGTGGTAAAGCCGATGCGGTGGTCGGTAACGCGCGACTGGGGGAAGTTGTAGGTGCGGATTTTCTCCGAGCGCTCGCCCGCCCCAATCTGGGCCAGGCGGTCTTCGCGGCGGCGGGCGGCCTCCTCGGCCCGTTTGATCTCCAGGAGCCTCGAGCGCAGGATGGAGAGGGCTTTTTCCTTGTTCTTGATCTGGCTGCGCGACTCCATGCAGGAAACAATTATGCCGCTAGGCTTGTGCAAGACCTGCACCGCCGAGTCGGTGGTGTTGACCCCCTGCCCGCCCGGCCCCGAGGCCCTCGAGACGGTAATATCCAGATCGGCGGGGTCGAGTTGCACGTCGACTTCCTCGGCCTCGGGCATCACCGCTACGGTCGCGGTGGAGGTGTGGATGCGGCCCTGGGTCTCGGTGGCGGGCACCCGCTGCACCCGGTGTACCCCGGCCTCGTATTTCAAGTAGCCATAAGCCCCCGGCCCCGTCACCTCGAAGGAGACCTTGGAGACCCCCCCTAAGTCGGTGAGCGAGGTGTCCAGGAGTTCGACCTTATAGCCGCCCCGCCGGGCATACTCCATAATCATGTCGCGCAGCTCGGCAGCAAACAGCGCGGCCTCCTCGCCCCCGGTGCCGGCCCGAATTTCCACAATGACGTTTTTCTCATCGATAGGGTCCTTGGGAAGCAGCAAGAGCTCGAGCTCGGCCTCGAGGGCCTTTACCCTGGGTTCCAGGGCCTCGATGTCGGCCTGGGCCATCTCGCCCAACTCGGGGTCGAACTGCAGTTCACGGGCCTCCTCGAGGTGGGCCAGGGTTTCTTTGTAGGCGCGAATGGTTTCTACCAGATGCCCCATCTCGGCATAGCGCTTGCTGATGCGCTGATACTCCGATGGGTTGGTGAGTACTGCCGGGTCGGCCAGTTGCCGCTCGAGCGTCTGGTACTCGGCTTCTAGGGATGCAAGTTTCTCTAGCATAAACGGTCACTGCCTACCAGGATAACGCGGATGCCACCTGTCCGATAGGTGATGCCTTACCGAGACACCTTGGAATCAGAACTCTCGGGCTACTGGAAGACCGTCAACAAACAGCCTTTAGCATTTAGCTTTCAGCTTCCTCTTTGGGTTTTAGTTGAATGGGGCTTTGTTTGCTGGGGTCACGACCTACTTTGTCGGCGTAAAAAGCCTTGATTTGCTCAAAGTCGGTCTCAATGTTGCCGCTGGGGGTGAAGTACCCTCCGATGCCCACCTCTTTACGGCTATAGTCAATGTAGGCCAGTGCAATGGGCACATTGGCCTCCAGGGCCATGTAGTAAAACCCGCTTTTCCAGTAAGGGGCGCGGCTGCGGGTGCCCTCGGCGGCCACCACCACCCAGAGGTTGTCGTGCTGGTCGAAGATGCGGGCTACCTGCTTCACAAAATCGCCGCCTGCTCTGGAGCGGTCTACCGGGATGCCCCCCAGCCAGCGCATCACCACCCCCAACACCGGGGGAAAAAGCTGTTTTTTGCCCACCCAGCGAAAGCGCGTGCCCGAAGCCATGCCCCACAAAAGCGCATAGAGAAAGTCCCAGTTGGAGGTGTGGGGGTAGCCTACCAGCACGAACTTTTTTCCGGGAGGCGGAGCCATCACCGCCGTCCAGCCCAGCATTCGCAAGGCCCAAACCCCAAAACGCTGCCAGGGCGTCTGGGGGTGAATCGCATACGGATGTGCCATTTGCTACTGGTATACCACAGCGGGCGGGGGTATCCTGTGCTATGAACAATGACCTGCGGGTTTTTTATGGTTGGGTGCGGCGTTCCCGCGAAATCCTCTTTGGCTACTGCACCTCGCTGCCGCCGGAAATCTATACCCAGGAGCGCCCCGATTTTGCCTTTGGCAGCATGCGCAACCTGCACGCCCACGTGGCTGACTGCTACTTGTGGTGGGTGGGTACGGTGGGCCTGGGCAAGCCCCAGGCCCCAATCCAGGGGTCGGAGGTGCCCGATGTAGCGGCCATGAGAAAGGTCTTTGCTCAAGCCGATGCGGTGGTCGAACAGGCCCTGCAAACATTTAACCAGCTCGACCAGATATACGAGTGGACGCATCCACGCAAGGGCTGGAAGGCCAAGGTGAGCCAGCGCTGGCTGCTGCTGCATCCCATCACCCACGAGTTCCACCACAAGGGCCAGATTACCGCTCTGGGGCGGGTGCTGGGGCATCCGGCAGTGCTTTCGCCAGGGGTGGACACCGATCTGGTTAATCCTGAGTTTTGACCAGGGCCTCCAGCATTCCCTGCGCCTCGCGCAGCCTGGCCTGTACCTCTTGCACCTGCTGCTCGAGGCTTCCGGGTGGGGGAAGCCGGGTTTCTTGCAGGCTTTTTCGCATCTCGTCCATGCTGTTGACCACAATGCCTACCAGCAGGTTCAAGAACACCAGCGTGCCCAGCAGCACAAACGAGACCATGTACACCACCGCCAGTAGGGGCTGGGCTTTGGGCTGGGTACACAAAGCGGGGTCGGGCAGCTCGAAGCGGTCGCAGCCGAAATACTGGATGCGGAGGATATCCACCCAGCCCTCCAGGGTCAGGATGCTGAAGAGGGTGAGCAGGGCGGTGTGCAGATTGCCGAAGTGGAAGGGGTCGCCCTGGCCGAACAAAAACACCCCGGCCACCGCATAGACGTAGAGCAGCAGCATCATCAAGACCAGCACCCAGCCAATGGAGGGGATGCTTTTGAGCAGGGCACCCAAAATAATCTGAAGGTCGGGCAGGGTGCGGATGAGCCGCAGCACGCGCAAGAGCCGCAGCAGGCGGGCCGCTACCGCATACGTTCCCAGGCCCGGCAGCAGGCTAAGGGCCACAATGACGAAATCGAACACGTTCCAGCCACTCTGAAAATAGTGCAGAGGCCGGGGCCAGAGGGCCGCCATGCGCAGGAGCACCTCGAGGGCAAACAGGGCCAGCACCAGGTTGTTGAGCAGGTGGAGGGTAGGGCCAAAGCGCTCCATCAGGGCGGGATAGGTCTCGAGGCCCACCAGCACCGCCGCAAATAGGATGATGACGGTTACCAAGCGGTTGAACGGTGCCGATTCCACCAGGCGGGAGAGGGTATTGGATACAGAGCGGCTCACACCTGAAGAGTATAGGCTGTCCAGTCAGATGAACTGCATGTAACTTCGTCGGTTACTGTATCTTAGCTCCGCTACTACCAGGGTCGGTGCATAAACCCCTGCAAATCTCAGCTAAGTACGCTTTAGACAGCCGGTGTTGCAAAAAAATGCTTGTAGGCAGGCGAACTAGACGGGTATTAGGCCCCCTCCAAGCCTCCCCCGTTGGGGGAGGAAGGAGCGGTTTTGCTTTATGCACAGGCCCCGCTGCCACTACCTGATGGATTGCGAAAAATCCCGAGCAGAAGACCAGGAATGGGGCGACCTGCGCCTTTGGCCGAGGATGGCCTACAGACTGGTGTGGCTGCCAAAAGCGCTTCATCCCTGGTAGACCACCTCGGTCTTCCACCGGCCGGGCGGCTGGGCGTGCAGCTCCCAGAACTTTTCGGCAATCAGGTCGGGGTCGAAGGGGGTGTTGCGCTTCACCTGGCCTGCAATGGTCACGGTGGCTACGTGGATGCCTTCGTGGTAGAGCTCCTTGCTGAGCGCACCCACCAGGGCGCGTAGCGAGGCTTTGCCAATGGAGAGCGCGGCCAAGTCGGGCGCGGGGTTCAGGGCCAGGCCGCCCCCGGTAAAGAGGAGGGTGCCTTTGCGGCGCGAGAGCATACCGGGGATCACCAGTTGGGCCGCCACCAGCGCCCCATACAGGTTGACCTTGAGGGTGTCCTCGAGGGCTTCCACGCTGAGCTCCGAAGCCCGGCTGTCCGCCGAGGCATAGGCGTTGTAAATCAAAACCTCGATGGGGCCAAGCTGCTTTTCGGTTTCCCTTACCGCTGAAATCAGTTGCGGCGTGCGGGTGATGTCGGTGGGAAAGGTTTTGACCGTGCAACCGTCGAGCTCGAGGGCGCCCGCATAGTTCTCCAGGTTGGTTTCGCTGCGGGCAACCAGACCCAGCCGATACCCCTCCCGGCCAAAGCGTCGGGCCACGCTCAGCCCGATGCCCCGCCCCATGCCCACCACCAGACAGACCTTGGGTTTCATACCTCGAGCGCATGGTAACATCAAGGATGCTTTTTGTGGATTCAGGTAACGCTGCCTGGAGCCGTTCTTGAACCGAATGCGAGTGGAACTATGTATCGAGTGGTGATTGTGGGTCGCCCCAATGTGGGCAAGTCGAGCCTGTTCAACAAACTATTGGGTTTGCGGGCCGCACCCGAGAAGTACGCCAAGGCCGGAAGCCAGTTTGCCGTGGTGGCCGACGTGCCGGGGGTTACCCGCGACCTCAAAGAGGGTGTGGTGGAGAACGAGCAGGGACGCTTCAAGCTGGTGGATACCGGGGGCTTGTGGTCGGGGGACGTGTGGGAGAAGAAAATCAAGCAAAAGGTGGAGCGGGCCATTCAGGACGCCGACCTGGTGCTGTTTGCCGTGGATGGGCGCAGCGATATTGCGACCGCCGACCTCGAGGTCGCCGACTTTTTGCGCCGCCAGGGTAAACCGGTGTTGCTGGTAGCCACCAAGATAGACGACCCCAAGCACCAGGCCTACCTGGGCGACTTTTATGCCCTGGGCTTTGGTGAAGCGGTTCCCACCAGTGCAGCCCACAGCCGGGGGTTTGACGAACTGCTGGAGCGCATCTGGGAGTTGTTGCCCGTGCGCCAGGGCGAAAGCGAGCCCGAGGTCGTGCCTATCCGCCTGGCCATTGTGGGTCGCCCCAACGCGGGCAAGTCCAGCCTGCTGAACGCCATTCTGGGCGAGGAGCGGGTGATTGTCTCGGAAATCCCCGGCACCACCCGCGACACCATCGACGTGGAGTTCGACTACGGGGGCAGCCGGTTCTTGCTGGTAGATACCGCCGGCATCCGCAAGCGCCCCGAGACCGGGGTCGAGGAGCAGGCCATCGGACGCGCCCACCAGGCCATTCTGGACGCCGACGTGGTGTTGCTGGTGGTAGACCCTAAGGAACTCGGCGACCACGAGCTCAAGCTGGCCAACGAGGCCCTGGACGCCGGCAAACCGGTAATCGTGACCATTACCAAGTGGGATCTGATTGAGAGCAAAGAGGAGGCCAAGCGGGTGCGGGCCGATCTGGCCCTCAAACTCTCCCACATCCAGCACCTGCCCATGCTGTACGTTTCGTCCGTTACCAAGCAAAACCTGCACAAGCTGCTCTCGGAAGCGGCCCGGCTCTACGAGCTGGCTCGAGTGCGCTTCGAGACCGCCGAACTCAACCGCTGGCTCTCAGTCTGGAGCACCCAGACCATGCTTCCTAACTTCAAGGGCAAGCCCCTCAAGCTCTTTTTCCTCACCCAGCCCGAGGTAGCCCCCCCGACCTTTGTCTTTTTTTGCAACCACCCCGAGTTTGTGACGCGGGCTTTCGAGGGCTTCTTGCGCAACCGCATCGGCGAAGACCTGGGCTTGCGCGAGATTCCCTTCCGGATGGTTTTTAGGGGCCGCAGGGAGCCGAAGGGTGGGGGAGAGGGTTCGTGAGGTTCAAGAGCCTCTGACCAGGGCTATGTAGACGGGCATTATGCCAGATTCGGTTAGTTCGCCGCCATCCTGTGCCGAACTAACCGAATCTGGTGTGAGTGGATGGGAACATGGGCTGGCCCGGATGCGCCTCGAGCACGCGATGCTGGTCGGGCCGGAGGAGGGCGTGGGTCTGGTGCAAAAGTCGCTGGGGTGGGCCAGAGCCCATTATATTCCCGGTATGGAGACCGAGGCCCTGGCCTACCTGGCGCGCACACTCCTGAGGCTGAGGCGTGTAGAGGAGGCGCTGGAGTATAGTGCCTTGGCCCTAAAGCGCCTGAATACATTCCCCCCGCCCTCCACGGGCCTTGGGCTGGCCCGCTATGAGGCCCTCAAAGGAGCGGGAGAGCCCTTGGCTGGGCAGATGCTACAGAAGGCTTTGGACTGGGTTGACCACGTTGCACAGCAGCACGTTCCCCAGGAGTTCCGCCAGGGCTACCTGAGCCAGAACCCCATCAATGCCGAAGTTCTACGGCTGGGCCGGTTGGAGGGATTGTCCTGAGCCAGGCGAGACCTCTGGCTAATTGGCTGCGCTCGCCAGCACCCGCCCGCTAGAGTCCGCAAACTCCACCCGCGTAAAGCGCCCCGGCACTTCCAGCAGCACAAAGGGGCTGGTGAGGGCCTGGGTCACAATGGCCCCCGGTGCTGGGCTCAAGAGGCGCAAGGTGACCCGCAGGGTATTGTCCGAAAGCTGGCTGCTTATGTATTGCACGCTGTAGCCGCCGGTGGGTTTTTGACCCCAGAAGAAAGCCACTACCCGGTTCAGGTTGAAGTCCACTGCCGGTGTGGCCGGCTGGGGAATCTGGTTGCCCGTGGCCAGGCGCCAGAGCGTCACCAACTGGCTGGTGTTGCTGGCCAGGTAGGCCGCCGGGTTCTGGGCGGTGTAGGCGGACTGCCCGCCTTGTTGCAGGATGCGCGGGGTGGGGCTGGGGGTGGGGGGCATAAGGGTTAGCTCCGTCTCGAGGCCATACTGCACAGCTAAAGCCGCCACCCGGCTTTGAGCGGGGGCGGGCTCATAGCGGTTGGGCACTAAAGGAGGCTCAATTTCGTACACCACCACCGGACGCCCTCCCCGGCGGCCCAGAATTTCCCGCAGCACCGCCTCGTTTTCGGCTTCCGAGAGGGGGGCCAGTCGGGGTGCACCAGGGCGGCTTTCCACCACCTGCGCGGCATTGCTGGCAAAAACATTGCCCAGCCGCGACCAGCCCCCGTCGAAGAGCCAGGTGCTTTGTACGTTGCGGTTGGTACGCACCACAAACTGTAAGCCGGGGAAGGTGCGGGTGGTCTGGGCCACGCGGGGCAGGGCAGGGTTTATCTCCCGGTAGAGCGCCTCGCCATCCACCAGCAGGGCGTCGGCCACGGCCAGGGGGCTGGCCGAGGGGCCACGGGTCAGGGCCAGGCTGCGCTCACCCAGGCGCACGGCCTGGGGTTCGCCGTAAAAGTATGTCCAGCGCTCGGTGTTCTCGGCGAAGAGCAACTGAATCTCGCTTAGTTGATAAGGTTGCTGCTCCGGTTGTGGTACACAACCCGCCAGCGCCAGCATTGTCAGAACCCACCATCGCTTCATGCCTTCATCTTAGCGGCTTTGGAAGTGCGAATGGCCCTGGGTGAAGCTTTGCTCAAAAGGCGGGGGTAGCTTTGGCTAGGGGTGAGAAGCTGCTAAAGGGGTATAGAGAGAGGTTTGTTGCAACTTCTGCTTGCTTTTGCCTGACGGCCCGGGGTCGAGTGCATCGCCCAACAGATTGAACCCTGGCCTTACGAACATGATAGCCAGCACTGGAAAGGTGGCCACGTATGTAGACCACGTAGTCGGATAACTTCCAAGGGGCTTACGCCCTCCGCTACGCGGATAACTTCGGCCCTTTTAGTTCGTCACCCTTTGATGCCAAACTAACCGAATCTGGTATGAATGAGCCGCACATGTCAATTTTAGGCAAGCAACATGCCGCAAAACAAGTTACCCGTGCACCAAGATGCAGTTTATCGTTACTTTCAACTTTCACTTAAGGGCCCTTGGGTCGAGGGCATCGCGCAGACCATCGCCCAGCAGATTGAAGGCCAGCACGGTAAACATAATAAATAGACCGGGGAAGATCATGGTCCAGGGCGAATTAAGTGCATAGCCACCCCGGAAGGCGTCCGATAGCATCGCGCCCCACTCGGGTGCGGGTGGCTGTGCGCCCAGGCCCAGGAAGCCTAAAGCGGCGGTCTCGAGCGTCGCGGTGCCGATGGAAAGGGTGGCCTGCACGATGATTGGGGGCAAAGCATTGGGCAGCAGGTGACGCAGTAGAATCCGCCGGTTGGGTGCGCCCAGTGCGGTAGCAGCCTGCACATAGTCGAGCTCGCGGGCAGAAAGCACCACACTGCGGGCCAGCCGAATATAGACCGGAATCTGCGTAATGCTGACTGCAATCATGGCATTGGTCAGGCTAGGCCCCACCACTGCCACAACGGCGATGGCCAGCAAAGTGCTAGGGAAAGCCAGCAAAATATCGGTAATCCAGCCAATCAGAGCCTCGATTCCGCCCCTGAAGTAGCCCGCAATCAGCCCCAGCAAAGTGCCTACGGTTAGGCTTAGGGCTACGGCGACCAGCCCAACCTGTAGCGAAATTCGGCTGCCGTGAATCACGCGGGTAAAAACGTCGCGCCCAAGGTTATCGGTGCCAAATACTCGCTCGGCAGAGGGGGGCTTCAGGCGGTTGATGTAGTCGCGGTCGGTAGCGGGATTATAGGGCTTGAACACAGGCGCCAGCAATGCGAGCAAGATGAGAAAAACAGCCATTACCAACCCGATTTTTCCCGAGCTGGATTTCATAAAGCGCCGAATCGCCAATCGGCTTGGGGTATCGTTGGAGGCCTTGGGAGCGGTCACAGTCAGGGCCATATCACCTCGCTAAGCTTGCGAAGTTCAAGCCCACACCAGGGAGATACTTGCTTTGGATGGACACAGTTTTTCATCGGTATTGAATCCTTGGGTCGAGCAGGGCATAAGACAGGTCTACCACCAGATTGACCACCACAAACACCAGGGCCACAAAAATAACCCCACCCTGTACGACCGGATAGTCGCGGTTGAGGATACCTTCATAAATCCAGCTTCCGATGCCGGGCCAGCTAAAGATGGTCTCGGTCAGGATGGCGCCGCCCAAAAGGGTTCCGAACTGCAAGCCGATGATGGTCACGACGGGCAGGAGGGCGTTTTTGAGGGCATGACGCCAGATTACCAGCCGTTCGGTCTGGCCTTTAGCCCTGGCGGTGCGCACGTAGTCCTGCGTGAGCACCTCGAGCATGGCCCCACGGGTGATGCGGGTCAGAATGGCCAGGGGGATGGTACCCAGGGTCATGGCGGGCAGAATCAGGTGCCGAACCACATCCCAGAAGCTCTGGGGCTGAAATAGCCCATCCAACACGTAAAACCCGGTAATGGGCTTAAACACTGCATCCACATCAATAGAAAGCCGCCCGCCTGCGGGTAGCCACTGGAGGTTCACCGCAAACAGGTACACCAGCAGTAAGCCCAACCAGAAAACCGGTAGCGACACCCCTAAGAGCGAAAAGGAGGTGGCAAGATTGTCCAGGAGCGTGTTTTTGCGCACGGCAGCCAGGATTCCAAAGGGAATTCCAATGACGACCGCAAACAGGGTTGCGGCGATAGCCAACTCGAAGGTAGCAGGCCAGCGGCGGGCCAACTGCTCGTTGATGGTGAGCTGATTGAAAATGCTCGTACCCAGATCGCCACGCAGCAAGTTGCCCACAAACAACAGGTACTGTTCCCACAGCGGGCGCTCGAGGCCCAGCTTGCTGCGAAGCTCGGCGATGCGTTCGGGGCCAGCCCGCTCGCCCAGCATGACCACTGCCGGATCACCGGGGATCAGATGAAGAAATATAAAAACCAGCAGTGAGATCCCAAACAAGACCGGGATGACACTCAACAAACGCCTGCCTGCATAAGACCACATGTGCTAGATACCTAACCTTTCAGATGATATATTTCTGGATTACAGTTGTGAAGTCCTGAAGAGTAAAAGGTACTGCTACCGATGGCCTCCAATAAAAAAAGGGCGTAGCGAACTACGCCCTACAGAGGGTCTGTGGGTTTAGCGCTTGACGATATCCTCGAAGGACTCGCTGCCCAATGGGCTGGGAACCCAACCGCTTATGGAAGTGCGCTGAGCGATGAGGGGCTGGCTATGCACGATGGGGATGCGCAGGGCCAGGTTAAAGGTGATTTCGTCGGCCTGCTGGTAGAGCTTGACACGCTCGGCCTGGTTGGAACTGGCGGCACCCTTCGCTAGAACCTCATTGAGTTCCTTAATGTCCAGCTTGTTGCCCGCGCTATCGAAGAGGTCGGTGATGGGGGAGGCGAAGTGGGGGTCGAAGAAGTTGGAAGGGTCGCCATAGTCACCCGTCCAACCCAGCATGTAGGCCTGGAAGCCTGGCGGGTTGCGGCGGTCGTTGAGGTAGGTGGCCCAGTCCTTGGTCTGGAATTTCACCCGGATGCCAATGGCCGAGAGGTCGGCGCCCATGGCTTCGGCAATTTCTTTGGGGGTGGGGAAGTAGGGGCGTGAAACCGGCATGTACCAGAACTCGAGGTCAAAGCCATTGGGATAGCCCGCTTCGGCCAGCATTTGCTTGGCCTTGGCGGGGTTGTACTCATAATCGGTCACTTTGGGCGAGTAGTAGGTTTTGAAGCTGCTGGGCATGAAGTGACCGTTGGTTACGCCCAGGTCGCCCCAGAAAGCCTTGACGATTTCCTTTTTGTTGATGGCCATAGCGATGGCCTGACGCACCCGCACATCGGAAAGCGGTTTGTAGCTGGGGTTCAAGGCCAGATAGCCCACATTGAAGCTGGGGCGGAAGACGGCGCGGAGGTTGCGGTCATTTTGCAGGTCTTTGAGGTTGGCTGGAGGAATGTCGGTGGTGAAGTCAATGGAGCCAGCCTTGAGTTCGGCCAGGCGCGCGGCAGGGTCCTTGATGAAGCGGAACACTACGCCATCGCTTTTAGGGAGGCCCGTCTTCCAGAAGTTGGTGTTCTTTTCCAGGATCAAGCGGTCGCCGGGGCGCCATTCCTTGAACTTGAAGGGACCCGTGCCCACTGCACCCCCTGCAGCCGTACCGTACTTGGCCCCAGCGGCCTTGATGGCAGCGGGGCTGGCAATGCCAAAATAGCCTGAGCCAATGGCCACCGGGAAGTAAGGCACGGGGCTATTGAAGGTGAAGCGTACGGTGTATTTATCCACCGCGCTCACACCTGCCAGAAAGCTGCCCTTGTCGCCCTTGTAGCCACCAAATAGCTCACCCCAGATTTCATAGTTGGAACCACCGCTGATGCGTGTGGGGTCTTTGGGATCCCACCAGCGGTTGACGTTGAACACCACCGCGCTGGCGTCAAAGTCGGTGCCATCGTGGAACTTGACCCCCTGGCGCAGACGGAATGTCCAGGTTTTGCCGTCTGGAGAGGCAAACCAACTGACCGCCAGCCCCGCCTGGGGATCGGTGGAGCCGGGTTTGAAATCTACCAGGGTATCGTAGATTTGACGCTGGGCATAGATGGAAATTCCATCGGTGATGTTGCCCGACTCGAGGCTTGCGGGCTCTCCGTTGGAGCCAAACACCAGGGTTTTTTGGGCCATGCCCAGGCTGCCCAATAGCCCAAGAGCCAAGATACCTAACAGCCGATATTTCATAATGGTTCCTCCTACCTTCGAGTTCACCCAATGAGCCGAAAACACATTAATTTGCGTTTTCAGCACTGGCTGAAATGGGCAAAACTCGGTAGCACAAACTACAGAGCGAAGTATACACCTGCCTGCTTATTCGTGAAGAGAGCCGAAAAAAATGAGCTCATGTTTGACGAAAGCAATCTGCTACCATAATCCTTACACCCGTTGGTTGGGGGTGCAACACATGCTTTTTTGTTTGTCCAGCTTGCTTCTGGCGAACCAGGAGGGCCAAACGTGGCCAGTGAAATTCAAAAACTAGAACTGATAGAGATCGAACCAAGTGAGCGCTACAGCGATGCGGCATTCTGGCGCAAGCTCCGGCGTTTTGCCCGTTACGCGGGCCGCGAGTTGGTGGAGAAGGCCCTGTGGCTCTACTACACCCTGCAGCACCCGGCCACCCCTGCCTGGGCCAAACGTACCATTGTAGGGGCTTTGGTCTACTTTTTGGTGCCCCTCGACCTGGTGGCCGACCTGGCGCCTTTGGTGGGCTTTACCGACGATCTGAGCGTGTTGTTGCTGGCGGTGGGCACTGTGGCTGCCCACATCACCCCGGATATCAAGGAGCAAGCCCGCCGCAAGGCCGATGAATGGTTTGGCTAGCGCTAGGCTCCGTCCCAGGGGCCGGGGGTTTGGTCGGGAATCTCCTGGGTTTGGGTATCGGTCTTGTAAAGCCGCATACCCCGGGCCAGGTAGTTGGCCAGGGCTGCCGGGCTATCCAGTGAGCAGGTGTGTACCCAGACCCTGTGGGCTCCGAGCCGCCAGGCCTCCTCGAGCGCACACGTGAGCAGATGGCCCCCCAGCCCCATCCCACTAAACTGCGTCAGCAGGCCAAAATAGACAATTTCGACATTCTCCTCGGGTTGCACCTCGAGCTGAAAGTAACCTGCCGGGGTGCCCTTCAGGTAGGCCACCCAGGTGTGCAGGTTGGGGTTCTGGGCATAGGCCCACCACTGCCGGTAGGTCCAGTGGGCCTTTTCGTACCAGTACCAGTTGCCCCCCACGCTTCGGTAGAGGAAGTGCTGCAACTCGGCGCAGGGAATTTCAGCTTTCATGACCAGAAGCCCCTCTATTTGTGCATGCTTGGGACGCAGTTCGTTGGGCGAGGTCATCTCGAGGTAATAGGTAGTAACTTCTGCCCGCATGGGCCGATTTTATCGGGGTGTTTTAGAGATTGACTACAGCGATGGAGTCTTTTGTGGCCATCGCCCTTACTTGAGCTTGTCCAGTAAATCCTGCCGCACCGGATGGAAGGCATCAAACACCACACTATCCTCGATAAAAAAAGCCTCGTGTTCCACCCCTGAGGGCACGTGGGCAATATCGCCGGGGCCAAGCTCGAGCCATTCTGCCCCAATCCGCAGCTTGAGCCGCCCCGAGACCACCAGGGTGATCTGTTCGTGGGGGTGGGCGTGGGGTGCTAAGGGCGAGCCTGCTTTACCCTCGGCCCGCATCAGCATGAGTTGTTCACCTGCAAAGGGGCGCAGCACCGCACCGGGCACCTCGAGGCCCGGCAGGCTGGCCGTGTGGGCAAATTTGGTTTTCATGACCCAACGCCTCCGATCCTTGATCTGGGCTAGAACCTAGTGCCCGCCCAGATAGGCCTCCTGAATCTCGGGCCGGGCTGCCAGCTCTTTGGCGGGGCCGCTCATGGCGAGGTGGCCGGTTTGCAAGACATAGCCCCGATGGGCAATCTGCAGGGCCAGGCGAGCGTTTTGTTCAACCAACAAAATGGTTTTGCCCTGCTGATTGAGCTTCTGGATAATCTCGAAAATAAAGTCTACCAGCACCGGAGCCAGCCCCATGGAGGGCTCGTCCATCAGCAAGAGCTTGGGGTCTTGCATCAGGGCCCGGCCGATGGCCAGCATCTGCTGCTCCCCACCCGACAGGGTGCCGCCCTTCTGGTGGCGGCGCTCGGCCAGCCGAGGAAACAGGGTAAAAGCCTGTTCTTTGCGCTCCTGCACAACCTTGGGGTCGTTGATCAGAAAGCCGCCCATCTCGAGGTTCTCCTCCACAGTCATGCGGGGGAAGATGCGCCGCCCTTCGGGCACATGCCCGATGCCAAGCCCCACAATTTTGTCGGCGGGCAGCTTATGGATGGGGCTGCCCTGATACACCACCTCCCCTTTGCGGGGTTTGTTCATGCCGCTAATGGTGCGAAGCGTGGTGCTTTTGCCAGCGCCGTTGGCGCCGATCAGGGTCACGATCTCGCCTTCTTCCACCGTGAGCGATACCCCTTTGAGCGCGTGGATGTGCCCGTAGTAGGTATGGATGTCCTTAACTTCAAGCAGAGGCATGCGTCCCTCCGGCCTGTCCGGCTGCGCCCTTGCCCAAGTAGGCCTCGATCACCTTGGGGTTGCTGCGAATTTCCGCCGGTAACCCCTCGGCAATCTTGGAGCCGTACTCGAGCACCGCAATCCGATCCGAGATGCTCATCACCATGGCCATATCGTGCTCAATAAGTACGATGGTCAGGCCCAGGTCGTCGCGCAGCTTGCACACCCGCGCCTTAAGGTCTTCGGTTTCCTGCTCGTTCATGCCGGCGGCGGGCTCGTCCAAAAAGAGCAGCTTGGGCTCTAAGGCCAGAGCCCGGGCGATCTCGAGCCTGCGTTGCTCGCCATACGAAAGCCCTGAGGCCAGTTCCTCGGCCCGCCTGTCTAAGTTCATGTAGGCCAGCAGCTCCATGGCCCGCGCTTTGGCCTTCTTTTCCGCCAGATGAAAACGCGGGGTATGTAGCAGGACATCAAAATAGGTCTGGTGGGTATGGCTATGATGGCCTACCAACACGTTTTCCAAAACCGTCATGGCCTTGAAGAGGCGGATGTTTTGGAAAGTGCGGCCAATGCCGTTGCGGGCGACCCAGTCGGGCGAGCGACCGGTGATATCGCGCCCAAAAAAAATCACCCTCCCGGTATCCGGCTTGTAGATGCCGGTGAGCAAATTGAAAAAGGTGGTTTTACCCGCGCCGTTGGGGCCAATGACCGAGAAAATCTCTCTGGACCGCACCTGCAGACTTACATCGTTTACGGCCACCAACCCGCCGAATTTTTTGGTGGCGTTCTGGACGTCTAGGGCCAGTTCGCTCATTTGCCACCCCCTTCCTGGGCCTCCTGACGGGCTTCTTGTAGCTCGGCTCTGTGTCTTTGTTCGGGTATCAGCCCTTCGGGCCGGAAGATCATCATCAGGATCAGAATCAAACCAAACACCAGGCGTTCATACTTTGCAGGGTTGAGCTGGGGGGGCAGGTTGGCCATGTTGTAGCCCAGAATGTTAACACCGGTCTGCCGCCAGGTGTTGAGCAAGTCGGAGAAGTCCTTGAGGATGCCGATGTTGAGTACGGTTACGGCAGCAGCACCCACCACCGCCCCGCCAATGGAGCCCATACCGCCCAGAATTACAAAGGCCAGAATGTTGATGGAGGCTTGCAAGGTAAACGACTCGGGGCTTACGAAGGTCTGCTTGGCAGCAAACACCGCACCCATAATGCCGGAAAAAGCCGCCCCCGTTGCAAAAGCCAGCAGCTTGGAGGGCAACAGTGGAATGCCCATGGCTTTGGCGGCGATTTCGTCCTCGCGAATGGCCACCCAGGCCCGTCCAAAGCGTGAGTTGGCCAGCCGAATGTTGACCAGAACCACGATGCCAATTACCAGCAGCACCAGTAGGTAGAAGAAAAACGAGTAGGCGATGGGCTCGTCGATGGGGCGCCCATACAGGCGTTCCGCCCCGATGGCTTTTAGAAACTCGGTGAGCGGCCCCACCTCAGGCCGGTTGACCGGCGTGATGCCTTGGGGGCCGTTGGTGATGTTCCAGGGTTTATCGAGGTTGTTGGCGAATACCCGCACCACCTCGCCCAGCCCCAGGGTTACGATGGCCAGATAGTCGCCCCTAAGCCTCAAGGCGGGCAGACCGATGAGTACGCCGGTGATGGCGGCGGTGATGATGGCCAGGGCCATGAACAAGTACAGGTAGTTGCCCGGCAGACCACCGGCAGGAAAACCGTCAATAAACGCGGAAGCCTGGGGCGAGCCAAAGATGCCCCAGGTATAAGCCCCTATGGCGAAAAAGGCGGCAAAACCCAGGTCGAGCAAACCGGCCTGGCCCACCACTACGTTCAGACCCAGGGCCAGCGCGGCAAAAATTCCAATCTGGATGCCCAGTTCAAACAAAAACGAGTTGGTAAGCCCGGCAATGGGCACCGCTATAAACAGGATGGCTACGCCCAGGGCGATGCGCACCAGATTGCTCAGGTTGGGCAGCAAAAAAGCCGCTACCAGCACGCCCAAGAGGCCATAAAAGGCCAGTTTGTCGTCGGGGTTGAGGCGCAACAGGATGGTCAGGGTAAGGGCCAGGACAGCCAGCAAGCCAGAGCGCCAGGGGGCAGGTATTTTGCCCAGGCTCACCAATCCCACCGAGATCAGCAAGGCGAGGTTGGTCAAACCGTTTTGCGGCATCAGCAAGGCCCCTAGAATGGAGAGGGCCGTGAAAGCGAGGGTGAAAGGAAAAATAAACCGGTTCATACCTTTTCGCTCACATTCTGGCCAAAGATGCCCTGGGGTCTAAAAAGCAAGAGCAAAACCAGGGTCAGGAAGGCGAACACATCTTTGTACTCGGTACCGAAATTGCCGTTGGTGAGGAAGGGCAGGTAGGTGCCCGAGAGGGTCTCGAGCTGCCCCAGAATCAGACCCCCGACCATGGCCCCGGGTATGTTGCCAATGCCGCCCAGAACTGCTGAAGTAAAGGCTTTGAGCCCGGGCAACACCCCGGAATAGGGGGTTACATTGGTGTAGAGCAGGCCAAACAAGACCCCGGCCACCCCGCCCAGAGAACCCCCGACCAAAAAAGTGCGCGAAATGATGGTGTCGGGGTTAATACCCATGAGCGCAGCCGTCTGCATATCCTGGGAGACGGCCCGGATGGCCTTGCCAAGCTTGGTGCGGTTGACCAGGTAGGTGAGCCCGATCAGCATCAGAATCGAGACCACAATGACGATAATGCCCTTGACTTGAATGGTGGTTTGTAGGGGTAGCTCGAGCACAGTGTTGAGAGCATCGAAAGTGCGGTACTGCATGTTGAACTCGTTGTGCCTGAGCGCTGCATAGATTCGGGTCAGGTCTTGCAACAAGAAGGAGACCCCGATGGCGGTAATCATGGGTACCAAAATGCTCTTGCTACCGCGCTTGCGCAGCGGACGGTAGGCAAAACGCTCCACAAGCACGGCCATGATGCCCGAGCCTATCGCAGCAAAAACCAGGGCAACCAGCAATAGCAAGAAGGGATTGGAAATTACTGGGGCTTCGGGGTTGCCCCAGAAGCGGAAAACCTCGAGGCCAATCACCGCCCCGATCATGAACACCTCGGAGTGTGCAAAGTTAATCAGCCCCAATACCCCGTAGACCATGGTGTAGCCCAGGGCTACCATGGCATACACAAAGCCCAGCAATAGCCCCTCGAGGAAAGTTTGCGGCAGGATGGCAAACAGATCGGCAACCGTCAAGTAAAACCTCCTATTTTTAGATTATACGAATGCACGCATATTTACTCACATGCAGATGCATTCTTTCCAGCTTTAGCCTGCCAGAGTATATCGGTTGCCGGTTGGGCTGACAACGGGGGTCACGGTGATTGGTCACAGCGTCAAATCTGACCCTGGGGTCAGTTTAGGGTTGGATCTGATACCAGATTCGGTTAGTTCGGCGCCGTATGGCGCCGAACTAACAGGGCCGAAGTTATCCGCGTAGCGGAGGGCGATACCGCCCCTTGGAAGGGAGTGCTCTAGGATTCAAAAAGATAGCCTCTGGGGGTCTTTGGTTTGGATGATTACCTTTTTGAATCCGGTATGACCACAAACAGAAAAGACTCCCGCCTCGGCGGGAGTCTATGGGTTTGAACCTTATTGCTTGGCAGCCGGGGGGGCAAACTGAATGACCCGCAGCACGTCACCGGGGTACTTGGCTTCCTTCATGCCCACGATGTAGTAGTCGGAGAGCTTACGGTCACCCTTGCTGTCAAACTCGATACGACCGGTAAGGCCGTCGAGCTTAACCTCGCGCACGGCGCGGGCTACCTGCTCGCGGGTGGGCTTTTTACCACCGTTGGCCTTGATAGCGGCCTCGAGGGCATTCAGGATCACGTTGGCAGCATCGAAGGCATACACGGCGTAGGCCTCGGGGTCTTTACCGAACTTGGCCTTGTAGCGCTGGGCAAAGGCGGCAGCCTTGGGAAGGGTGCTGATGGGGCCCGCGGTGGTGGTGAAGAGCACGCCCTTCGAGGCGCTACCGGCAATCTTGACCAGGTCGGAGGCGTCCAGACCGTCGCCGCCCATGAAGGTAGCGGTGATGCCGCGCTCGCGCATCTGCTTGACCAGCACGCCGCCCTTGTCGTAAATGCCGCCGTAGTAGACCAGGTCGGGGCGCTGGGCCCGCATCTGGAGAATGAGGGGCTGGAAGTTAGAGGCTTCCTCAGTGCCAACAATGGACAAAATGTTGGCCCCCAGTTCCTTGGCCCGGTTTGCAAAGGCTTCCGCCAGGCCCTGGCCGTAGGGGGTCTTATCGTGGATCACGAACAGGCGGGTACGCTTGAGAACCTTCACAGCGTACTCGGCTCCTACTGGCCCCTGTACGTCGTCTCGCCCGCAGATGCGGTTGACGCTCAAGTAGCCGCGGTCGGTAACGCGGGGGTTGGTATTGGCCGGGGAGACCATGACCAGGTTGGTGTCCTTGTAAATTTCTGAAGCGGGGATGGCTACGCCCGAGTTCAGGTGGCCCACAATGCCCAGTAGGTCGGCATCGTTGACAATACGGCGCGCTACCGCCACACCCACATCGGGGGTCGCCTGGTCGTCTTGAGGGGCAAACTGAAGCTGGAAGCCAAGCTGCTGGAAGCGGGCTTGGGCATCCTCGATGGCCATCTGGGCGCCCTGCTGGATGGCTGTACCCAGACCCGACTGCGGCCCGGACAGGGGCGAGACCGAAGCGATCTTGATGACGTTGGACTGAGCCGAGGCCACACCCAGGGCCAACGCGCCCAGCGCTAGAATTGCGAGTTTTCTCATGCCGATTCCTCCTAAACCTTCTTTTAGCCAAAAAACGGCTGGCCTATTCTACCTAACCCAGGCCGATGTGTGTCAATGTGGGTCATCGTTTTATAATCCAGCCACTATGAGGGTACACAATTTTGGTGAGACTGCAAACTTGACTCAAGACACAATTGCGCACTTAAAACCATGAAGCATACCAGTAAGCCTCGGAGGAGAGGGCGCCAAGGCAGGCCATCCACCGTTGGGTGGAGAGAGATCGATAGGCAGTAGGGCAATGCCCTATCTGCGGGGTCGTAGGTGAAGTGCGCTGCTCTGCGCCCGACTTGACAGAGTGCTTTGTATTCGGGGCGGGTAATAATTGAGCGTACTCGGTGCACAGGCAACTTGTCTTTCGGCAGTTTTGAAGCACGTCGACCGCCCAAAATTGTGATGTGCAGATCATTGAGGGGGACTGCAATGTGCATGAAATCCTGGTTGCCAGACCGCTCAGTATTCGGCCAGATACTGATTGAGTTCCCACTGGTGAACGGCAATGCGGTATGAGTCCCATTCGACCCGCTT
Source organism: Meiothermus sp. (assembly GCF_026004115.1). Lineage (NCBI taxonomy): Bacteria > Thermotogati > Deinococcota > Deinococci > Thermales > Thermaceae > Meiothermus > Meiothermus sp. The sequence goes on from NZ_BPIM01000001.1 coordinate 2,006,864, forward strand.
GGCGTTCAGGAAATCCTTGTAGACCTGCTCTCCTAGGGCATTGCGTACGACCCGGTCTTTTTGTAAGGCTTCCAGGGCCTCGCGCAAGGTTCCGGGCATCTCGCTAACACGGTACTTGCGCCTGTCACGTACCGAAAGCTCATATACGTCACGTTCGATGGGGGGTGGGGGGGTCAGGTTGCTCTCGAGGCCCTCGAGCCCGGCGGCCAGAATCACCGCCAGGGCCAGGTAGGGGTTGCAGGAAGGGTCGGGGAAACGAAACTCTGCCCGGGTTCCCGCACCACGACGCTTGGGCACCCGAATCATGGCGCTGCGGTGCGAGACCGACCAGGCCACACTGGTGGGGGCTTCGTAGCCTGGGGTCAGGCGTTTATAGGAGTTGACCAACGGGTTGGTGATGGCGGCCATACCCTCTGCGTGTTCAAACAGGCCGGCAATAAACTGCAAGGCCGTTTTAGAGAGTTGATGCGGCCAGACCTCGAGCCTTCCTTTAGGCTCATAAAAGGCATTTTCGCCGTTTTTGAAGAGCGAGAGGTGAAAGTGCAGGCCCGAGCCGTTGATACCAGCAATGGGCTTGGGCATGAAGGTGGCGTGCAGGCCGTGGTTGATGGCCACACGCTTGACCACAAACTTGAGCGTGGTCAGGTGATCGGCTGCCTGAAGGGCATTGGTGTATTTCAGATCAATTTCGTGCTGACCGGGGGCCCCTTCGTGATGGGCGGCCTCGAGGGGCAAACCCAACCGAACCAACACATCCACCATATCCCGCCGGGCTTCTTCACCCTTATCGGTGGGAGCCAGATCGAAGTAGCCCGCCCGGTCGTAGGTGTGGGTGGTGGGGCTGCCTTCAGGACTGCGGTTGAATAGGAAGAACTCCACCTCGCTGCCCACGTAAAGGTTCTCGAAACCTTTTTTCTGGGTTCGCTCGATTTGTCGCTTGAGCACCTGCCGGGGGTCGCCCTCAAAGGGCTTGCCATCGGGGTAGGCAATATCGCAAATGAGGCGGGCAACAGCGCCTTTGGTGGTGGGCTCGAGCTCCTTTGGGTAGATGATAAAGGTGTTGTAATCCGGCTTCAGCAGCATGTCCGACTCTTCGACCTCGGTGCGACCAAAGCCCTCGATAGAGGAGCCATCGAACATAATTTCGCCGTCCAGCGCTTTTTCGAACTGGTTGACGGGCAGTTCTACTACCTTGTTGATGCCCAGAATATCGGTGAACTGCAATCGCAAAAAGCGTACCTGATGGGCTTTTAGCTCTTGCAAAATGTCCTGCTTGGTTCGTGCCATGTGTACAGCATACTGGTACCGCCGGGGCTTTTGACAGGCGTATTGTTATAGCCAGGTGCATGGGTGCGATTCGTAGAACCGGTGCTCAAATCCCAAAAAACGATTGCAGGTTATACCCAAAAGTGGTCACTACAAAGCCTGTGGGCTGCGACATAGCCACAGGTTGTGTTTGATTCAGATTAAGGCATTTTGTGTTCCATCTCAGTCAAGGGGTGATTGAAGCCACTATCATTGACCCGTTTTGTGGCGCTTTACGCAGCCAAACTTGGGAGGAAGCATGAAACAAACCTGGTTGGCAGTAATGGCTTCGTTGGGAATCGGTAGCATGGCCCTCGCGGATGGCTTTTCCATCACCGGAAACTTGCAGTTTTTGCCCGATTTTGGCGTGGTGGGCGGGCAGTTCGTTACGCCCTACCGCAGCTACCGGGGTACGGCGGTCAACTACACGTTTAACCTGACCGACAATATTGTGGCCGGCGCCAGTCTGCGCCCGGGGTTTTTTGCCGGGCAGTTCGTACTGGCCAGCCGCGCCGGGCTGGTGGGGGTTGCTAAGCTCAACGAATCCAATTCGGGCTACGTGGAAGGAGCAATTCGTTTCGGCTCGAACCAGATTATCCTGCCTGGCCCGTTTAGCTTCGACTTCGATGCGGGCGGGGAAATCTTCATCACCCAGCGTATTGCCGATGCAGCCGTGTTATATGGGGGCGCAGGCCTGGACGCAAGCCTGGTGGTCGTGCCAACCATAACGCTGAACGCAGCAGCCAATGCCTATGCGGGCCTGAAACTCGAACTGACCCGCGACCTGAGTGCCTATCTGGAAGGGGGTCTTCGCTATCCGTTTGGCCTCAGCCTGGGCTACGACATAACCGCTTCCCTGTATTACACCATCGTGCGGGGTGTGCGCCTGGGCATATATGGGGGTTATGCCAATGCCAGTGGGGCCGCAGGCGCATGGAAACTGGGTATTGCCGGCGAATGGACGGAAAAACCCGAAACCCTGGGAACGCCGGGCAACTACCTGCCCTGAAGTAAGCTCGATAAGCCAGCAGCCTCCCGAACGGGAGGCTTTTTTGATACTTACTGCTGGGCTAACCGGTAGACAGTGCCCCGGTGGTCAATCACATACAGCTCGCCAGCGGCATCTTCGCCAAAGGAGCTAATGTTCAGGTCGGTTCTGAGAACTTCCCGGCTCTGCCAGCGGTCACCCTGCGGGGTAGCGATCCAGATGCGGCCACTCACGTAGTCGGCGTAAAAGTAGGCCCCGCGAAAGGCCGGCATAGCGCTGCCCCGGTAACGGTAGCCCCCGGTGATGGAGCGACCCTGGTCGTGGGTGTAGGTTAACACCGGCATAACCAGCCCCTCGCGGTTGCAGTTTTGTGGGGGGTTGAAGCAGCGGTCGCCTTCCATGATGCGCCAGCCGTAGTTCTCGCCCCCCTTGCTGCTGGCAGGCTGGAAATGCACTTCTTCGACGGCATTCTGGCCCACATCGGCAATCCACATATCGCCGGTCTGGCGGTCGAAGCTGAAGCGCCAGGGGTTGCGCCAGCCATACGACCAGATTTCGCTCTTGCGTCCGGCCAGGGTGGGGTTGTCGGTGGGAATGGCATAGGCCCGGTTGCCTTCGCTGCGGTTGACGTCTATTCGCAAAATTTTGCCCAGCAAGGTGTCGAGCCGCTGGCCGGCATTGATGGGGTCGCCCCCTGCGCCGCCGTCGCCCATGCCGATGTAGAGCATGTTATCCGGGCCGAAGGCGATCATGCCCCCGTTGTGGTTGGCGTAGGGCTGCTCGATGGTCAAGAGGATCTGAGCGGAGGCTGCATCGGCGCGGTTGCCGTTTGCGCGGTAGCGGGCCACTACGGTACTACCCTGGCGGTTGGTGTAGTTGACGAAGAACAGGTTGTTCTGGCGAAAGTTGGGGTGGAACGCCAGCCCCAACAAACCCCGTTCACCGCAGCAGGAAACCAGACTGCTTACGTCCAGGAAAGGCTCGGCCAGTAGCCGCCCTTCTTGCAGAATGCGGATGGTGCCGCCTTGCTCCACGATGAATAGCCGTCCGGTGCCGTCGGGCGAATAGGTCAGAAACAACGGGCGACTGAGGTTATTGGCTACTGGAACCAGGTTGATGGTTTGGGCGGACGCCAGACTGAGTACCAAGAGGACAAAAAAGACCATTGCTCGCATGGCTCCAGTGTAGCCAAGCGCAGCCTGAGGCCGATGTGTATGGGCTACAAGTTTGGTTTCAAGCGCAGAATCTTTCCGTTGTCGGTGGAGATATATATCAAACCATCTGGCCCAGTGACGATATCGCGCAAGCGGCCAAAACCAGGATTGGGGCCGCTGTTGGTATCAATCAGGATCTCCTCCTGCACGACCGACTCCCCGTTCAAAACCAGCCGGTATAGCCGCCCGGTTTTAAGCGTGACAAAGAAAAGGTTGTTGCGCCAGGCGGTAAAGACGTTGCCTGTGTAGAACATCATGTCGCTGGGTGCGATGGTGTTGGTGGCCGTGTAGTGCTTGATGGCCGGCTGGTAGTTGTTCAAGCTGGGGCAGGGGTCGGTCCCCAAGCAGTTGGGCCAGCCGTAGTTCTTGCCCTTATTGATGACATTGAGCTCGTCCTTTACATCGGGCCCATGCTCGGTAGACCACAGGAGGCCGGTGCCTGGCTGGAAGGCCAGCCCCTGGGGGTTGCGATGGCCCAACGTCCAGACAGGACTACTGGGGAACGGGTTATCGCTGGGAATCGAGCCATCGGGATTGATGCGGAAAATTTTGCCAGCCAGCGCAGATACATCTTGCGCGGCTGGCTGGTCTTGGGCATCCCCCATCGAAAAGTAGAGCTTGCCATCGGGCCCCCATACCACCCGGCAGCCGTTATGGGTAGATGCGCCACGCATGTTGTCCAGCAAGATCAATTCATTGCTCAAAGCACTGCCGGAAATCTCGAAGCGCGAAAGCCGGTTGCGCGAGCCGCCACTGGAAATGGAGTAGCAAATGTAGACCCGGTTGTTACTGGCGAAGTTGGGGTCGAGTTCCATACCCAGAATGCCGCCTTCGCCATCGTCTCGTACTGCCGAGGTGCCGTTGTAGTGGGTTATGGCGCCGGTACTCACGTTCAGGGCGCTCACACGAATCTGGGTCAAATCCCGATTGGTAAAGAGCAGCCGACCGTCGGGGGCGAAGTTAAGGCTCCAGGGCACACCGCCCAGACCACTCTTAACTTCTTCTACCCGAAAGTTGATGGGACCCGAAGGGGGATCGTTGGGTTGACAACTGACCAGGCTGAGGGCTAACAATGCAACAATTGAAATTGGTCTCATGGACTCTCCCGAGCTGGATTTGGCTGTGACTCCATTGGACATGACTGAATTAAAACTAAGCCGAACTTCTGAGTGCTTTCTGAAATAGCGCTCAACAGTTCAAAACTGGATTGGCCTGATGGATGGTTGACCTCGAGCAGTTATAGAATGACCTGGCAGTGTAGCAGAGGAGGAATCATGCGCCGTAGAGACGTACTCAAAGCAGGTTTGGTTGGCGGGGCTGCCCTGGCTGGGTTGACCCGGGCCCAGGGCGGCAACTTTACCATGACCATCGTCCACATCAACGATACCCACGCCCGGCTCGAGCCCACCGGCGGCCTGACCCTGGGGGGGCAGCAGAACCAGCGCCTGGGGGGTTTTGCCCGGGTGATCTCGCTATTTGACCGGCTGCGGGGCACCGCCACCAACCCCCTGTTCTTGCATGCGGGGGATGTATTCCAGGGCACGCTTTACTTCAACCAGTACCAGGGCCTGGCCGACCGCTACTTCCTGCACCGCATGGGCATCCGGGCTATGTCTCCTGGTAACCACGAGTACAACCTGGGGCCCGATGGGCTGGCCAACTTTTTGAACGGGGTGCGCTTTCCGGTGGTCTCGGCCAATACCGACGTCTCCAGGGAACCCAAACTGGCCGGGCGCATCAGGCCCTATGCGGTGGTAAGCGTGGGGGGCCAGCGGGTAGGGATTATTGGCCTGACTACCCCCGAGACCTCCATTCTCTCGAGCCCCGGCCCCAACGTGCGTTTTACCGATCCGGTTCCGGCCACCCAGCAGGCTGTAGTGGAGCTGCTGGCCAAAGGCGTGAAGAACATCGTGGTGCTTTCGCACCTGGGCTACCTGCAAGACCAGGAGTTGGCCCGCAAGGTTACGGGTGTACAGGTAATTGTAGGCGGTCACAGCCACACCCTGCTGGGGCAGACCCCCTTCCCCGAGCTGCGCCCGGGCGGGGCTTACCCCACCATCGTGAAGAACCCCGAGAACAAGGATGTGTTGGTGGTACAAGCCTGGGAGTGGGCCAAAGTGGTGGGCCGCTTGCAGGTTACCTTCAATGCCCAGGGCGAACTGGTGGCCCACCAGGGCCAGGTGATTCCAATGAGCGCCAACCTGCCCGAGGATCGCTTCGCGCTGGACGCCATTGCTGCGTATGGCCTGCCCATCGCGGCGCTGCGGGCCCAGGTGGTTTCCAGGGCAGCTGTGGCCCTCAACGGCGAGCGCAACGATGTGCGCCGCCGCGAGACCAACCTGGCCAACCTGATTGCCGATGCGATGCTCTGGAAGACCCGCCAGGCTGGGGCCACCATCGCGCTGCAAAACGGTGGGGGCATCCGGGCCAGCATCCCAGCAGGAAACATTACCGTGGGGCAGGTCAACGAGGTACTGCCCTTTGGCAATACCCTGACGGTGCTCGAGCTCAAGGGCAGCGAGATTTTAGCGGCCCTGGAGAACGGGGTTTCCCAGTGGGAGCAGATTGCAGGCCGCTTCCTGTCCGGTGTGGCCGGTATCCGCTACACCTTCGATATGGCCCGTCCGGCGGGCAGTCGTGTGACCCAGGTTCAAGTCCAGACCCAGACTGGTTTCCAGCCGCTTGACCCGAACGCCACCTACCGAATCGTGACCAACAGCTTCACGGCCTCAGGGGGCGATGGCTTTACCTCCTTCCGCGATGCCAAAGGCTTCCGGGTAGACACCGGCTTCAGCGATGCCGAGGTGTTGATCGAGTACCTGCGAACCCAGCCCTCCTGGGAGCCCCGCCTGGAAAACCGCATCACCATCCTCAACGAACCCAGGGGCCAGCGCTGGGAAGGGCCGTTCTACGTGGATAGCTTCCTCCGAGTGGGGGTGTAATTCCATGTTCCGATAGTTCGTTACCGAAAAGTAACGAATCAACCGAATTGGGTATTACCAGGGCCCTTTGACCGCTCAAGCAAAACAATAAACCTCCGCATGCGGAGGTTTATTGTTTGGGTGTGACCGGTTGCTTTACGCGGCTTCCTTGGAGAGGCGTTCCAGGCCACCAGGGTTTTCCAGCACCAGCTTGCCGTAGCCGGAGCGGATGTAACCCTCGCGGGTGAGTTCGCCGATCACCTTGGTGACGGTCTCGCGAACCGAGCCCACTGCCGAGGCGATCTCGTCGTGGGTGGCCTTGACCCCCACCCGCCCGTTCTTCTCTGTGTAGGCCACGGGGGTGCGGGAAAGGTCGAGCAAGGTCGCGGCAATACGGTTTTTGAGGCGCTGTCCGGAAATGCGCTGGATGGTCTGGTAGGTCTGGGCCAGGGCTTTGACCAGGCCTTGCACCAGGCTGGCCATTTCCTGGGCGGATAGCTGGGCCGGGGCCAGGGCATCCACCTTGGTTTCGGTGACGGCCTCGGCAAAGTAGGTACGCTCGGCACCGGAAATAACCTCTTCGCCAAAATACTCACCAGGACGCACAAAACGTAGGGTCAGGGCATTGCCTTCTTCGTCTACGCTCTGGAGCCTTACCAGACCCTCCCGAACCCGGTAGAGCTGATCCTTGGGGCTGGGCACTCCGGGATAGAGAATGATCTCGCCAGGATCGAAGGTTAGGGTGTCTAGGATGCTGGTTTGCATGGGTTCATCACTCCTCACAACCGACTATAGCAGGCTTGAGTGATTTTGTAAACATTTATATTGATTTATTTGAAGTGAGTGAGGACACATTTGGAAAGATGTGTGTGTTGGGCTTGATATGTGTGTGTACGCGAGTAACAGGTGCGCTGGATGTAACCATGGCTGGGCAACCAATAACCCCATTACCACCAACCCCGACGTTTCATCCAGAGGGCCAACCCTCCCCCAATGAAGAGCAGCCCCCCCCAGAAAAAGGCTCGTCCGCTAGCCCACTGGTACTCGGTGAAGGCCTCGAAATTGGTGCCGTAAATCCCGGCCCACAGGGTCATGGGTAAAAACAGCACCGAGATGACCGTGAGGGCCTGCACCACCCGGTTGAGCCGGTTGTTCTGGGCTGAAAGGTGGACTTCCAGTACGTTGGATAGTTCGTCCCTGGCCGCATCTAAGCCCTCGTAGACCCGGCCCATGCGGTCGGTAAGATCGCGGAACAGGTAGGCCTCGGCGCCCAGCAAGGGGAGGCGCTCGAGGTGTAGCAAGGCCTCGCGGGCCTGCGAGACCAGGCGTCGGGTGCGCAGCACCTCGCGCCGGGCGGCAAAAACCCGGCGGGGGGTCTCGGGGGTGTTGTCGCCGTTCAGGGCCAGCTCCTCGAGGTCTTCGACCCGGTCGGTGAGGGCATCGGTGTACTCGAAAAAGGTTTGGACGCCCTGATCAAGCAGGCGCTGCCACACCCGCAGGCAAGAGCCCCCGCGAAAGCTGTTCCAGATTTGCTCGAGGTACTCTACGGGCTCGTTGCGATAGGTGAGTAGCACCTGGGTTTCGGGAAAATAAAAGTATGAGACCCGCTCGGTGCGGCTGTGGGCGTTTTTGGGGGTCTCGAGGGTGCGAAAAATTAGGAAGAGGTGCCTGGGGTACTCCTCGAAGCGGCTCCAGTGGCCAATCTCCTGGGCATCGGCCAGAGCCAGGGGGTTGAGGGGATACTGCTTTTGAATCAGGGCAATTTCCTCTGGGGTGGGGGTCTCGACATCCACCCAGACCTGGGCTTCCAGCAGGCCACAGGTTCCACCGTCGGAAAGTTGCTTGGCCCGAATCATGCCCTTTAGCTTACCCCTCGGGAGAGCGGCTCACAAAAAACGCACGGCTTGCTAGGTGCTTTGCTCGATCCACTCGAGGTAGCTTGGCAGGCCTGCCTCAATTTTGTGGGCGATAATCTCGGGTACTTCGTAAGGGTGGAGCTCTTTGATGCGGGCTTCCAGGGTTTGGTAGCGGGCTTGACGGGTTTTGATGATGAGCAAAAGCTCGTGGTTCTCCCGCACCTCGCCCTGCCAGCGATAGACCGAGGTGGTGCCCGGTAGCAGGTTTACGCAGGCAGCCAGCCCTTCATGCACCAGGGCTTGCGCTATTCTTTGACCGCTGTCCAGGTCGGGCACGGTGCAGAAAACCGTCAGGTACATGCTTACCAGCTTACTGCATGCCCAGCTTATGTACCGCCAGACGGGCCGCTGCCAGATCCCATAGGGCGTGGCCCACGCTCTTGAAAAGCACCGGGCCATCGGTGGGCTTGGGCTGCTGCAGGGCGATTTCCAGAGGCTTCACCTGGTTCCAGTCCACCTGGGCTTGTAGCAGATCGCCCGCTTCAGAGCGGGCACCCTTGAGGGTATCCACATAGATCCGGGCCTGTCGAACCACTTGCGGGGCCACCTCGGCCATATCGGGCCGATAAGCGCCCACCGCTGCGATAAAGGCACCGGGAGGAACCTTGAACAACAGCGGCGTCTGGCTGCTGGTGGCACAGACAATCAGGCTGGCTTCATGCAGGGCAGGCTCGAGGGCAGAAATAGCCTGGGCCAGCATTCGGCGCTGGCGGGCATAGGAGGCCAGCGCTTCGGCGTGTTCAAAGCTACGCGAATACACATACACCTTGTCCGTTCCCAAGCCCTCCTGGAAGGCTTCCAGGTGGCTTTTGCCCTGGGTTCCCGCCCCCAGGATGAGGAGCGGTCCCGAGGGGTTGGGGGCCAGGGCCTGGGCTGCCAGGAGGGATACCGCAGCCGTGCGGCGGGCCGTCACCACTGAACCCTCCAGCAAGGCCAACCGCTCGCCGGTGTCGGTGCGCATCACCCAGACCTCGGCCCGCACGCTGGGGTGCTGCTGGGGGTGTACCGTCACCAGCTTGGTCGCGGTGATGGTGGGGTCGGCAGCGGGCATTAGCAACAGGGTTGCACCGCCTGCGAGCGGCACCACCAGGCGCTCGGGAGCGGTTATCTGACCCCTGGCGTGGTCAGCCAGCACCCGCGCAATCGATTCGGCCAGCACGGGGTACGGAAGAAGAGCAGCGGTTTCCTCCGCTGAAAGAATTCGCACCTGTCTAGCCTACCCCGAAAACTGCGCTTGCGGAGTGGTTTGCGGTTTTATTCCGACGGGAGAGAAGGGTGGCAGTCCACCTCTCCGATGGCATCACCGCCCGTATCAGCCGGAGGGGGTCTCCTGAACCGTCCTATGCAGGTTGCCTTGAGAGAATCTGCACCCCATTGCCGACCTGAACCACGCCACCCTCGAGCACCCTGGCGTAGAGGCCGCGCTGACCCAGAAGCACTTTGGGCAAGCGCAGGTCGAACACCGAGAGAGAGCTGCATACCGTGCAGACGGTGGTTAGTTCCAGCAATGCCGTTCCGATCTGAAGGTGGGCCCCAGGCTCCAACCGGTGGGGGTCAAAATCCACCAGAATGTTCTCGCCCAGCGCCCCAGAAGGTAGCAGGATGCCCGCTCGAGCGGCCCGGTCATAGGTTGCACGCCCTGCAATTAGCACCGCACGGTCGGGGTGCTTACCGAAATGCCGATCCCCTTCCACGCCTTTGCCAGCCACCAGCACTGCATGAGGGATGGGGGGTTTGGGCAGGGTGGTGCCCTGCCCGGCGTGCAGGGACAAGACCCTATTCATCGCAAACCAAGCTGTTGGCGGGCCGAGAGCACTTGCTGAGCGGTTAGGTTCTTGCCGCGCTGGGCCTGCACCTCGGCCTCGGTAAAAGCAGCCTGGCCTGCGGGCAGGGCATTGCCCCACTGGGTGGCAATGTGGGTGAGTACGGCAGCAATTTCGGCATTGCTGAGCTGGGCGTACCCAGGCATGATGCCGTTGTAGCTAGCGCCCTTGACGCTAATCTGGCCCTGCAGGCCGTAGAGCATCACCTGAATTAGCCACTCGCGCCCGCCCCGGGCCGCCAAAATCTCGGGCACATGCCCGGCCAAAGGTGGGAAAGCCCCAGGAATGCCCGCGCCGGTGGCCTGATGACAGCCGATGCAGTTGTTGTAGACCGCAGCACCACTGGCTGTAGCGGCAGCCTGGGTTTGAGTGGGTGCCGGAGCTGCCGCGCCTGGGGCCAGGCGGGTGGCCAGATAGTCCAGGATGGCTGCGCGTTCTTCAGGGGTGACCTTGAGGCCGTAACCCTGCATTTCGGTAATCAGGCCGTCCCAGCGCTCTCGGGTCTGCCGCTCCCGGGTTACGAAGCCGATCTCGTGGCAGCTTTGGCATTTCTGCAAAACGAGTTCCCGCCCAGGCCCTTCTGGCAGTGCATTTTGACCTAGACCCATCCAGAGAGCTGCGAGGGCCAGCAGGGTTACCCAGACCAGGTATCTGACTTTCATTACTATCTTCCTCCCTGATACCAAAGAATAGCATGCTTCTAGAGGCGGTTTTGTGTGGTGGCCACACCCGAACCCAGGCTAAAAAAAACGTAAAGGTTCGACCGGCAACTAGGGGTATAGGGCTGCCGGTCGAGCAGGGCTGATGTCCAGGCGTTCAGGTGACCTTAAACTTGACCCGCATCACCCCGTTCCACTCGTAGCCGCGTTCGTTCCACCAGACGTTGCCATCCAGGGGCTGGGTGCGGCCCAGGGCATCGGTAGCACGGGCCATCACTTCGTAGTCGCCGGGGGCCAGCAGTTGCGGCGAGACCCAGCGGTACCAGCCAAACTTGCCCTCGTTGCCTTCGATGATGGCCTTGCGCCAGCTAGTGCCGCCGTTGACCGAGACTTCGACGCTCTCCACCGGGGCCAGACCGTCGTTCCAGGCAACCCCGCGAACCTCGACCAGGCGGCCCTTGACGCTGCTGCCGGCCAGGGGCGATAGGATAAAGGAGTTGATGTTGGCGCCCCAGTTGGAACGCGAGTTGTTGAGGGTATAAGGATAACGGCTGCCCGGCTGGGTAGGCAGGATGGGGGTGTTCCAGCCCGGCAACACCGGCACCCGGTAGCGGGGCACCTGCTCGTTGCCAGAGCTTTCGTTGGCGGTGAACTCGAGCTTCGCCAGCCACTTCACGTTGGCGGTGCCAAAAGTGCCTGCCGCCACCAGCCGCACCGGGCCTCCGTGAACAGCGGGCAGGGGCTCGCCGTTCATGCCCAGGGCCAGCATGGCGCTGTTGTAGTCCAGCACGCTGATGGGGAAGCTCTTCTCGTAGGGCTGGGCACCGCCCTGGGTCGAGGCGTTCATGGTGATGAAACGGGCGTTTTCGTTGAGCTTGACCCCTTTGGCCTCGAGCAGGGTCTTGAGCAACACCCCGCGCCAGGTAACCTGACCCACCCCGCCATAAGTCCAGGGGTTCCCCGAGGGACGGGGGTTGAAGAAAGAGCGGCCGTTGCCCGAGCATTGCAGCACGCTGGTGACCTCGGTCTGGGGTAGCCGCGAAAGCTCCTCAACGGTAATGCGGAAAGGAGCGCTTATGAGCCCTCCAACTTCCACCACCCAGCCCGGCTGCACGTTGGGCTCGGTGGTGTTGAGGCCGGGCAGGTCGATGTTGTTGCGAATAAATAAATTGGCCTTGCTGGTGATACGTTCGGAACCCAACAGCTCCAGGGTAGACTCCATGACCACCGGGCGTGACGACAGCACCACCAGCTTGGGGTTCTTGCCGCGCACCACCTGGTCGGCAGTGGGTTGCTGCTGGGCCATCCCCAGCCCCATCATGCCCACGGCGGCCCCAGCCGCAGCCGTCTTCTTCAAGAAAGCGCGGCGGTTCATTTCAGCCTGTTCTAAAGATACTTTTTTCTGCTCATCCATCTGAGCCTCCTCCCAAACAGTAGAAGTGATTGAGTTATTGAAACTACCTTAGTTTGAGTCTTTTGAAGACAGCGTAATGCTACACCAAAACCGTGGCATACTCAACTGGGGTATACAACAGGGCCGTGCATAAAATAAAACCACTCTTTCCTCCTCCCTCCCCTCACCATGTGGGGCGTCATGGTGGGAAAAGCGATCAGGTTTTCTCGAGCCTGAAGCGCTCCACCGCTCGTAGACCGCGCCGCCCAAAACGCCGGGCCAGCTCCAGTTCGCCCATTACCAGCACCGTGGGCCGCCCATGGGGACAGACCCAGGGTAGCTCGCATTCGGCCAGAGCATCCAGCAGGGCCTGGGCGGCAGCACCCGCCAGCGGATGCCCGGCCTTGACGGCGGGCAGGCAGGCCAACCGGGCCAGCACGTTGCGCCAGGCTTCGGCAAAGCTGGCAGCGCCCAGGCTCCCCCTAACCACCTCGGGAATGAGGGAGGGATGGCCAGCCAGAAAAGCCGGAACACTACGGATGCGGTATTTGCCAGGGCCAAACGGCTCCAGGCGCAACCCGGCTTGCTCGAGTTCCTCCGCCCGCTCGGCAAAGTTCAGCTCTTCACCCAGCGATAGCGAGACCAGCTCGGGGTGAGGAAGCTCGAGGGGCGGCTCTTTGCGATAGCGGCGAGACAGCTCCTCGTAGAGGATGCGTTCGTGGGCAGCGTGCTGATCTACCACATACAGCTCGTCGCCCGACTCGGCCAGAAGGTACAGCTCGCGAAAGCTACCCAGGTAGCGCAGGCGGGGGAAACGGGCGCGCTGCACCGGCACCGGCCCGGTCAGGGGGGTGGGCTCGGGTAAAGCACGGGCCAGGGGGTGGGCCGATAGCAGGTTTTGCACGGCCTGGGAGACAAAGCCCAGAATGGCCTCGGCCCGGATGAGTTTGACCCTGGATTTGTCGGGTGAGGTGTTGATCAGCAGGTGTTCGGCAGGAACGTCCAGGTTCAGCACCCCCACCGGAAATTGACCCGCGGGCAATAGCTCCTTGTAAGCGGCCAGCACAGCCTGGAGCAGGGGCTCGGGCCATTCTACCGGGCGGCCATTCAGGGCCAGCAGCAGCCGGTCGCGGCGGGGGCGCGAGAGCTCCGGGCGTGAAAGCAGACCGCAGAGGCGGAAAGCCCCTTCGGTGGCCTCGAGCGCGAAGAGCCGGTTGGCGACCACCGAACCCCACAGCAGCTTGGCCACCTCGGCAAAGCCCCCGCCAGCGTGGGCAATTTTCTCATCGCCGTCTAACAACAGCCGCAAAGCCACTTGCGGGCGGTGCAGCAGGTAGCGCGAAACCAGTTGCACCACCTTACGGCCCTCGGCGGCGGGGACCTCGAGCGCATTCCGACGGGCGGGCAGGTGGCTGAACAGGGCGGTCACCTCGACCCGGGTACCGGCAGGGGCGGGGTGTTCGTGGAGTTCTACTTGGTCCTGAAATGCCGTCAGGGTAGCTCCCCCCAGTTGATGGGGGGGCCTCGAGGTCAGCCGTACCCGGGCGGCTTGCCGAATGGCCCAAAGCCCTTCGCCCCTAAAGCCCAGGGTGCGGATATGTTGCAGGTCGCTGAGCTTGCTGGTGGTGTGGTGTTCCAAAGCCAACGGCAGTTCTTCTCTGGGGATACCCGCGCCGTTATCGCTGACCACAATCTTATCCAGGCCCCCGCCCAAAAGCTCGACCAGGAGCCGGGTTGCGCCTGCGTCTAGGGCGTTCTCGAGCAGTTCGCGCACCACATCAGCAGGGCCCGACACCACCTCCCCCGCCGCAATCTCGCGGATCAGGTCGGGAGGCAGTTTGCGAATCATGGCAGTCAGGCACCAGGGGCTTCGACGACCTCCTGGGAAAGGCCCATGAGCATCGCTTGCAATTTTCGCAGGAAGAGCAGGGCGTCTAAGGGACTGGTGCGAGCCAGGTCGAGCTCCAGAAGTTCTTCCAGTACTTCCCTGGACAACCCTTTCTGGCTGGCTTCCAGCCCGCTCACGACGGTTTTAGCCCGCAGCACGACCTCTACTGGAAGGCCTGCTAGCCGGGCCACTTCCAACCCGTAGCTTTTGCTGGCCGGTCCTGGCAGCACTTGATGATAAAACACCAGCCCCCCCGCCTCCTCTTTAGCGGCTACATGGGCGTTGCGTGCTGCGGCCATACGCTCGGGCAGGGCGGTGAGTTCAAAATAGTGCGTGGCAAACAGGGTATAGGCCTGTACCCGGTCGTGCAGGTGTTCACAGGCCGCCCAGGCCAGGGCCAGGCCGTCGTAGGTACTGGTGCCTCGCCCAATCTCGTCCAGCAGCACCAGGCTTTGGGCGGTTGCGTTGTGCAGAATGGTGGCCAGCTCTTCCATTTCTACCATGAAGGTGCTGCGTCCGCCCGCGATGTCGTCCGAAGCGCCAATGCGGGTATAGATGCGGTCAAAAAGGGGCAGCGTGGCCGACTCGGCAGGCACGAAGGAGCCAATCTGGGCCAGCAGGGCAATCAGGGCCGTCTGGCGCAGATAGGTAGACTTCCCGGCCATGTTGGGCCCGGTCAGAATCAAAAGCCGGGCCGAAGGGCTCATGGAAAGGTCGTTGGGAATAAAGGGGGTGCTTCGCTCCACCACTGGATGCCGCCCAGCCACAATGTGGAGGGTGCCGTTGTGCGAGAAGCGAGGACGGCTGTAACCGTACTCCACGGCGGCCTCGGCCAGCGCAGCGTATACGTCGAGTTCAGCCAGCACCTGCGCGGCCTGGCGCACCTCATCGGCCGCCTGAGCTATCTGCTCGCGCAACTGTAAAAACACCGCATACTCGCGCTTGACGGCCTCGGTTTCGGCTTGCAGGATTTTGCGCTCTTGCTCCTTGAGTTCGGGGGTGCTGAAGCGCATGCGGTCTTTGAGGGTCTGGAGGGCCCGCCAATCTTTGGGCACCAGGGTGTAGTGGGGGCGGGTGACCTCGAGGTAGTACCCAAACACCGCGTTGTAGCCCACCTTCAGGTTGGATATGCCGGTACTATCACGCTCTTCGGTTTCCAGCCGGGCAATCCAGGCCCGCCCTTCCTCGGCCCGGTGGCGCAGCTCGTCCAGCTCTGGGTCGAAGCCTTCTCGAATGAGGCCGCCATCGGTTAGCTTGAGCGGTGGGTCTTCTACGAGAGAGGCCGTGATCTGTTCGACCACGTGGCTCAGGCTGGGCAATCGTTCGGAGAGGCTCGAGAGGGGCCCCAAACCGATCAGAAGCCCCGATAGCTCGGGTAAGAGCGACAAGCTACGCTGCAAGGCCGAAAGGTCGCGGGCGCTGGCTTTTCCTGCCAGCAGGCGGGCTGCGAGGCGCTCGAGGTCGTGCATGCGGTATAGAATTTTCCGCACTTCGCTTCGCATGACCCCGTCGCGTACCAGTGCCTCGACCGCATCCAGCCGGGCCTGCAAGGGAGCTTCCTCTACCAGTGGATGCCGCAACCAGGCCCGCAGCAAGCGCCGTCCGGGTGCAGTGCGGGTCAGGCCCAGCACCCCCAGCAGGGTGCGCTCCTCGCTTCGGTCCCCCACAAAACTCGGCTCGTAGATTTCCAGTGTGCGCAGGGTGGCCTCGCTTAGCTGCATGAAGGCGCTGGGGTCGTAGCGCACAAAGCTGCGCACCTGGGGTAGCCCATTCTCCTGCACCCGCAGCGCGTAGGCCAGCACCGCCCCCGCCGAGCGCAGTAAGGCTGGGTGCTCCAACCCCGCGGGCAAAGGGTCGAATTGCGATTGCAGGGCAGCCTTCCCAACCTCCCCCTGAAAGCCCTCTTCCGACAACATCACCGGGAAACGCCGCTGGAACTCTTGTAAGAAGGCCTGGTTATGGTACAGCTCCGGAGCCAGCAGCACCTCGGCAGGCCGGAAGCGAAAAAGCTCGTCATAAAGGGTGCTTTTGCCATACAGAACGCTGCCACGAAACTCGCCAGTGGAGATATCCAGCAGGGCCAGACCGTAGCCGTCGCCGGTGCTAATGGCGGCCAGGTAGTTGGCCTCCGGCTTCAAAAGGTTCTCGCGCATGACTGTGCCGGGCGTAAGCAGTTGGGTCACCTCGCGGCGCACCAGTTTGTCGGCCTCTTCGGCCAGCTCCATCTGGTCGGCTACGGCCACCCGGAAGCCCAGCTTGAGGAGTTTTTCCAGGTGCACATCCACCGAGCGTACCGGAATACCCGCCATGGGGGTGGTGAAATCCTTGGCGGTTTTGTGGGTCAGGGTCAGGTTCAGGGCTCGTGAAAACCGCTCGGCGTCCTCGCCAAAGGTCTCATAAAAGTCGCCTACCTGAAAGAGCAGCAAATAGTCGGGGTAGGCATCCCGCAGTTCGACGTACTGCTCGAGCAAAGGCGGTAAGGGGCCCGGCCCCTGGCCCTTGAGGGTCATGTTCAACATGATACCCCTGATGTCCAGCAGTAAAGAATAAGTAACTATTGTGGCCGTAATCGGTGGCCTAGCGGGCTACTTCCCAGGCCAGATGTTCAAGTTCAGGCTTGATTAGCTTGGTCCAGGCCACCATCACCGCGTTGGGCGAACCTGGAGTGGAAATGACCACCTTCTTACGGTAGGTTCCGGCGGTGGCACGGGAGAGCATGGCGGCAGCGCCCACTTCGCTATAGGAAAGCATCCGAAACAGCTCGCCAAAACCCGGCATGGGCTTCTCGATCTTGCGGGCCAGCACGTCGTAGGTGGTATCGCGGGGGGCGATGCCGGTGCCGCCGTTAAACAGGATAATTTGCGCCCCGGCATTGACCATGTCATCCAGCGCCTGCGCTACCTGCTCGGGCTCGTCCTTGATGATGCGGTAGCCCACGATGCGGTGACCCATAGCCTCGATTTCGGGCTTCAGGTAGTGGTAGTTGGTGTCGGTCTCGGGGGTGCGGGTGTCGGAGGCTGTAACGATGGCGATGTTTACCGGCCCTCTGGCCATGGCGATTTCTTTATGCTTTTCGGTACTCTCAGACATGGTCGGAATTCTACGCTGTTGCAGGGTCAGATGAGCGTGGGACAAATGGGATTTTACCTCTTCTCTTCACTTTGACTTTTAACCTTCGAGTTATTCCCTGTGGCGCAGCTCAATCTTGTGGCGCAATCACGAAGGCCGAGGCCAGCTCATCTTTCTCGCTCAGGTTCATCACTTTCACGCCGCTGGTAGCCCGTCCATACTGCGAGATGCTGGAAACCTTGGTGCGGATGGCGATGCCCCGGCGCGAGAGCACCAGCAGGTCTTCGTTGCCCTGTACACGGATAAGGGCCGCCAACTGCCCCACCTTGTCGTTGGTGTTGAAGGTGATGACGCCCATACCGCCCCGGCCTTGCAGGGGATACTCGGAGACGGGGGTACGCTTGCCGTAGCCGTAGGTACCCACCGCCAGCACCTCACCTTCCTCGCCTTTGGGCAGAATGACCAGCGAGACCACCCGGTCGTCGCGGCCTTCTTTGAAGCGGATGCCTGTTACGCCCTGGCTGGCCCGCCCGGTGGGACGTACATCGGAAAGTTCGAAGCGGATGGCCTGACCGCTGAGGGTGGCCAGCATGGCCTGGTCGCCCTCCTGGGCGATGGCCACACCAATCAGGGCATCGTTCTCGACCAGATTGATGGCGATGAGGCCCGCGCTGCTGAGGTTCTGGTACTCCTTGATCTCGGTGCGCTTGATCAGGCCGTTCTTGGTAGCAAATACAAAGTAGCCTTCCTGGGTCAGGTCGCGCACGTTCAGAAGAGCTGCCACCTCTTCGCCTTCTTGCAAGGGCAGTAGGCTGACCACGTGGGTTCCTCGGGCCTGGCGGCTGGCCTCGGGGAGTTCGTGTACCTTCTCGCCGTAGACCCGGCCCCGATTGGTGAAGATCAATAGGGTGTCGTGCATGGAGGCCACAAACACCGAGATGGCCTCGTCTTCCTCCTTGGTTTTGCCGGCCTGGGCTCCCACGCCCCCACGCCCCTGTGCACGGTAGGCTTCGAGCGGGGTGCGCTTTATGAAGCCCTGGCTGGTCAGGGTGATCACCATTTCTTCGTCTTCAATCAGATCCTCGATGCTGAAGCCTTCCTCGAATTCGGTGATCTGGGTGCGGCGCTGGTCGCCATATTTCTTCTTGATCTCGAGGAGTTCGTTCTTAACCACCCGCCACAGCCGCTTCTGGTCACCTAAAATGGCCTCGAGGCGACCAATTTCCTCCATCAGTTCACGGTACTCTTCTTGTAGCTTGTCGCGCTCCAGACCCACCAACCGCTGCAAGCGCATGTCCAGAATGGCCTGGGCCTGAATCTCGCTCAGGCTGAAGCGGCTGATCAGCCCGGTGCGGGCTTCGGCGGCATCCTGCGAGGCGCGAATCAGGGCGATGACCTCATCAATGTGGTCGAGGGCGATCAGCAGACCTTCCAGCACATGAGCGCGCTCCTTGGCCTTGCGCAACTCGTACTCGGTGCGCTTACGCACTACCTCGCCCCGGTGGTCGAGGTAGTGGCGCATCATCTGCAGCAGGGTAAGCACCTTGGGTTCGCCGTTCACAATGGCCAGCAGGTTGACGGTGAAGCTGGTTTGCAGGCGCGAGTGCTTGTACAGCTTGTTGAGCACTACCTGGGGATTGGAACCGCGTTTGAGTTCGATGGCGATACGCATGCCCTGACGGTCAGATTCATCGCGCAGGGCCGAGATTTCTTCAATCACCTTGTTGCGCACCAGGGTGGCGATCTGGCTGATCAGGTCGGCTTTGTTGACCTGATAAGGAATCTCGGTGAAAACCAGCATGGCCCGCCCGTTTTTGTCTTCGTTACGTACCCGGGCCCGCACCTTCAGGCTGCCGCGCCCGGTGGCGTAAGCTTCCTTGATGCCCCGGCGGGAGAGCTTGGCTCCCGTCGGGAAATCTGGCCCTGGCAGCACCTTCATGATTTCGTCCAGGGTCACGTCGGGGTTGTCAATCATGAGGGCCAGGGCATCAATGGTCTCGGAGAGGTTGTGCGGCGGGAGACTGGTGGCCATCCCGACGGCGATGCCGGCAGCACCGTTAACCAACATGTTGGGAAGGGCAGAAGGTAAGACCTCAGGCTGTTCCTGGGTGCCGTCGTAGTTGGGCACCATGGGCACGGTCTCCTTGTCGAGATCCTGCAGCATCTCGTAGCCCAGGTTGGACAGGCGGGCCTCGGTGTAGCGCGGGGCCGCGGGGGGATCGTTGTCAATCGAGCCAAAGTTCCCTTGCCCGTCGATGAGGGGATAGCGCAGGCTCCAATCCTGGGCCATGCGTACCATGGTGTCATAGATGGCCGCATCGCCGTGGGGGTGGTACTTCCCCATCACCTCACCCACAATTTTGGCACTCTTGACGTGTTTGCGGTTGGGGAGTACGCCGTCCTGGTAGGCGCCGTAGAGGATGCGCCGCTGCACCGGCTTGAGGCCATCGCGCACGTCGGGCAGGGCCCGATCCACTATGACCGACATGGCGTAGTTGATGAAGCTTTGTTTGACTTCGTCGGTGATTTCAATGGGTAGGACTTGGGACATTCAATATCTCCTGTTTCGTTTTCGGCACAAAAAAAGCGCCTTGGACGCGCTTTCTATCCAACACAATATTATACCTTATCTGGGCTTTTACGTCAAAAACATAAAATTGCCGAGTCATATAAAAAATTCGGTTGAGCAAAGAAAGGGGCTTCTAAACTGGATTTGTGAATAACCCAGAGAAGCCCAAAGACAGTGTAGCTTGCCGGAACTGCGGAAGTGTGAAAGTCGAGTGTGGCGGCTATCGCAAGCGGAAGCTGCGAACCCTGAATGGCATAGAAGAAACCCGACTCAAACGCCTGCGCTGTGCTGGGTGCAAACGGCAGATAAGGGTGGAATATACCCCAGAATGCCAACGTTATCGCTGGTATAGCCGCCTGGTGCAGGGTTTATTTGCCATCCTTGACAGCTATCGGGTTACCGAGGCGGTCAAAGCGGATATCGCTGCCTTGCTGGGTTATCCGATTGTGCTGGCCACCCGACTGGATTGGGCCCAAAGCGGTGGTGACCGGGGACAGACCTTGCTCAAAGCAGAGAACGCACAGATCAAAGGGCTTATCCGCACGGTTTGTGTGGATGACTGGGTGTATGGACGGGATAGCCGGGGCCAGGGTTATGGGGTCTGGGAAGCCCAGAGCGGCTGTCCTGTATCGGCTGATCTGGCCGAGGAGCGGGGGTTTGAACGGGTACGGGATTTGCTCAGCGATGGGTTGCTTGATGATGTGGTTTCCGATGGGGCGCCCGAGATCGCCGAGGCTTTGCACTGGCTGGGGTCTAAAGTGCAACAGGTCAGGTGCTGGTTCCACCTGAGCAGGGATATCCTGGGCAAGACCCCCCAAGATCAAAGGAATCGGCTGCAGCTGGAACTGCAAGTGCTGTTGGAGATGAAGACCTTGGGGGAGGCGGAAGCCAACAACACCGCCGAAGTGGGGAATGGCAGGCTGTGGCGACGGCAAAAACGTAGAAACATCCGGTCTATTCCTAGAGCTAAGGACTGGCTGCAGATTGCCCTTTACCGTACTCGTCACCGTCCAATACAACATTCCCTCTCTGCTTGGCAACGGCTTTCAAACCAATCCTCGCCAAAATGTTGGTTTTTACCCATCATCACACCACTTCGTTACTCAACCGAATTCTTTAGATGAGTCTAGTTCGCCGCCATCCGGCGCCGAACTAACCGAATCTGGTATAATAAAGTGTTCTTTATGTAACTTTATGCCGGAAACGCCTATGGGTTCTCCATCGCGAACTTTGGGTAGCCGGTTGCTAAACGCGCGCCGTCGCCGTTTTGTGGGGCGGGGCGCTGAGCTGGCGCTGTTGCGAACCACGCTCGAGGAAGCCGAGTTGCCCTTTGCGCTCTTGCATGTGTACGGACCAGGGGGGGTAGGGAAGACCGCCTTGCTGGGAGAGTTTGCTCGAGTAGGGGGGGAAGCCGGGGTTGGGGTAGTGCGGCTCGATGCCCGCAATATGGATTCCTCACCAGAGGGTTTCCTATCGGCCCTGAGGCTGGGATTGGGTCTGGATGCAACGGCCTCACCGATCGAGTTCCTGTCGCGGCAAGGGCGTAGCCTGCTCCTGTTGGATACCTATGAAAACCTGACCCCACTGGACGCCTGGTTGCGCGAGACCTTTTTGCCACAATTGCCAGAGCATACCCTGGTGGTGTTTGCCGGGCGTAAACCGCCCGGTGCGGCCTGGCGCTCCGATCCCGGCTGGCGCGACCTGATCCGTACCCTTAGCCTGCGCAACCTGCGGCCCGAAGAAAGCCGTGAGTATCTGACCCGGCGTGGTGTGGTGGAAGAAAAGCATCAAGCTGTGCTGGACTTCACACACGGGCATGCGCTGGCGCTCTCGCTGGTGGCTGATGTGCTGGAGCAGGGCGCAGGCGAGTGGGACTTCGACCCAGGCCGTCATCCCGATGTGGTGGCGGCTCTACTGGAACGCTTTGTGCAGGAAGTACCCAGCCCGATCCATCGCCAGGCCCTCGAAGCCAGCGCACTGGTGCGGTCTACCACCGAAAGCTTGCTGGCCGAGTGTCTGCATATTGAAGATGTCCACCCATACTTTGAATGGCTGCGCAAATTGTCGTTTGTGCAATCGGGGCCGGTGGGGCTTTTCCCCCATGACTTGGCCCGCGAGGCGCTGGAAGCAGATTTGCGCTGGCGCAACCCCGACTGGAACGCGGAGCTGCACCGGCGGGCCAGGGGCTACTACACCCGCCGCCTGCAAGAAACCCGTGGACTTGAGCAGCAGCACATCTTGTTCGATGATGTCTATCTGCATCGCCACAACCCCATGGTCAAGCCTTTTTTGGAGTGGGGCGAAACCGGCGGTGTGTTTGCTGAGCGGGGCCAGGCTGAAGACCACCCGGTGGTGCTCGCAATGATTGCTCGGCACGAAGGGCTAGAAGCCGCCAGGGTAGCGGCGCGCTGGCTGGAGTTGCAGCCTGAAGGGTTGACCGTTTACCGGGGGGTGGGTTCACAACCGGCGGGGTTCATGTTGATGTTGGGTTTGCACAAGGCCAGCCCGGCGGATCTGGCTGCCGACCCGGTGGCCCAGCAGGTGTGGAACTACACCGAGCGCTACGGGCCAGTACGCCCCGGTGAACAGGTTTCGCTTTTTCGCTTCTGGATGGAGGGTGAACGCTACCACATGGTTTCGTCGGTTCAGAGTGTGATTTTTCTCAATACAGTGCAGCACTATATCTCCAGTTCTAAACTGGCCTGGAGTTTTTTTGGCATTTCTGGGCCGGAGTTCTGGTTGCCGGCCTTTGCCTACATGAATATTCACCATGCCAGCGAGGTGGACTATGTCTCGGGAACCCATGCTATTGGAGTGTTTGCCCACGACTGGCGCAAGCAGCCGGTAGCGGCCTGGCTCGAGATGCTGGGCGAACGCGAGCTGGCCACGGAACTCAACCCGGCCCAACTGCAAGACCATCGCCCTGCCCCGTTGGTAGTACTTTCCGAGCCCGAGTTTGAGGAGGCGGTCAAGAACGCCTTGCGGGACTTTATGCGCCCGGAAGCGCTGGCGCACAACCCTTTGCTGCGCTCGAGGTTGCTGCTCGAGCCCACCCCCAAAGCCTTACGCACAGCTATCTGGGAAGCTGCGCAGACCCTCAAGGCCAACTCCAAGGACGAGAAGTTCTACCGCGCCCTGGAACGCACCTACCTCGAGCCTGCCGCCACCCAGGAACTGGCCGCTGAATTGCTGGGCCTGCCCTTCTCCACCTACCGGCGGCATCTGGTAGGAGCCGTCGAACGGGTGGTCAAACTGCTTTGGCAGCGCGAACTATCGGGGTAGGTATAGGCCGGTGAGTAGTTTTTGGTCTGTTGGATGAATACCCCCTTGTTGCATTTTTGTGCCTGGGCTGGGATGTACCAAAGGTAAAGTCGCCCTCGCCTGGGCAAACCAGGCGTATGATACGCCCAGCTACTGTTTATGAACCTCCAGATTTCCGACCTCGAGCGCTGCTACTGGTGCGCGGGGTTGTTCTTGCAGTTCGTGGCCGAATCGAGTGATACCGACGGCAGCTATACCCTTGTGGATGGCGTGATTCGTCAGGGCACTGAACCCCCGCCGCACGTGCACACCCATGAAGACGAGGAACTTTTTTTGCTCGAGGGCCGATTGCGCTATTGCTATGGCTCTGGCGAGGGGGATAGGACGGAAGGGGTGCTGGACCCCGGCGGGTACGTGTGGATGCCCCGCGGGCAGGAACATTATTTTGAATGCCTGACCCCCCAGGTACGGCTGTTGGTGCGGCTTTCGCCGGGGGGTCTGGAGCAAGCCTTCAAGGCGTTTGGGGTAGCAGCTACCGAGTCGCTGCTGCCCCCGCCGCGCGAGGCCGTTCCCGGCTTCGAGACCATCGCCGGCATTTTCGCCGAGCGCGGGGTGTATTTCGTGCGGCCGCAGGAGTAAAGGCTTGATTGTCTAAAACGCCCGCCCGCGCTGAGGGGTGGGTATTTTCTGGTCTGTAAAGTGAGCAAACCATTGGCGTAGCTTGTTCCTGCTTCGGGGGATGGATGGGTTTTTACGCCCTTGTCATACCAAATCCACATGAACCCCTTGCCTTCTCCCTGGAGAGAGAAGGTGGCGACACCCCGACCGCGCTATTTACAAACAGCGATAGGAACAGGAACACGCTTGACTGCACCTGGGGTGTCGCCGGATGAGGGCGCTTGGGACGACCCTTAAAGCTAACTGTCCAAGTAAAGTTGGTATCACACCTCAAGGAATACAACATCGCTAGACCCACAAGGTCTTATACCAGATTCGGTTAGTTCGGCGCCGGATGGCGGCGAACTAACAGGGCCGAAGTTATCCGCGTAGCGGAGGGCGATACCGCCCCTTGGAAGTTATCCGCGTAGCGGAGGGTGCAAGCCCCTTTGGAAGGGAGACGCTTTTTTCGCCGACCGTAAGGGAGGGGTGTGCTCTGGGATTCAAAAAGATAGCCTCTGGGGGTCTTTGGTTTGGATGATTATCTTTTTGAATCCGGTATAAAACACCTGCCGGAAGAGGCAAGTGTTTGTGGGAAACGAGATGAGTTGCCCACAAAGGCTGCCTACAGCGGTTGGCTGTGGGCGGTTTTTTGGGTCGGTTGACGAGTGGGTTTAATGGCAGGGTTTTGCTGAGCAGTTTTTGAACTGGCGGATGAACAATTCCTGTAGCTATAACTTGTTTCAGTTCGGGAGACCCTGAACCTATTGGAGGAACCTATGAAACAAGACCGCCGTTCCGCCCTCAAGCAACTCACTGCCGCCGGACTGGGACTGGCCCTATCGGGCAAGGTCGGCACTGCCCTGGCCCAAGCCAACCTCAAGCCCGCTTTCGGGAGCCGCGCCGCCCTCGCCAACAGCGTGTGGTTCAACGGCGCACTGTTTAGTGTGCTGGCCGACAAGGCCACCACAGGGGGTTCATATGCCCTGATGGACGTGCGGGTGCGCCAGGGCTTCGAGGCCCCACCTCACGTACACAATGGCGAGGACGAGATCTTCTTTATCCAGGAAGGCGAGGTCACCTTCACCTCCGGCAACGTGGTAACGGAAGCCAAGGCGGGCGACCATGTGTTCCAGCCCAGGGGGGTGCCCCACTTCTTCAAGCTCAAGACCCCCACCGCACGGATGCTGGTGACGTTCACGCCGGGGGGGCTCGAGGAAGCATACCGCCGCTTGGGCGTGCCAGCCCAGCGGCTGGACTTGCCCTCGCCCCCAGCCGGCCCTCCCACCCCGGAGCAACTGGCCACGGTAACCAGGGTCTTTGGTGAGTTCGGTTTTGTGCTGTTGCCCCGCCCCTGACCTGAATCTGGCTGGGTAGTTGTCTGGATGTTAGCCCACCAAAATGAATAGCCAAAGAGTCACAAAAGGAGAATTGCTCGATGTCCACGACTCTCAACCCAATGGACTTCGCGATCCGCTTTTTCAATGGCCAGGATGAGCTGCAAGGATCGCTCAGGCCAGAGCTACTCGCACCCGCCTATAGGGCAGAGATCATGGGATTTCCACCTATGGATGCGGCCGGACATGGCGAGTTTGGTCGAGCCTTCTACAACGCATTCCCGGATCTCTATCATTCAATTGATGAAACCCAAGTCACCGACAACGGCATCGCGGTGCGCTTCACCTTGCGCGGCACACACACGGCGCCGTTCATGGGCATTCCGGCCAGCAACCGTGCTATTGCTGTATCGGCCATTGCCCTGCTGACGATCGTGAATGGCCAGGTGACCCACCTTCATGCCATCTTTGATCAACTAGGCATGATGCGTCAGCTTGGCGTGGTGCCCTCGTAGAACTCGTGCCTTTGTGGCTGGCTAGCGCAGCAGAACTCATGTTCCCCAAACGTTTCAAATCCTCGGATGGGTTGAGCCTCTCATGTTACGGGATTCAGCCCCCCGGCTTTAACCGTGGCCGGGTAGTCCTGGTTCACGGCCTGGGCGATCACGGCCGCAGCTTGCCTTACCGCAACCTGTCGGAGGCGTTGTGTGCCCAGGGGTTTGCTACTTATGGGTTTGATCTGCGCGGACACGGGCAGTCGGAAGGCCCGCGCATGTATGTCGAGGCGTGGGCCAGTCTGCGCGATGACCTGAGGCGCTTTGTAGATTTGGTGCGGCAGGAAGACCCAACCCCCCCGCTCTTCCTGGTCGGGCTCAGCTTGGGGGGCTTGCTGGTGCTCAACTATGCCCAGCACCACCCCCAGGGTCTGAGCGGGGTGGTGGCGGTAGCGCCTGCGCTGGATGCCTCGGGGGTTCCGCC
Organism: Meiothermus sp.; assembly: GCF_026004115.1. Classification (NCBI taxonomy): domain Bacteria; kingdom Thermotogati; phylum Deinococcota; class Deinococci; order Thermales; family Thermaceae; genus Meiothermus; species Meiothermus sp. The sequence continues at coordinate 2,032,842 of NZ_BPIM01000001.1, forward strand.
CTTGATCAAGGCCATGATGCCCCTGCTGTCGCGCCTGCTGCCTCGGGTCCGGGTCAATCCGGGCCTTAGCCTGTCCGGCATCACCCGAGACCCTGCCATAGCGCGGCAATACACTACCGACCCTCACTTTCAAACCCATACCACCCCACGCCTGGCCTCCGAAGTTCTGAGGGCGATGGAGGAAACCCGTGCCAGGGCGTCCCGCTTAAGTCTGCCCATGCTAATCCTGCACGGCGAGGCCGACACCCTGGTGCGCCCGCAGGGCAGTGCCGACTTTTTTGCCCGGGTTGGGGCTACCGACAAACAGCGCCTGACCTACCCCGATGCCTACCACAACCTGTTCCTCGAGCCCAACCGTGCCCAGGTGTTTGCCGACATTGGGGGCTGGCTCGAGTGGCATTAGGGCGAATTCAGGAACTAACTTTGGGGTGAGACGAGCGGTAATACCATCTGGGACGTGGTTTGTCATCCTACTATACCTCGAATCAAACGGCAAGCCGCCCGAGACTCAGAACGAGCAGTTTTTGACCTGGATATTGAACAGCGTCTCGGGACAAAGTGTGACGCACCAGGAGGAACAGATGAAAACAGGAAAACATGCGGTGGTGATTGGTGGGAGCATGGCGGGGCTTCTGGCAGCGCGGGCGCTCTCGGAGCAGTTTGAACAGGTGACGATACTCGAGCGCGACCACTTCCCGCCCCCAGGCCAGCAGCGCAAAGGGGTGCCCCAGGGCCGCCACGCCCACGGAGTGCTGGCCCAGGGGGCACAGATCTTCGAGGGGTTCTTTCCCGGTTTGACCCAGGAACTGCTGGAACAGGGGGCGCTCGGCAGCGATATCATCCAGGATGGTTACTGGTACCAGAACGGCGGTTTCCATGCCCAGTTTGATAGCGGATTGAAGGGCTTGCTGGTCAGTCGTCCACTGCTGGAGGGTTCGATCCGACAGCGTGTACTCTCACTGGGGAATGTTAAAGCCCTATCGAGGGTCAACGTCAGGGGTTTGCTCAGCGAGAACGGGCGGGTGGTAGGTGTAAAACTCGATGGCGACGGCCTTTACGAACTGCGAGCCGATCTGGTGGTAGATGCCAGCGGGCGCGGCTCGCAAGCGCCGAAGTGGCTCGAGGACATGGGCTACGAGCGGCCAAAGCAAGAAGAGGTGCGGATTGATCTGGCCTACGCCACCCGCATCTACCGCCGCAGCCCCCAGGACTTTGGCGGCAAGGATGCCTTTGTGATTGGTTCCAACGCCCCCCTTAAGCGCGGTGGGGTGGTGCTGCACCTCGAGGGCCAACGCTGGATCGTCACGCTGGCAGGCTTCCTGGGCGACCACCCTCCTATCGACGAACAGGGTTTCCTCGAGTTTGCCCGTACTCTTCCCGTTCCCGATATCTACAACCTGATTAAGGAGGCCGAGCCGCTCTCTGAGATTGGTGCTTACAAGTTTCCTGGCAGCCAGCGCCGCCGCTATGAAAAGCTGGCTCGCTTTCCTCGGGGCTTCCTGGTGATGGGGGATGCGATGTGCAGCTTCAACCCCATCTTTGGTCAGGGCATGACCGTGGCTGCCAGCCAGGCCCGGCTGCTTTTGGAGGTGTTGAAAGCCGGAAGCGAGAACCTGGCCCAGCGCTTCTACAAAAAAGCTGCCGTGCTGGTGGATGGGCCCTGGAGCATCGCGGTGGGGGCCGACCTGAGCTACCCCGAGGTGGAGGGGCCGCGCAGTCCGATGGTCAACTTCATTAACTGGTACGTGGCCAAACTGCACATTGCGGCCCGCCGGGACCCCGCCCTGGTACTGGCCTTCCAGGAAGTGGCCAATCTGATGGCCCCCCCACCCAGCCTGCTGGCTCCAGGTACTGCCCTGCGGGTGCTGTGGGGTAACCTGTTCCCCCGCAAGCCGACGGTAGCCCGCAGGCCAGGGGTCTCCCCCCAGGCAGGCGATTGAGAAGGCCTACCCGTAGGAGGAAACCATGAGCAATATAGAAACGCTACGCAAAGCCCACCAAGCCTTTAGCGCCGGTAACCTGGACGAAGCAACCAAGGTGCTGGCCCCGGATGGCACCATGACCGACCACGGGCGAGGCCAGGTCTACCGCAGCCGCGCGGAGTTCCGCCAGATGCTGGCCGGTTTTGTCGCCATGGCCGCCAATATCAAAATTGTGGATGCCCACTATATTGAGGCCGGCGACTGGGTCACGGCGCGGTTCCGGGCCGTTGGAATTCAGGACGGCCCCATGTCCGGCACGCCTTTTGGGCCCAGCCACAAACCTTTTTCGCTGGACGTGTGCGAGGTCTGGCGCTTTGGCCCAGGTGGCCTGGCCATCGAAGGTCACAACTATTCCGACGGCCTGGGCTTGCTGCTGCAACTGGGGCACCTGACCCTACCCGCTTAGAGAAGGAGACACCCATGGCCCATCCTGGCACAACCCTCCACGACCCCATCAGCGGGGTTCAACTCACCTTTATCCAGACCGCCCGCGACACCCAGGGCAGGGGCTTCGCGGTGGAAATCCTCTACCCGCCGGGACCGGGAAAGAAAGGCCAGCAGCCCCACTTCCACACTAGCTTTGACGAGCAGTTCGAGGTGCTTGCGGGTACAGCTACCTACCTTTTGGACGGGGTAGAGCAGACCGTGGGGGCGGGGAACCGCTTTAGCATCCCGCAGAATATTCCCCACCTCAACCCCTACAACGCGGGGTCGGAGCCCCTGCACCTGCGCCAGTGGGTCGAGCTTCCGCAGCCAGACCGCAGGATGCTCGAGGCCTTCGAAGATTTTCTCGAGACTGGCTTTGGTCTGGCCGCCGAGGGTCGGCGCCTGGGCTTGCTACAAAAGGCGGTGCTGTTTCAGACCCTTCAGCCCGGCTCCTACATGGTGGGCATTTCCGCTCCGCTTCAGCGGCTAATATTCGGAGTCCTGGCTGCATTGGGGCGGATGCTGGGTTACCGGCCCCGCTACGCCCGCTTTGCGAGCTCCGAGCCTGCCCCCAATCACAAGCTGGCCCACGAGTACCACTTCTACGACCGCTGGCTGATTCCCGCTTCAATCGAGCAGGTCTGGGAGAGCATCACCCAGATCGAGCTCTACACCCAGTGGTGGGGCCAGGTCTACGACGAGGTGGAACGGCTTAGCGAGGGCCATCAAAACGGGGTTGGAGCCAGAACCAGGGTCAAGGTGCATGGTTCACTGCCTTACAAGCTGAGCTTTGTGGTTGAAAGTGTAGAAATGGAATGGCCTCAGATGCTGGTGGTCAAGACCACAGGTGACCTGGTTGGCACCGGTGTGTGGCGTTTACGCAGCGTGGAGGGCGGCACCGAGGTCGGCTACGACTGGCGGCCCAGGGCTGAGTTCCTGCTGGTGCGGCTGCTCTCGCCTTTTCTCAAGCCTTTGTTTCGCTATAACCACGACTGGTGCATGCAGCAAGGTGAGAAAGGGCTGCTGGAGTGGTTGGCCGGGGCTCGCCCAATGAAGTCGGCAAGGGCTTGAGTACCGCGCCTACGCCTGAAGACCCAAGATGTAGGAGGAATCATTGAACAAGCTTGAAGTCGTTCAGAACAATATCGAAGTGGCCCAAGCTATCTACCAGCGTTTTGGACAGGGAGATATTCCCGGGGTGATGGCCCTGCTCCACCCTGATGTTGACTGGGTCTGGTATGGCCCCCCGGAGATTCCCTGGGCCGGCACCCATAAGGGTCACCAGGATATGCTTAAGTTCTTTGGGGCCATTGGGGCCACGGTGAGCGTGGAGGCTTACGAACCCCGCGAGTTTTTGCCAGGGGAAAACGGCCTGGTGACTGTGTTGGGCTGGCAGCGGGTGCGGGTCAAGGCTACCCAGAAAGCCTGGGAAACCCACTGGGCCCACATCTGGACGATTCAAGACGGTTTGGTGGTTCGCAACAGGGAGTTTTACGACACCGTGCCGGTATTAGAGGCTTTTAGTTAAACCTACCGAACCGGAAGTTGGTGCCGTCTAACAGTTTGAAGCACCTGCCCGGTAGGCTCACCACAAGGCCACCGGGCTGAAATCCGCCCCCAGCACCTCTTTGGGGTTGGCCGCAATCCAGTTCAGGGCGGTGGCGTAGACGTTGCGGAAATCGGTCTGGTATTTGAGCGCGTTGAGCTCGAGGTCTTCTAAGTCGGGTTCGCTACCGAACAACCCGCCCTTCACGCCACCTCCGAGTACCAACATCAGCCCACCCTCTCCGTGGTCGGTGCCAAAGGAGGCGTTTTCGGCGACCTGTCGTCCAAACTCGCTGAAAACCATAATCATTGCGTCCCTATCCCGACCAATGGCCTTCATATCCGCACGAAAGGCGGCGGTGGCCTGGGCCACATAGCCCAGGAGCTCAGCCTGGCGCGGGGGTTGGCCAGCGTGGGTGTCCCAGCCGCCCAGGGTGGTGTAGTAGACGCTGCTGCCCAGCCCCCCGGCAATCATGCGGGCGATGTCGCCCATGCTTCGGCCAAAGGCGTTGTCGGGGTACTGGGCGCGGTTTTTCACCTCGCGCAGCCGCCCGATTTTGTCCAGGGCCCCCCTCAGCGAGAGCATGGCCTGCCGTACCTGCTCGGCGGTACCGCCGCGGGCTAGGCGGGCCTCCTTGTCGAACGCTTCCTCGAACTGCCGAGGCAGCCGAATACTAAAGGCATCAATGCTGCTAATAGCAGGTGCGCTGCGTCGCTCGCCCATCTGGGCCTGGGGGGTGGCTCCGCCCAGGAAGGTGTCGCAGAAAGGGTCGTCCTGGAGATCGCCCCAGCGGCCCAGCCAGCCGGTTTCTTGCCTGCGGCTGGGGTCGGCGGTGTGCCAGATGGAAGTGGAAATAAAGTGACTGCGGTTGGGGTTGGGATAGCCCACCTGCGGGATGATGGCCAGTTCGCCGTTGTTCCACATTGACATCAGTGGCCTTAGTTCGGGGTGAAAGCCCAGTTTTTGCCCCTTGGCTCCCAAATCCAGGACTTCCTCGCGTTTGATGGCGATGTTGGGGCGCAGGCGGTAATATAGTTCGTTGCGGTAGGGAATCAAGGTGTTGAGCTGGTCGTTGCCGCCAAACAGGTTGATAACCACCAGGATTTTGTCCCTGGACTGCGCCGCCAGAGCCGTTCTGGAGAGCAGCGAGGGTGCGCCCTGCCCCAGGGCCAGGGTCAGTAGGGATTTTTGGATAAAGTCGCGTCGGTTCATGTAAACCTCGTCAAGGGTTCTAAAGCTGACGTTACAGGAGCTGAGCCTCTGGCTTAACCAGGGCCAAAGCACCCCCGGCGTTGTCCATGAATACCTCGAGGTCGAGACCGCGCTCCCGACCGGCAAAACCTGCCAGCAGGTTGAGCCGCGTGAGGAAGGGCGACTCGGCCAGCCAGGCCAGGCCCCCGTCCCACCCCGCTACATTGGGCGGGTCGAAAGGAATTTGTCCCATGGCTGCTAAAGCCTGGTAAAGCCCCCGTCCGGGTCGCTCCTCAAAGTCCACCCTGCTGACCCCGGCGGCATGCCACAGCCCCACCAGGTACTCCAGCGGGCTTTTGATGAGGGCATTGCGGTACTCGGGATCGTAGAAGGCTTCGTGGGTGAAGAGCCAGTACAGAAACTCTTTTGTCCCGCTGCTGCGGAAGACCCGCGCTCCCTCCTGCACCAGCGGCTCGGGGGGGTCGGGGCAAAGATAAAATTTCAGCAGTTTGCGCCCTACAAATTCGTAGGTCTTGGGGTGGGCAATCAGGATTTCCAGCACCTCCTCGCCCGATCTGATGCGCTTGCCCAGAAAGGTTTTCTCGCCCGGGTCGTGCCAGTTGCGGTTGAAAACAAACTCGTAGGCCACATTGGCACTGGCCTCGCGGGGCCGCTGGTTGCCGGGAAGCCGCACCGTCCAGCCGGTGAAAGCCCGCGCTGCTTCCAGGATGTCCTGCTCGGTATAGTGGCCGGGCCCGATGGTGTATAGCTCGAGCAGTTCCCGCGCCCAGTTCTGGTTGGGGTGTTCCTTGCGACTCTGGGCGTTGTTGAGGTAGAGGAGCATGACCGGATTGCGGGCGATAGCCTTCAGAAGTTCGCCGTAGGGCCCGTAGCCCAGTTGCCGGAAGGTGGCAAACTGGTTCCAGAAGTCTATGCCTTGGGCCCCCATTGTCTCGCGGAACTCTGAGGTCAGGTGGCCATGCCAGAAGAGCACCATCCGCTCGGCGGCGGGGGTAGGGGTGGTAAGCCAGTGGTTCAGCCAGAGCTGGCTGATTTCGCGGTGCTGCTGGACGCGTTCGTTGCGGGTGGCGGCGGTGGTGTAGACGGGGGCCGGGGCCGGGTCGCGCAGCAGGTAGTCTACGGCGGCCTCGAGGCCCATCTCCACGAGTTGTTGGGCCTCCTGCTTTCGCCCTCTTGCGGCGGCCCGGCGCAGCAGGTGGGTGGCCTGGGGGTAGGTCAGTGCTCGAGCCATCGTGAATTTCCTCTTGGCTAGAAAATAGCCTACCTACCTGAAATCAGCCTTAAGGAAGATAACGAACGGCTAGAGGACAGAGATCATCAGGGGTATGGAGCCCTCGCCTTTGCGCTGCCCGCATAATCTGGCATAAAATCCGCGACAAAGGAGCGTTATGAAAAAGTATCGTGTTGAATCCGGCAGTTCATTTCGCCTCGAGCATTTCGACCCCAACGACACCAGCGCCTTCAAGGGAGGTAAACAGGAAGCCCTGGTGGCGCTGGAAGCGCTTAACAAAAATTTGGAAAGGCTACAAGAACTACTCTTTGCCGAAGGCAAGCATAAGGTGCTGGTGGTGTTGCAGGCCATGGACGCTGGCGGCAAGGATGGCACCATCCGGGTGGTCTTCGACGGGGTAGACCCCAGCGGGGTGCGGGTGGCCAGCTTTGGCGTACCCACCGAGCATGAGCTGGCCCGCGATTACCTCTGGCGCGTGCATCAGCAGGTGCCCCGCAAGGGCGAGCTGGTCATCTTCAATCGCTCGCACTACGAAGACGTGCTGGTAGTACGGGTCAAGAACCTGGTGCCCAAAGAGGTCTGGCAAAAGCGCTACCACCACATCCGGGAGTTCGAACGAATGTTAGCCGACGAGGGCACTACCATCCTCAAGTTCTTTTTGCACATCTCCAAAGACGAGCAACGTGAACGCCTGCAAGAGCGCCTGGACAACCCCGAGAAGCGCTGGAAGTTTCGCAAGGGTGACCTCGATGACCGCAAACTATGGGACCAGTACCAGGAAGCCTTCGAGGACGCCCTGCGCGAGACCAGCACCGCATACGCCCCCTGGTATGTGATACCGGCTAACAAGAACTGGTATCGCAACTGGTTGGTGAGTAGCATCCTGGTCGAAACCCTGGAAAGCCTCAAGATGCAGTACCCCAAGCCGGAGATTGGCCTCGAGAAAATCGTGATTGAGTGAGCGAGCGGCCCTACCCGGGATTGGGCGCCGAGTAGACCCGCTCCTGCCAGGTTTGCTGGGCTTTGCGTACCTGCTCTGGGTCGTTCTCGGGAGATTTTATGTGAAGAGCGCTCTAGCCGGGTTGTAATTTCCGTCGAACAGAAATCACTCGAGCGGCAAAATGAAGCTGTATGCCAAAGGCTTACCAGGTTTATCAGAGGGTGTTGGAGGCGGGCCGGGACTATCTGGGCCGGCCCAAAGCCAGCGACCCGGAGACCGCAGAGGCCCTGCTGGGGCTGGATCAGGCTTCCTTTGCGGCTTTTACACACCGGCTCGGGCTGGGCAGCACCAAGCACCTGCGCTACACGGTGCTGCCCCTGGCCTGTGCCAGGCCGCCCCTGGGCCCCGTCCTGCGCGAGATGCTGGCCGCGGGAGCCAGCTTTGCCGAGCTGTACAAGCTGCAAAGCCGCTACGGCAGGCATGAACTGGAAATAGCCCAGCTCCAGGAAGCAGCCAAAGCACGGACCTGGCGCAGCCTGCTGGTCAAGCGGCGGGCGCTGCCCAACTGGGCGACCAGGCCGGTCTGGATTTTTCCCACCGATGTACGGTTGCGTCGGCTCGAGGGCCTGAACCCTGCGATAGCCGAGGTGCTGGTGGAACGGTACAGCCGGCCGGGGGAGTGGGTGGTAGACCCCATGGCCGGCGAGGGGACGGTAGTGCAAAAAGCCCTCGAGCTGGGCCGCCAGGCCTGGGGGAGCGATCTGAACGGAGACGACCGCCTGGTCAAGCGGCTTGACATTGCCGACCTGGCCGAAGCCCTGGGCGAAGAGGTGGCCGATTTACTGGTACTGCACCCGCCTACCTTTGCCTGGTTTGCCCAGAACGTCTTCGACTACAAAATACACGAACACCCCGAGACCGATTACGCCAACTGGCTCTCGGGGCACCTGGGGCATGCCCTGCCGGTGCTCAAACCCGGGGGGCGACTGGTGCTGATTGTGCGGCCCGACCATAAGCCGCGAGGGCTGATCCGCAGGGACGGGCTGCTGCGGTGGGCGTTTGTGGCCCCTGTGGAAAACCTGTTGAGCGAGCAGGATCTCGAGCCCCAGCACTACCACCTGGCTGTCTCGGAGGATGGCGAGGAGGACTGGAGCATTTTTGTGGGCCGCAAACCGACAGCGGAGGACTGACGGTACGGTTCCTACAGGCGGAGCAAGAAACCCACCCTTTGCAGATTGCGTTCGGTCTAACTCCTGAGCCGAACCTGGGCCTGGCAGATGGAAGTGCTTTGTGGGGCAGCCAGCATACCTAACTCCAGGCCCTCTACTTCCGGCAGCTCTTCCAGCAGCCTCGAGACCCGCAGCAGCACATCTTGCAGGCTCTCCAGGTGGGCCTTGCCCGATAGGGGGGCCAGCATCTCCAGCGCTTCGATATCGGTCAGGGGGGTGATGCGCATGCCCAGTTGTTGCTCGCCCAGCGGCAGACCCGTGAGTGCCAGCGTCAAAACCGGGCCAAACAAGGGGTCGCTCACGACCCGCAGGGTCAGGGCGATGCCCTGGCCGGAATCCGACACTTTTAGGCCAAAGTAGCCCAGCAGTTGCTTGGTACGTGCCGCGCTCAGGAGGCCTTTGGCCGTACCCACCAGCGCCCGGGCTTCATCTTCTTGTACCCCGTGGTCGGGAATTTCCCCAGGCGGTTTCTTGCGCCACTGGGCGTAGGCGTAAGCGGCCGCCAGGGCTTTGCCTGCCGACTCGGGGAAGCGGTACGAAGGAACCAGTTCTTCTCCCAGCCGCACCCGGGGCCGCCCAGAAGTCATGAAGCAGGTCAGAACTGGGATGCTCACGCCCTGTTCGCGGGCTTCTTTCAGGGCGGTACGTAGAGCCTCGCCTACTTCATCCAGGGTGGCATAACCCAGGGGTACAAACAAAGCAATAGCAGCGTTGTAACCGCTGGAAAGGAGTTCGCGCGCTGCTGCCAGGTACTGCTCGGCGGAGGCACGGGAGCCCAGGTCGCGCACCTCGGCAACAAGCCCTTCGGCCTCGAGGGCGTCCTTGGCCAGATAAGCGGGCCCCGAGGCATTGGTCAGCAAGGCCACCTTAGGGCCTTCCGGCAGGGGCTGGTAGGCCAGCATGGCCGCAATGTCGAACATCTCTTCCAGATTTTCGGCTCGCACCACCCCGGTTTGCTGGAAAAGGGCCTCCACCACCGGGTCACGCCCGGGTCGCACCGCCAGGATGGGCTTTTTGCGCCCTACCCGCCTGGCCAACCGGGCAAACCGCCGGGGGTTGCCAAACGACTCCACATACAGCAGGATCAGTCCGGTATCGGGGTCTTCTTCCCAGTACTGGATCAGGTCGTTGGAGGAGATGTCAACCTTGGCTCCCAGCGACACAAAGTTGGAAAACCCCAACCCCATCTCGCGGGCGTATTCCAGCACGGCCAGCCCCACCGCGCCGCTCTGGCTGGACATGGCGATGCGTCCTTTGGGCGGTAGCCGGGAGGCCAGCCCGGCGCAAAGCTGCACTTCCGGGCTGGTGCTCATGAGGGCCAGCGAACCCGGCCCCAGGAGCCGCATCCCGTAGTGGCGACAGGTCTGTAACAGGGTTTTGATCTGGGGTGTCTCCATGTCGGTAGTCACCACCATCAGGGCCCGTACCCCTCGCTGTCCACAGGCTTCGGCGGCCTCGAGTACCTTGTCGCGGGGGGTGGTCACAATGGCCAGGTCAACCGGCCCCGGCACGGCTTTGATGGAGGTGTAGGCCAGCATCGAGCCCACCACCGGCACGTCGCCCGCCGCAGGGGTAGCCGCGGGATTCACCGGATAGACCGGGCCTTGAAAACGGTTCAGTATGAGGTGTTCCAGAACCTGGTAGCCTACGCTCTTGGGGTCGCGGGAGGCCCCCACCACCGCTACCCCCTTTGGACGCAAGACCGGCATCAGCGAGGCCACGGTAGCCACCCGCTCTCGCAGCTCGAACCTAGCGACCATTTCCGGGCTGGGTTCAATCTCAAAGCTGACCTCGACCTCACCGGAGTCGGTGTGGGACTCTACCTTGAAGCCGCTGGCTTTGAACACATCCAGCATCTGTTTGTTCTCGGCCAGGGTGAAAGCATGAAAACGCCGGATGCCCCGCTGAACGCCAATCAAGGCCAGTCGCTCGAGCAAGAGCGAACCCAGACCTTTGCCCTGATACCAGTCGTCTACCAGAAAAGCCACTTCGGCGGAGGTAGAACCCGGCCCCTCCTGCACATACTCCCCGGTGGCAATAATGCGCTCGGGGTCGCCCGAGAGTACCACCAGGGTGACCTTGTCCTCGTCTGGAGGCTTGCGAAGCAGCAGGTCGGCAGCAGTTTCGGGGCGGACTTCCGAGAAAAACCGGAAGGTGCGGGCCTGGGGTGAAAGGCGCTCGAGGAACTCCACAAACAAAGGCCGGTCTTCGGGTTTAGCGGGCCTCAGGGTGGCGGTGCGGCCATCCTTGAGCAGGATGGGACCGGACTCGAGGGCATATTGCGGGGTGGGGGGTGGAATGTAGCGTTGGGGCATAGAACCGTCCTGACTAACAGGATAGCGACATTCGCCTGGGAAGACTGTCCTCGTGCACCGGTAATTTATTTTGCGGTACGTTTTGAAGCACGTTGATTGCCCAAAATTGCAATGTGCGGCTTATTAAAGAGGAAAGTAGTGCATACCGAGCTATTGGTTACAAGGCCGCTCGGATGAGGATTTGTCGGATTTTTCCACAAACAAGCCGGACTGTGTAAGCGCCGGGAATTGCAGCTATGGGAGAACATCCAAACTGCTTTTCAGAACGCTGACGAACTCAGACCCAATGGCGTATGTTGGGCGTATGAAACTTCGAGATCAGGTCATGCGACTGGGGGTACCGTGGTTTGTGGAAGTGCCTGCCTCGCGCCGCAGCTATGTTCAACTGTACCGCGCGCTGGAACAGAGCGGCTCACAAATTGTCGCTCGAATACGTAAGTCCAGGTCGTCCCTGGCCGAAAAAACTATCCGCCACATTATCGGCATCGAACGCTGGGGTCAGCGGCGCTTGCGGGTTGCGCTAAGCGAGCCTTTGCTGATGGATGGACACCATCCCTACAAGCCGCCCGAGGGCCTCACCCACGATAGACTGGCCGAGGAGTTCCAGGCCACCCGCCAGCAGACTTTGGCCCTGGTCAAGCGCCTGGAAGACCTTCCTGTCGGCGAAAAAATCCCCCACAACAGCCTGGGGCCCCTCTCGGTCAAGGGCTGGCTGTTTTACCTTAATCTTCATGCCGATCTAGAAAGCCGCCGGTTGCGCTAGCCCTGGTTCCATTTGGAATCAGTTGCGGCTGGCTGTACTCTGAAAACATGCGGCTAAAGACGAAGTTTTGGCTCGAGTCCGACACGGGCAATTTTTTGCTGGGGCCGGGTACTTTACGCTTACTCGTAGCGGTAGCCGAGCGCGGCAGCCTCAAGGCCGGGGCTAAAGCCATCGGACTGAGCTACCGCAGCGCTTGGGACAGGCTTAAAAAAGCCGAGGAAGGGTTGGGCTTTCCACTTTTGGAGCGCCACTCCGGGGGAGAAGGTGGCGGGGGCAGCACGCTTACCAAAGATGCCCTGGAGCTGGTCGAGCGGTACCGGCGTTTTGCCCAGGAATCAGAAGCAGAACTCGAGGCCCGTTTTACCGTGGTTTTCGCAGACTGGCGTAAAGGCGCGAGCACCTTGCAAAATGTAAAAGCAAAAAAGAACAAAAGATAATTTTTTGTTTTACACTTTGCACAATACTGCACTTTCTGCGTAAAGTGTTGACATAAAAAATGCAATATGTTAGCATTCATATGCCAGACGCTTCATGTATCGCTCCCCGGTTGCCAGACCGGGGAGTCCTCCTGTTGAGAGCACTCTTCACAAAGATGGAGCCATCGTGGGTTGTAGATCCTCTGTTTCAGACAGAACCGTGGCCGCCTGAACGGGCGGCCACGTCAGTGGAGTGTGCGATCAGTGGAGTGTGCGATATGAAAGACGGCCATGTATAAAGAAAGCCCCATCCTTGCAGGAGGGAGAGGTATGATTTCATACCGGATTCAAAAAGATAATCATTTAAACCAAAAAACCAGAGGCTATCTTTTTGAATCCTAGAGCACTCCTTTCAGTCGGGTTAGTTCGTCACTGTTCAGTGACGAACTAACCGAATCTGGTATCAGAGCTGTTTCTACCAATCCCTGGCGCAGCCGTCCTCGGCTGTACAAGATAAAACGCTTGCCAGGAAAGGCAGATGGCACAAGCCGCGATCAAATTTCAGGATTATAGGCTGCTGGAGCTACTGCTTCCGGACGTTTGGTCTGAGCGATAATCTCACGAACGCGCTCACCCTGTACAATTTCCGACTCCAGAAGTTCCTCGGAGAGCTGGTGTACGGCCTTGGCGTTGTCGGATAATACCTGTTTGGCTTTTTCGTAGGCCCGGTCCAGAATAGCGCGTATGTCGGCGTCGATAAGGCGACTGGTCTCTTCGGAGTGGTCCTGTTTCTTAGCAATTTCCTCACCTAAGAAGATAGGCCCTGTGTTGGAGCCCCAGGCCACGTTTTTGAAGTGGTCGCCCATGCCCCAGTCCAGCACCATTTGCTTGGCCAGACTGGTGGCTTGTTTGAAGTCGTTGGAGGCCCCGGTGGTGATGGTGCCGACAAATAATTCTTCTGCAGCCCGGCCAGCCAGGGTCATGGCCAGGGTATCCTCGAGGTGTTCCTTGCTCATCAGGATGCGTTCCTCAGGCTTGCTCCAGCGTACCCCCAGGGCCATACCTCTGGGCACAATCGAGACCTTCTCGGTCTTGTCGGCATAGGGCAGCACCTCACCCGCAATCGCATGACCCGCTTCGTGGTAGGCCACGGCCCGCTTTTCCTGCTCGCTGAGCTTCAGGGTTCCCCGTTCCAGACCCAGCATAATTTTGTCGAGCGCGGTCTGGAAGTGTGCGTTGGTAATCTCGGTGGCGTTTTCGCGAGCAGCTTGCAAGGCGGCTTCGTTGACCAGGTTTTTCAGGTCGGCTCCGCTGAACTGCGGGGTGAGGCGGGCCAGGTTGTTCACGTCCACATCGGGGGCAAACTTCTTGCCCCGCATGTGCACCAGCAAAATCTCCTTGCGTTCTTCCAGGGTAGGGAGCCCAATAACCACCTGGCGGTCAAAGCGCCCCGGGCGCAACAGGGCCGGATCCAGAATGTCCGGGCGGTTGGTGGCGGCCAGCACGATGACGCTGGTGTCTTTCTCGAAGCCGTCCATCTCGGAAAGAATCTGGTTGAGGGTCTGTTCCCGCTCGTCGTGGCCGCCGCCAATGCCAGCACCGCGCTTGCGTCCAATCGAGTCGAGCTCATCGATAAAGATGATGGCCGGGGCGTTGCGGCGAGCTTCCTCAAACAAGGTGCGCACCCGGCTGGCCCCTACCCCCACAAACATCTCCATGAACTCCGAGGCCGAAACCGAGAAGAAAGGCACACCCGCTTCCCCGGCAACGGCGCGGGTCAGGAGGGTTTTACCGGTGCCGGGCGGCCCGACCAGCAGCACACCCTTGGGAATCTCGGCCCCAATGGCAATGTACTTCTGCGGGTTCTTGAGGAAGTCCACCACTTCCATTAGTTCCCGCTTGGCTTCGTTATGCCCGGCCACATCTTTAAAGGTGGTACTGACCCTTCGCTCCTTGCCATACTGCCGGGCCCGGCTCTGCCCAAACTGCATGACCTGACCTGCTCCCCCCTGCGAACGCATGAAGAAGAACCACCAGAAACCAATCAGGAGCAGAATCGGCAGGAGGGTAAACAGCAACTGTCCCCACAAGCTGGGGGGGCGGTTGGTAATCTCGACCCCATTCTGGCGCAGCAGGTTGGTGAATTGCGGGTCGCTGAAGCCCGGAGGAAGCGCGATGACGGTAAAGCGATCGGTGGTTTCAGTGGCGTTGCCAACCTGAATGCGCTCAGGGGCTTTGAAAAAGCCGTTGATACGGCCTTCTTGCAACACCACCCGGGCGACCTTGCCTTGCTCGACATAGGCGATAAAATCGCTATACGACACGGTGGTGCGGGCGTTGTTGCTGCCGCCAAATAGGGTAAAGAGCCAATAGGCCAGGATGACGACAATTATCAAGCTCCAGGGATTGATGCGCGTAGGCAAAACGTAACCTCCATTGGGTGCCCGCCAGGCGGGCGATGCATAATCCACCGACTGATCGGCGAACTGACGCACCTTAACTGAAGTATATGGTACTCAATCCCAGTGTGAGGAATGAGTTCTAGGGTGTAAAGCGGTTTGGGGAGAGGGTTTAAGCTACATCCAGTTTGCAAATCCGCATGGCACGTCGGCAAAACCATACCGCTCCTGGCAATACCTGGTGGCTCGTGCGCGAATCCTTCGGCCAGGCCCTGAATCGGCAGGCTGCGTTAGGGTGCTGGTCAGCAACCCCACCTAGTACCCAACATAAAAGGACAATTTAAGAAACCCCAGGGGTTGTCTTACTTGAACCCTACAACACTCCTTTCGGTTGGGTTGATTTTAGTTTACGTTCGGTAACGAATCAACCGAATCGGGTATGAATAGAGAAAATCGCCCCAAGCAATGCCACAGGACAGATAAGCTGGAGAGGGCCGGCGCTTTGCTTTTGGCGGTGAGTTTCATTGATTTGAGCTTGTAGCCTGTGGCTTATCCTGCAGCACTCATTGCTTTCAGCTTTCCGCCTTATGATGGGTAGCAATGCAAGCGGTTCTCGAGGCCCTCCACCAAGGCGACTACGATACGGCGTTTGAGACGCTGGTACGCACATTGGCGCTGGCGCAGGGGCAGGACGCAGCCGAGGCGGCCTTGCTGCTGGCGGAGGCATATTCGCTGTATGGGGAAGGGGGTATCGAGGGGGCCAACCGGGCCCTGGAAGAAGGTCTGGGCAGTGTACCCACCCTCGAGGCCCACCCCCGTTACCGCGCCATTTTGGGCGAGATGCGGGCCTTGGAAGGGGCCTCGGAAGAAGATGTGCGGCAAATTTTGCCCCAGACCACCGACCCACGTGCGCTCTACCACCGGGCCCAGGCCCTGATGTACCTGGGCTTGCCGGAAGAGGCGCTGGAGATTCTGAACCGGCCCCTCGAGCTACCCGCTTTCCTGGCCTGGCGGGCCCACACCTTGCGGGGCAAGGCCCTGGAGCGTCTGGGCCGGGCCGCCGAGGCGGCTGCTGCCTACAAGGACGCCGCACGGCTGGCGGTGGGGCTGGAACACTACTGGAACCTGATAGACGCGGCGGCAATGTTCGTGGAGGCTGGAATGGGCCAGGAAGCCCTGACGGCCCTGCGGGAAGCCGAGCCCGACGCCCCCGAGCTCGAGGATCCGGAAGATGCGGCCACCCGCTACTACCTCGAGGCCCGCAGCCAGCTTTTGTTGGGTAACCCCAGCCTGGCCCTCGAGGCCATCCAGCGCGCTTTGGAGAAAGAGCGAGAAGGCGCCGAGCTGGCCCACGGTACCCCTTTGGTTCACGGGCAGGCCCTGATGCAGCTAGGCCACCCCCGTGAGGCCATCGATGCGTTCCGTGAGGCCGTGCGGCGGGCCGAAGACCCCGACAAAAGCTATGCCCTGCACGAACTGGCGGTGGCCTATCTGGAAGCCGGCGAGCTGGCCGAGGCCGAGGCGACCCTGCGCGAGGTTATGCGTGACCCCGAGTATGGCTACCAGGGTGAAGCCTATGGCGATCTGGCCGAGGTCCTCTACCGCCTGGGCCGCTACGAGGAAGCCTCTCGGGCTGCCCAGGAAGCCATTCGGCTGGGCAGTTTGAGCGCCGGACATCTGATTCTGGGCAACCTGGCTTACGACCTGCTGCACCTGGAGGAGGCCCTCGAGCACTACACCAAAGCCTGTGAAGAGGCCCTCGAGGGCAGCCGTGACTGGGTCACGGCCCAGCAAATGGTGGTGGACACCCTGGCCCAGTTGGGGTTTCGTCGCCCCGACGAGATCGTCTCGCGCAGCGAGGCGGTGTTGCCCTTCTTGCACCCCGCCGATGAGTGGCATCACACCCTTAGCAACTACCTCGAGCGAGCCAGAAGCCTGATGGGTGGAAGCCGGACACTGAACTAAGTTGCGCCATGGTAGATTGGCGAAACCAGCGTATGCGGTAATCTCGTACCTGGCGCAATTCCCTACAGGCGTTGCGATGCCCCAGCTTGCCTTTCAATGAAGCAAATACTTAGTGTAGCGGTAATACCAGATTTAAAAAGACGATTCACAAAACCAAAAAACCTGTAGGTTTTCTTTTTGAATTCTAGTGCACAGGCAGTTTGCTTTGTGGTCAGTTTTGAAGCACGTTGATTACCCAAAAATTGCAATGTTCGGCTCATTGAGCGTGACTAAAATGTACACCGAGTTGCTGATAATACCAGATTCAAAAAGATAATCATCCAAACCAAAGATCCCCACAGGGTCGGTGCGTAAACCCCTGCAAACCTTAGCTTAGTGCGCTCTAGATAGCCAGTGTTGCAAAATAATGCTCGTAGACAGGCGACCAGGCCGGGTATTAGGCCCCCACCTAGCCTCCCCCGTTGGGGGAGGAAGGAGAGGTTTTACTTTATGCACCGGCCCTGAAGATCCCCAGAGGCCATTTTTTTGAATCCTAGAGCACACCCCTCTTGAACGGTCGGCGAAGAAAGCGTCTGCCTTCCAAGGGGCGGTATCGCCCTCCGCTACGCGGATAACTTTCAAGGGGCGGTATCGCCCTCCGCTACGCGGATAACTTTCAAGGGGCGGTATCGCCCTCCGCTACGCGGATAACTTTCAAGGGGCGGTATCGCCCTCCGCTACGCGGATAACTTTCAAGGGGCGGTATCGCCCTCCGCTACGCGGATAACTTCGGCCCTGTTAGTTCGCCGCCATCCGGCGCTGAACTAACCGAATCTGGTATGACCAGATCATAGAACTGCTTTTTTCATGATTCCAACCGGATTCTAGGCTAAGGTCAGAACCATACAATAGAGCTCATGAAGGTACTGGCCCTCATTGCTCACGATGGCAAGAAAACCGATATGGTGTCTTTTGCCAAAGACCACAAAGACCTGCTTTCGCGCTTTCCCCTGGTTGCGACCGGTACAACCGGACGACTCTTACAGGAAAAAGCTGGCCTGAACGTGACCTGCATGCTTTCTGGGCCGCTGGGTGGCGACCAGCAGATCGGGGCCATGATTGCAGAGGACAAGGTACTGGCGGTTATTTTCTTGCGTGATCCCCTCCAGGCTCAGCCTCATGAACCGGATGTACAGGCCCTGATGCGGGTCTGTGATGTTCATAACGTTCCCCTGGCAACCAATCTGACAGCCGCCGAGGCCGTGCTGGCCTGGCTCCAGAGTGATTTATCGGCCAATGAGCGGCAGGTCGGTCAGTAGGAAAAGGTGTTCACCAAACAGCGAGAGCGGGTAGTTGGCCAATAGGGCCTCTGGTCAGGCCTGCACCTGGATACCCGCGATAGTGTCAAAAACCCGAATGTTAGAAAAGTTGAGTGTTATATTAGCAAGTAGGTATGACACCTCTCGAGTGGATTCAACAAATGGTTGAGGCCAACCGCGAAGCCTTACAGCAAATGCCTTTCCCCCCGGGTCTAGCGGAATATGTGGACGAGCTGGTTAAGTCGGGGCAGACAGAGCAGGTCATCGCCCTGATGAAGATGAGTTTCCTGATTGGCATCCAGCAAGGCGCGCGAAGCCACGAGACCCCTGCCCCTCCCCCCAACCGCATCCAGGCTTAGGTGAACAACTGAAAAAGCAGTGTACCGGACGCTTGTAGAGCGCCCACAAATACCCACCCTCGACGATTGAATAATTTGTTGAATAATCTAACGTAATTTCTAAGGTCATCATCCAGCTGTTGGTATTTCCCTAGCAGAGGAAGACGCTCGGAAAAAAGCTGGCTCGAGCCCATCGGTGAGCCAAATGCAAAAAATATATCCAGCTTAGAAACAAGGCTGGGTGGGCCCAACCGTGTTTAGTGCTCTACATGGCCTGTAGGGTATAGTTGGCGAAACCGGCTTATTCGTGCTCCTGGGCTATCCGGTTGGGGGCCTTTGTAGTGGAAATTTGCGCATTTAGCGCACACGGGGTCGTCTACTGTGTCCAGCTTAGCCGAATAAAACCCCGTACTGAGATGCTGGTGAGACACATGGGGTAAATACTGGGGAACAGGAGGCCAGGAATGAAACACTTAAAACACGCTTTGTGGGTGGCTTCGATGATTTGTGGAATCGCAGCGGCCCAGGCCGAACTCAGACCTGGTCAGCAATACCAAGGCGGTGTACAGGTCAAGTCCTCGATGCTCGGTATCAGTTTTACCTTGCCCAAAGGTTGGCCAGGAGCCTACAAAGAAGAGGGTGGACAGGCGGTGTTGGTGCTGGGGTCCAACAGTGTGGAGGGCGTCGGAGTGGTGATTTTTATGAAAGACCAGACCCCCGCCCAGGTGGTGGCCGGTTTGAACGAAGCGCAAGACCTGGGGGCGGGGGTGGTATTGGAACTGGTGGGTTCGGTCAAGACGCAAGGCTCGAGGGTGACGGCCCGTTATCTTAACAGCCAGTACGTAGGGCGGGCGCTGGCCTTGCTGGGCTCGAGAAACCATGTGATCTATTTCTATGCTGGCCCGCAAAAAAACGAAGCCCTCTATGGGCAACTGCTGGAAGGGCTTGCAGGCTCCACCAGGTTCCAGGCTCCTATGGCGGCTCGGCCCCAGCCGGCACCCCCAGCCCCAACCGGCGTGGCGCGGCAGTGGACGCAGTTTCTGGCTGGCAAGATGCTCAAGTATTTCTCCAGCTATAACTCGGGCGGCGGTGGCGGGGGGATTTCCGAACAGCGCACCCTGCACCTGTGCTCCGACGGTAGCTTCGCCTACTTTGACGAAAGCCTGACCACCATCAATGTGCCGGGTGCATCGGCCTCGAGCGGGGGCAATGGTCGGGCCCTGGGACGCTGGCGTATTGAATCAGCCACCCAAAACAGCGCCGTATTGCTGCTCAATGTGGATGGGGGTGGGGTAGAGCGCCTGCGGGTCGAATACGACGGCGACAAGACTTTTCTCAATGGACAGCGCTGGTTTCGTGTCGAGAGCGATACCTGCCGCTGATACTTTCCATCCCCTGCTCCTGTTCTCCACAAACACTCCACCATCTGGTGGGGTGTTTTACTTCCTGCTTGCAGGGCCAACGAAGGCGCAGCTTATTGTTGGGGGGTTATCTGAGTACGGGTCGTTCGGGTTACCCGTTATCCCCAGCCGTTATGCAATCGTGTCGCGTCAAGCCGACCCAGGATTAGATGGTAACGTTCCAAGGTTTTTATTCCTGATTGCTGCGGGTTTTTTTCTTCACGGCGGGGTTACGAACGCTTACATAATGTAGATTTAGACCTTGTAACTGCGCATGAAACACCCCAAGACTTCTCCTGCCGAAATCCTGGATCGCTTTACGCGAGAAGTGTTGTATGGCGATGTTATTGGCAGCGCCAGTGATTGTGGAAGTGTACGTCTGGGGATAGATGTAGAAGCCAAAATCTCGGTGGAGAACGGGGTTTTGCGCTTTGCCCCCCTGGATACGCCAGGCTGGGGCCGCCAGGGAATTGCCTATGGCCCCTTTGCCCGGAGAGCCGGACTGGCCTTTGGGGTCTTGATGCTCAACGGACACAACAACTCACAAACCTATGCCGAGCCCCTGAGCACCCCGCCGCTACACCTTGTTGGCGGCCAGGAGAACTCTACCGCTCGAATTCCATTCAAGGCGCATTTCTGGCCCCAGCCCATCCGGGAAAATCTGGCAGTAGGCTGGTTTGATCAGCCTGTGCCAACCAACCCCCTCGAGTCCGGTCAGGCCCTGGTCATGCAGGGGCATCCCCGTGAGAATGGCCGGCTGTATGCAGCGAAGGTGCGGGGTTTACATCACCTGCTTCTGGGCGTTCAGAACAACCCAATCTATCTGCTTTCGATACTGCGCGAGAAGGGGGTGGCTTTTTATGCCGGTTCGCTCGAGGGCAGCCGCAACCTCCCAGCCCTGCCCAGGCTGCGGCCTTTGGCGATAGACCCTTATAGCCTGACGGCAAAGGATTTATACGCCGGGGTATACCAGTCCATTCTGGGGGAAATGGGGCACCGGATAGACACCCGTGTGTATGGGGTACGGGTAGCCGATGTGCCCGCTTGGCAGGGGTACGGCACAGCCTTGCTGGTCGACCCCCAGCCACAACTGGGGCGCAAGGCGGCTCAGGGTGGGGTGTGGCAACTGCACGGCCCCGGCATGCTTTTGCAAGCGCGAGAAGCCGGAGGGCTGTTTCATGTGCGCCTGACTGCGCCTGCCAGCCTGATCTGGCGTTACCACGACCCAGGGCATTTTCTGGCCCTAGAGCTGAAAGCTCAGGAAGTCCGCTTGCGCTTGCAGTATGGCCTCCAGCAGTATGTGCTGGCTGCCCAGCCCTATGCTGGCGCAGCTCAGCAACCCCACTGGGTGCAGGTGCTGGACGATGGAAAAGCCCTCATCATTACCCTGGACGGCCAGCCCCTCTTTTCCGAACACCCCATCCTCGAGCATCGCCTGGCCAACGAAGCTGGGGTTGGACTGGTTGGACAGGCTGCCGACCTCGAGGTGCATCCACGCGAAGTGGAACTCCCGCCAGAGCTCGATCTGGGACTACCCTGGCAGGCCAAGGGTCAGACCACAGTGTTCGCCCCCTATCTGAACCATCCCGCCGAAGATTTGCTGATATCCTGGGAGCCCACCCTGGGACGTGCAAATTTGATGCCTGCGGAGGGGGGCCTGCGTATCGAAGCGGCTGCGGGAGAACGCGCCGTCTATACCATGCCCTGGGACAGTACCCATCTGGCCGATCTGGAAGTCGAAATTCTTCCTCCAGGCCAGAGTAAGGGGCAAAACCAGCAAAGCCAAGCCGGAGTCTGTTTCTGGCAAGATGCCAGGCATCATCTGGTGGTGGCCTTGCACCTGGACGATAACGAAAGCTCGGTGGCGGCAATGCTGCGTTTTGCCGGTTATGAAGACCCTTTCGACATGGTCTGGAGTCGTGTACCCGATTTGCTTTACCACGGCGTACCGGTGCGTCTTCGAGCGGTTTGCGATGGCGAACGGTTTCAGGTCTACCTTGAAGACGAACCTGTACTGTACCGGGCGCTGAGCGACATTTACCCCGGAGCCGATCGCCTATACATCCGGCGGGTAGGGCTTGCTTTGAGTGGCTATGGAGAAGATACCGGTAGTATTTTCCGCTCCTGGGTCGCGCGCAAGTAGACGTCCAAGTTTCCTTAACCGTTGGATCGATAGCCTAAATAGTCCAGAGAAGAATTGCCAAGTGGTCTGGTAACCAGGAAATCGGTATGCACTACGATCCCTCTAAATGAGCCACACACATCGCAATTATGAGCAATCAACGTGCTTCAAAACGCACCGCAAAACAAGTTACCCGTGCACTAAGAACTATCCTGGTGAAACCCCAGGGTCGGTGCGTGAACCCTTGCAAACCTCAACCAGGAGCGCTTTAGACGCTTGGTGTTGCAATAAATGCTCGCAGGTAGGCGACCTGGCTGGGTGTTATGCTCCCACCTAACCTCCCTCGTTGGGGGAGGAAGGGAGAATTTTACTTTATACACCAGCCCTGGGTGAAACCCATTGCGGGTTGCTTCAAGTACCAATTTGAATTTTATGCCCGAGGGGCGTGTTCAGAATGTCGGGGTAGGGTAGGGCAACGATAAACTTGCCCCCCCGTTTTAAATACTCCGGGTATCGGCTGGCCATCTCGCCGGGTTGATGGCTGAGCAGGAGCAGATAGTCGGGTTGTTCTTCGAGCAGCTTGTGGTCCCCATAGATAGGGACATGCACCCCAGCTATGTAGCGGCCCTGTTTGCTGGCATCGCTATCTACTACAAAATCAATTACCTCGCGACCAAGCCCAACATAGTTGAGAAGGGCCGTGCCCTGGGCATTGGCTCCGTAGGCGGCCACCCTTCGGCCACGGGCCCGTAGTTCGGTCAGTAGAGCCATCAAGGCTTCGCGCACAGCGGCGATGCGGGAGGCAAACTCGAGGTAATAGGCGGCCCCGCCCAGGCCCAGGGCCTGCTCTTCCTCCATATACCAGCCAACCGAGGATTCGGCCTGACGGGTCTTGCCCAGGTAGTAGCGCAGATAGTCCTCCGAGAGTGGTTCGACCCGCTGGAGCCACAAGCCGTGACGGCGCACCAGTGCGTGCAAGGCACTGACCGAGAAATAGTGTTGCTGTTGGTAGGTAAAGTGCTCGAACTGCCGGGCCTCGAGCAACGCCCGCACATAGGGCAGTTCCATCACCACCGAGCCCGTATCCTTGAGCACCACCACGAGGCTTTCGAGCAGCCCGTTGAGGTCGCTGCTATAAGTAAGCAGTTGATTGACCAGCACCACATCGGCTTGCAGACCTTCCTCGCGCAGCAGGTGGGTATAGTGGCGATCAAGGCGCTTATGTCGGGTGGGAATGCCTTTGCTGGAAGCCGCTTTGCTGCGCTCTGGATGGGGCTCGAGATATACCACTCGCACCCCCGCCTGCATTAACTGACGCATCAGCTCTAGGCTGCTGCCCTCCAGGGCCAGTACCAGGTGGTGTGAGCCCAGCCGATAGCTGTGCATCAGCCGCTCGAGCAACCCCTCCTGCTCCGGCTGAGCAGGGGCCGGAGAATCCTCAGCAGCGTCGCCCATGAGCTGAACCAGGCTACAGCGCTTGCAAAAGCCCACCTCGAGGCTGCGCCGTTCTTCGGGGCTGGCAAGCTGATCGGCGCCCACAGTGCTGGAGAGGGGTAGCCTTCCCAAGCTGAGAAAGGGCACCAATTCTCCCGACCCGCACGAGCGACACGTCTTGACTTTCTTCATCGAACTCCCCTGGGCCGCAACAGCGGCATCACTGTCTAGAGGGTACAAACCAGGCCGTAATCCTTCCGTTATCGGGGTTTACCCGCGTGGGTAGCGGGTTATACCGGTTCGTTAAGGGGTCTAAAATGCGCTTTTTTATGAACAACGTAAGCGTAACGCGTTCTTTAACGAGCCAATAGTGAACGGTTAATCTTGCTTGAATGCTGATCTAAAGCGATATAAAGCCGCCTAAAGCCACCTATTGCTATGATTATGGATAAAGGTTGTTAATTTCTGGTGCTTCTATGACACGCGCTTCTGGACATCCGCAGGCGGCCAGACCTTCGGTTTTCTGCTACAGCAGGGGATTGTGAACCAAAATGGACAAATGAACCTTTTGCCCTAAACGTCCTGTTGGAAATGGGCTACCCTAAATTTATGGCCATTGTCACACCCCAAGCCATTCGCCAGGATTTTCCGCTTCTGATGCAGCGTCCCGACCTGGTCTATCTCAACTCAGCGGCCACCAGCCAGAAACCCGAAGTGGTTATCGAAACGATCTCGCGCTACTACCGGGAGCTCAATGCCAGCATCCACCGGGGGGCCTACACCCTGTCGATGCAGGCCAGCGAAGTCTATGAGCAGGCCCGCCGTACCCTGGCCCGCTTTATTGGGGCCGATGAGCGCGAGGTTATTTTTTTGCGTAACACCACCGAGGCCCTCAACCTGGTGGCCTATGCCTGGGGGCTTCGCAACTTACGGCCCGGCGACGAGATTCTGCTGACCGAGATGGAGCACCACGCCAACCTGGTACCCTGGCATCTGATCTGTGAGCATACAGGGGCCCGCATCAAGGCCATTCCGCTGGGGCCGGATGGCCGTCTGGAGCTCGAGGCTCTGGATGCCCTCCTCACCCAGCGGGTCAAGCTGGTGAGTGTAATGCACGTGTCCAATGTGCTGGGTACGGTCAATCCGGTGGCCCAAATTGCTCAGGCGGCCAAAGCCGTGGGGGCCCTGGTGGTGGTAGATGGGGCCCAGTCCGCCCCTCATATGCCCATAGATGTGCGGGCACTGGGAGCCGATTTCTACGCTTTTTCCGGGCATAAGATGCTGGGGCCCACTGGGGTTGGGGTGCTGTGGGGCCGCTACGAGGCGCTGGAAACCCTGGCCCCCTTTTTAGGGGGTGGCAGCATGATTCGAGAGGTATATCTAGAGCGCTCCACCTATGCAGCACCTCCCCAGCGCTTCGAGGCCGGAACCCCGGCGGTAGCCGAGGCCATTGGGTTGGCGGCGGCTGCAGAGTACCTGATGAACCTGGGCATGGACAGGGTATGGCAGCACGAACTCGAGCTGGCCGCCTACGCCCTAAAGCGCCTGGACGAAGAGCTGCCCGAGGTGCGCACCTTTGGTCCAAGGGGCCCCGACCGGGGCGGGGTGATTCCTTTTGTGCTGGGCGGCATTCACGCCCACGACGTGGCCACAGCCCTCGACCAGTACGGCATTGCCGTGCGGGCCGGGCACCACTGCGCCCAGCCCCTGCACCGCAAGCTGGGCGTACCCGCAACGGTGCGGGCCAGTTTTTATGTCTATACCGCCCAGGAAGACATAGACCGCTTTATCGAGGCGCTGAAGAAGGTGCGTGACTTCTTCAAGGACTGGCTCTGAAGGTCTAGACCCTCCAGCATCAGACCATGGGCACTTCTTCACGGAACTGTAGCTCGTAGAGATCTTTGTAAAGCCCCCCCTGGGCCAGCAGCTCTTCGTGGGTGCCCTGCTGCACCACCTGACCTTTGTCCAGTACCACAATCCGGTCGGCATTGCGCACGGTGGAAAGTCGGTGCGCAATCACAAAAGTGGTGCGGCCCTGCATAAGCTTGTCCAGGGCTTCTTGTACCAGGGCCTCGGACTCCGAGTCGAGCGAGCTGGTGGCCTCGTCCAGAATTAAGATGCGGGGGTTTTTCAGCAAGGCCCGGGCAATGGCGATGCGCTGGCGCTGCCCGCCCGAAAGTTTGACCCCGCGCTCGCCCACCAGGGTTTGGTAGCCCTGGGGGAATTCCTGGATAAATGCGTGGGCATTGGCGGCTTTGGCGGCCTCGATAACCTCGGCCTGGCTGGCCTGGGGGTTGCCGTAGCGGATGTTGTCCTCGATGGAACCTGAAAAGAGCAGGGTTTCCTGGGGCACCAGCGCAATGTGCCGGCGCAAGTCCTGAAGCCGTAGCTGGCGGATGTCCACTCCATCCAGGGTAATGCGGCCCTCGGTCACATCGTAAAAGCGCGGGATCAGGGCAATCAGGCTGCTTTTACCCGCTCCGCTGGGGCCTACCAGGGCCACCACCTGGCCTGGGGGAGCAGTCAGACTGACCCCGCGCAAGACCTCGCCGCGGTCGTCATAGGCAAAGTGCACGTTCTCCAGCTGCACCTCGCCCCGCACCGCGGTTAGGGGAATGGGGTTTTCGGGTTCTTTCAGGTCGGGCGGGGTATCCAGCAGCTCGAAAATCCGGCTGCTGGCCCCCAGGGCGCTTTGTACCTGGCTCCAGATGCCCGCCAGGGTACCCACGCTGGCGGCCACGTTAAAGGCATACAGGATGAAGGAGACCAGCTGCCCTGGGGTAATCTCGCCCAGCGAGACCAGCCGCCCGCCGTACCAGAAGATGAGGCCCAGGGCGCTGAAAATGGTAAAAAATACCACCCCACTGAGGCCGGAAGAAACCAGCGCCCGCCGTAGGGCGGTACGGTACGACTCGCCGATGAGCTGGCTGTAGCGCTCGGCCTCGAGCTTCTCGGCGGTAAACGACTGCACGACCCGGATGCCGCTAATGGACTCCTCGGCGCGGGCGTTGGCCTCGGCTACTTTGTCCTGGAAGGCCTTGCTGAGCCGCCGGATGATGCGTCCCAGCACGATGGCCACCAGAATGACCAGGGGAACTACCGCCAGGATAAAGCTCGAGAGCTTCCAGTTGGTCCAGAACAATATGCTCAAGGTGGCGGCAAACATCAGCGGGGTGGTGAAAAGCTGAACCAGGGCGTTGGAGACCACGCCCTGCACCGTGGCCACGTCCGAGGTCAAGCGGCTGGTGATGTCGCCAGTTTTGTGGTTCTCGAAAAAACGTGGCGAGAGGCTTAGCAGATGGCTGAACAGGTGGCGGCGCAGGTCGGCCACCACCCCCTCGCCCGAGCGAGCAAAAAGGTAGTTTTGCAAGCCAGAGAATAGGGCCTGGCCGGCAAAAACCATCACCAGCAGCAGGGTGTAGCGGTCAATCTGGGCCAGGTTGCCCTGCTGGAAAATCGAGGCGTCCAGCATCCGGCTAACCAGCTGTGGGAAGGCCAGAAAAAAACCGGTGGAGACGAGGCTCGACAGGCCAGCCAGCAGCAGGCCCAGGCGGTAGGGGCGGGTATAGCCCAATAGGCGGCCAAGCTGGCGGAAATCGCGCCTCGAGGCCGATGAAGATGTTTGTAATGCAGGTCGCATATCTGGCTGATAGTCTGATGCAGCCATGGGGCTGGCATTGTGGGCTGGGTCTTAATGCCCCGTTCAACCGTCTTATACCAGATTCGGTTAGTTCGGCGCCGGATGGCGTCGAACTAACAGGGCCGAAGTTATCCGCGTAGCGGAGGGCGTAAGCCCCTTGGAAGTTATCCGCGTAGCGGAGGGCGTAAGCCCCTTTGGAAGTTATCCGCGTAGCGGAGGGCGTAAGCCCCTTGGAAGGGAGACGCTTTTTTCGCCGACCGTTCGGGAGGGGTGTGCTCTAGGATTCAAAAAGATAGCCTCTGGGGGTCTTTGGTTTGGATGATTATCTTTTTGAATCCGGTATTACAATGGTGCTTATGAGCCTTCTGGAGGAGCTGTACAAAGAGATTATCCTGCGCCACTACAAATCGCCCCACAACTATGGCCCCTTAGACTCGGCCAATGTGCGGGTGATGGGCGACAACCCCTCCTGCGGCGACCAGATTGAACTAATGGTTTTGACCGACGGGGAGAACATCGCAGACCTGCGCTTTCGCGGACAGGGCTGTGCCATCTCCCAGGCCTCGGCCTCGCTGATGACCGATCTGGTCAAGGGTAAAACCTGGCTCGAGGCGCTGGCCCTGGAACAGCAGTTCAAGGCCATGGTTGTGGACGGCGCGGCCCCCACGCCAGAACTGGGCGATCTGGCGGCACTGTCCGGGGTGCACAAGCTAGCGGCCCGGGTCAAGTGTGCGACCTTAGCCTGGAACGCCCTGGAACAAGCGGCCCACCAAGTGGGCGCGCTGTCCCGCGAGCCCAAAGATTAGCTAAAAACAACGGACGTTAAAAGCCTAACAAAGCAGGGTGCTGAAGTCGTTGAAATCGGCGCGGAATCCGCCGGGTACGCCCCTGGCGATTACCGAGACGGCGTCGTGGGAATGAAGGCTTTCCTGGTGCGAGCAGGCCACCTGGAAGTCTAGAATGCGTGGGTCGGCTATGAGTTGCTCGTAGACCAGCCGGGCAGCATCCTCCACAAACTTCACGTAAGCCCCGTTGAGCTCGGCGAAGGCCTGTTCGTCTTCTCGCTTCACCATGACCTGAGTCTCGGTTTTGAGAGCCTCGCGGGCGTGCTGGATCAGGTCTTCCAGGTGCAGCGAGGTATCGGGGGCCACTTCCACCTTGATGCGGGCCTTGGAGCGCTGGCTGTGGGGAATGGCATAGGCCCCCCGGTTGTCGCGGGCGTGTTCGGCCAGCTCGGCGGAGCAGGGGCAGGCCGAGGAATATACAAAGTCGAGCTCCACAAAGCGCCGAATGGTGCCGTTTTCTTCGACTAAGGCTTCGTAGCTACCGCTATAATACTGATAGCCTTCCAGCCCAGAGCGAAGGGCAGAAACCAGCATGGGGTAGCTAAAGGCCACCTTGACCCGCGCGCTCAAGCTATCTAGGTCGCGTCGGTAGTCCTGCACTACCTGGGCCAGGGTGTCTAGGCTGAAGACCTCCTCTTTGCGGCTGTAAAAGGTGCGAATAATCCGGCTCATGTTGATGCCCTTGAGGTCGGCCTGGAGCGAGACCGTGCCGGTCACGCGGGCCTCGAGGGTCAGGGCTTCGCCCCGTGGCGTGGCAAACTTGAGCGGCAGCTTGAAGCCGGAGATACCGACCTGCTGGATGGCCACATTGGCCCCCTCGACCGAGTCCACGGTCTCGGTCATGTCGGGCAGGCTGGCCTTGTAGGCGTCGTCGGGTTGGAAGTGGGGGTCGTAGTAACGGGTAATGACGGGCTCCGCACCGTCGGTGTTACGGAAGAGATAGGCTTTTTTGCCGCCGTTTTTGTCCAGTTTGGGAAGGGGTAGATCGAGGATTTGCTTGTTGTCGTAGCTAAGCAAGGGGGACTCCTTTTCCGCCAGCAACCTCGAGCAGTCTGGCGGCTCATCAATGCCAAGGGAGCCTGGTAAGTGGGGTCTGAACCACCTCCCTTGCGCCTGGTTCAGGCCCCATGGGCAGTTTGTAGCTGCCCTGATACAGGATGCCATCTTGTACAAAAACTAAACGTAACCTGAACGCTAGTTTTTCTGAAGCGCATATGTGGCCATGACTGCCGCGCAAAACCC
Source organism: Meiothermus sp. (assembly GCF_026004115.1). Taxonomy (NCBI): domain Bacteria; kingdom Thermotogati; phylum Deinococcota; class Deinococci; order Thermales; family Thermaceae; genus Meiothermus; species Meiothermus sp. The sequence goes on from NZ_BPIM01000001.1 coordinate 2,061,585, forward strand.
TGCCCTGGCTGTCGGGTGTAGCATGCCCTAAAGATTCCATCCACCAGCAACCTCCAGAACCTGTCCGGTCAGATAGCCATTGGCCTCGTCCACAAAGAACAAGACTGCGCGAGCCAGCTCCTCGAGCTCGGCCAGGCGGCCCATGGGGATGTCCTTTAGCGGTTTGGAGACGGAGTTCTCGGCCACCCCCGGCGAGACCACGTTTACCGTTACCCCCAGAGCGGCTAAGCGCTGGGCCAGCGACTTGCTGTAGATGATGAGGCCGGTTTTGGCAATCACGTAGGGGGTGATATCCGGTCGGGCCAGCAGGTTTTGTGCACCCGCGAAGCCGATATTGACTATTCGCCCGTAGCCGGATTTGCACAGGTAGGGGAGGGCCGCCTGGGTCAGGTAAAAAGGCGCGTTTAGGTTGGAGTCCAGCATGGCGTGCCACTCTTCGGGGCTCAGCGTTTCAACGGGTTTTTTGAGGTAATTCCCCACGTTGTTGACAAGCACCTGCAATCCGCCGAGTTGTTCGGCTACACTATGAATCAGGCCCTCTGCTTCCTGTATCAGGGTGACATCCGCCGCTACCTTGATGGCCTGCACCCCTCGCTCCAGGGCCTCCTGGCGGGTGCGCTCGGCTTCGCTCTCGCTGCTGCGATAGTGAACGGCCACATCAAAGCCCTTTTCTGCCAGCGCAAGCAAGATAGCCCGCCCGATGCCTTTGGCCGAGCCCGTTACCAGGGCAACCTTGCTCATCCTTCCCCCTGAAGGTACTTCTCTATCAGGGTGCGGGTGATGTTGTTCAGGGGGTACCCCAGGGCTTCTTTTGGGATCACCCAGGCCCACTCGAGGATTTCCTCATTGGGTTTTATGGCCTCAACAAGGCTTTCGGCGAAATAGTTGATGAACAAAAAGTGCATGGGCTTGTAAAACTGCGGGTCGAACACCCCTTCCAGCAACAAGGCGTAGCGGATGCGGGTAAGCTCGAGGCCCACCTCCTCGCGAAACTCCCGTTGCAAGCGGCTGTTTCCATCGGCTCTCCCCACTCAATCTTGCCCCCCGGTACCCCCCACAAACCCTGCCACTTGGGGGTCTTGACGATCAAGCACCCGGCCCGAAGGCCCCTTGACCAGGGCCCCAACGGTGGGAATGGGGTATCTGGGCTCCATACAGCGACCTCCAGGCTACGCGGGCATGCACAAAGAAAAGGTGCTGAAGGTTAACATAGGCCAAAGGCCAGGGATCGGGAGACCTCGAGCCCAGTCTAATTCTGCAACTCCTTGTAGACCGCATAGACCCGCCCGCCTTTGGGATAGGCCTCGAGGGTGTACAGCACGGCGTGGTTGGGGAGGGCGGCTTTGGTTTTTTGCGGCAGGCCGGTCTCGAAGGCTATTACCAGGGGGTCGTTGCGGCGAAAACCGGCGCCCCGGCTTAGTCGGCCCTGGATGCGGGGGTGCTTGGCGCTGAAATAGACCCGCAGCGGCTTGCTGCCGGCCATTAATACGATGGAAGGGGTGGGGCCGCGTTCAGCCAGCGCGATGATGACCACCTCTTCCGAGACCTGGTGTAACTCGGCCAGTTCGGGTATAAGCTGGGGGCTCTGGCCCTTTTTGGCCAGGGCTGCGTCCACCACCTCGCCGGGCAGGAGCATCTCGGCGGCCCCCAGGTTGCACAGGGCCTCGAGCTCCTTTTCCAGCTCTTGGCCCTCGTAGGCCTCGTGCAGGTCGGAGAGCAGGTCGTCGTCCTGCTGGATCAGCACGTGCATCACCTCGTGGGCCAGGGTAAAGCGCTGGCGTTTGGGCGGGGAGTCCTGATCAACCAAAATATGATTTTGTTCCGGCACCAGCGCCCCAAACTTGCCCTCCGGCAGCTTGCTATAAGAAAGGCTTGCCCCAATGCCCCCGGCCAGCCGTTCGGGCGTGAGGGGGGCATGGGCCTTGCGGTAGCCCTGGGCCAGTGCGATTACCTTGGGTCTTAGATTCATAATCCTTGGCAAAGCTATCTAATGGCCACAAAAATCGAGACCCGCTGGCTGTTTTCGTACACCTCGTAATCGAAGGTGTAGGCCCTCTGGGGTGCGCCGGACTGAGCAAAATAGGCCCGGATGTGTTGCCAGGTCTGTGCGACTCGGGCTGGACTGGCGCCTGGCGCAGTAAACATCAAATACCAGCCCCCCGGCACATTTAGCCCGCTCAGGCCGGGTGGAACGTCATCTTGTCCCATCACCTGGTAGCCCAGCAGCACGGAGAATGAACCCGCTGGGGCGTAGTTATAGTAAACCCCAAAGGGCTTACCCTTGGCCAGGCGCTTGGGTATCAGCAGCTCGAGCTCGCCGCGCTCGATTTTTTCCCACAGGGCCGGGATTTTAGCAGTCTGGGGGTTTTGCTCCAGGGCCAGGCTGGTGCGAACCTCGTAGCCCGCAACAAAAAAACCAGACTCGCGGGTACGAACGGGCTTGTCCATAGCCATCATCTTACTGAGGACATGGCTGAGGACATGGCACTCAGCAGCGCTTATCCCTGGCAAACTTGACCATGGACGGTTCGAGAAAAAGCCTATGGCATGTTGGTATGCCATAGGCTTTTGGCTTTTAGCTCCCGGCTACCCTTCCAGCACCCGCTTCAGATGCAGGAAGATTTCGTACCAGTCGCGCTTCGACTCCGGGCGCTTGCCGCGCAGCTCGATGCGAGCCAGGGTGCGCTGCCACTCTGGGGTGATCTCGGCCCCCAGGGTGGGGTCGGCAATCAGCTCGGCCAGGCCCCTGGGCAGCGAGGCTTCGGTACGCTCACCGTAGAAGTCCACTGGTGCCAGCAGATCGTTAACCGTTACGTTGTAGGAGCCGGCCAGGGTTTGCAGGGTGTCGAGGGAGGGGTTGGTGCGGCCCCGCTCGAGGTCGGACAAATAGGGCACGGAAAGCCCACTCTTCTCGGACAAATCCTTTAGGCGCCAGCCCTGCTGGGTGCGCAGTTCGCGAAGACGTTCGGCTAATGTCATAGTTCTGACGTTAGCATAAAAACTTTCTACGGTCAAGACGTAATGTCCTGGGGTAGGTGTTGCGTTATGCAGATAGATTATGCTAATATCATAATGGGAGGCAGGCATATGAACATCAACGAAAATGTCTGGAGAACCATTGGACGTGGCACCGCACATCCCAGTGAAGTGCTCAACACCCTCATCGAGCTTGACAACCGTAAGGGCCAGATTGGTTTGTGGGCCCTGGAAAACGAGCTGCGCGAAAAAATGCCCCTGCTTCGCCCCGTGGTTCAGCCGCTGGCCCAGGCCTGGCTCGAGGCCACCATCCTCTACCGCACCACCTACTACCCAGAAGACCGTCTGTCCAGGTTGTTCCACCGCTTCACCCAGCCGGAACGTCCACATCTTCCGGTCGCAAGCTAGCGCATGACTGTCTCTGGATGCTGGCCCCGCATAGTGAGGGGTGGAGGTGGGTATGTTTTCGACCCTATTTCTGGAAGTAGAGGCCCGGTATCGGCACCAGCGTTTGATCGAGGAAACCGTGGGGGTTGGCCCCACTGTTGCGAAAGTAGTTCAGGAGGCCCGCATGATGCAGCTCGCCCAGCAAGCCCAGGTTTCGGTTGTGGAAAATATGCGTCGGGTTTCGGCGTATGTGTTCGTTTCTTGTGCTCAGCCCAAACGCCTCGCGCACGCCCTGAGCCGCCTGCCTGGGGTGGTCAAGGCCGATGCCTTGCTGGGGGCCTCCGAGGCGGTGCTGGTGGTAGAGCAGCACAACTTTGAAGCGCTGCAATCCCTCCTGACCGAGGTACAGTCCACCCCTGGGGTCAAGAAGATTTCGGTGAAGCTGGCGGCCTGAAGCAGAGCGACATTTGCCCGCCTCGCCCCAACGCCCATAAACGTGTAATGTAAACTGAAACCGCTATACAGCAAAGGAGAATCTCATATGCCCAGTATTGTCCCCCACTTGTGGTTCGAGAAGGAAGCCAGGGAAGCTGCTGCCTTCTATTGCAGCGTATTTCCGGATTCTAAAATCACCAGCACCGTTGTTTTGCGCGATACGCCCTCGGGCGACTGCGACCTGGTCTCGTTTGAGCTGGCGGGCCAGCCCTTCATGGCCATCAGTGCGGGGCCGTTGTTCAAGTTCAACCCCTCGGTCTCCTTTATCCTCAACTTTGACCCCACCCAGGGCCGCACCAGAGAAGACCTCCAGGCCCTATGGAACAGCCTTTTGTCCGGCGGTGAGGAGCTAATGCCGCTGGGTTCGTACCCTTTTGCGCCCCTTTTTGGTTACCTTCGAGACCGGTACGGGGTCTTTTGGCAGTTAATCCTTTCGGACAATATGGAACCCAGGCTGCCTTTTGTTATCCCGTCACTCTTATTTGTGGGGGATTTGCACGGCAAGGCCGAGGAAGCCCAGAACTTCTATTTGTCTATTTTCAAAGATGCCCGCAGTGGCGTGACCTTTCGCTACCCGGCCGGATCGGAACCCGAGCGAGAGGGTACGCTCATGTACAGCGATTTTATGCTGGAAGGCCAGTGGTTTTCGGTTTCGGAGAGTGCCCTCGAGCACGGTTTTAGCTTCAACGAAGCCATCTCGTTCATGGTGTATTGTGATACCCAGGAAGAGATCGACTATTACTGGTCCAAGCTCTCGGCAGTGCCCGAGGCCGAGCAGTGCGGCTGGCTCAAAGACAAATACGGCCTGAGCTGGCAGGTGGTGCCCCGGGCCATGGAGGCCATGCTGCATGACCCCGACCCGGAGCGGGTACAGCGGGTCAACCAGGCGGTTCTCCAGATGAAAAAGCTCGAGCTTGCCGAACTGCAAAGGGCCTATGCCTGATGGCTTGCAAGCCTGTAAACCCGGGCGGTAGAAGTGTTGCCCCTGGTCTTGAGGTGATGTATGCAGGTGAAGACGCTGGCGATTATCCCGGTGGTTCCGAGCCGCGACATAGAAGAGTCCTTGCGTTTCTATCAGACCCATCTGGGCTTTGAAGACCCCTTTACCTGGGGGCAGCGGGTCGAGTACGGCGGGCTCAGCCGGGATGGGCTGCGGCTGCACTTCTACCTCGAGCCCAACCCGGAGGTGGGCCAGAACTATGCCTTCCGGCTCGAGGTAGACGAGGTAGATTTGCTCTATGTGCGCTGCGAAGCCGCGGGCATCGTGCACCCCAACGGCAAGCTGGAAAACAAGCCCTGGGCTACCCGCGAGTTTACGGTTCTGGATCCTTCCGGTGTGGCCATTCGGGTCTACCAGGAGCTCAAGGGATAACCCGCTCTTTGGGCGCTTGCAGGAGAGCTTGGCCCAGGGCCTCGCCAGGAGGGCCGTCGCCCCGGTAGGCCTCGGGTTCTTTCTCGACCCAGACGTAGCCCTTGCTGTGAAATTGCAGGCTGCGGAAACCCTTGGCAAAAGCCACCTCGATGAGCTGACCTAACGAGCCGGCCTCGATTTCCTTTTCTTCTAGCTTTTCCAGCAGTTCCGGGGGTAGGTCGGGCTCGAAGCCTTGCCGGGCGGTGAGCACCTGATAGGCTGACTCTCGCGCTTCCATGGTGCCGCCCTGGGCAAAGTAGCGCTCCAGCACCCGGTACCAGTCGCCGTTACGGGTGATGGGGGCCATGGCGGTATAGGCTTGCTCGAGTGCCTCTGGACTGTAATCGTGGTACTGGTTCTCGTGCACCACCAGGGCTCGAGGCAGCCGAGGACGCGGGCTGGGGCTTTCGTCTGGCACCCCAACGCACAGACCGGCTACCGGTATCACCCCCTGCGGCAGCTGGCAGAGCCGGACAATCTCCCGAATGCCGTTCAGCACCCCTCCAATCCATACAATGCCGTAGCCCAGGCTCTCGGCCATGGTGGCCAGGGCGCTTCCGGCCAGCACCGCATCGGTAATGGCAAAGTGCAGGGCGGTGCGGGGCCAGCGCCCAAAGGTGCCCCCCCGGTGCTCGAGCAACCGCCGCAGCCGGTAAACGTCGGCCAGAATCAGGAAGAATTCGGCACAGGTCTCGATGTGGGGGTTCTGGCCGGAGTGGCTCGAGATTTCCTTTCTGAGTGCCGGGTTGCTGATGCGCAGCAGGCTGTACATCTGCGCGGTGGCGTCGGTGGGGGCCCGCTGGGCGGCAAAAAGAATCTTGTCCAGGTCGCCTTCCCGCAGGGGTTCAGGCTTGAACTTGCGCACGCTGGCGCGGCGTTGGTAAAGCGTGTAGAGCTCGCTCACGGGCGTAGCCTATCGCTATACTGCCCGTCCGAGTGTGGCGCTGGTTGTAGAGCCCGGCTGGTGCACGGGTCACTTGTTTTGCGGCATGTTTTGAAGCACGTTGATTGCCCAAAATTGCGATTTGCGGCTCATTTGGAGGGATCGAAGTGTATATCGATTTCCTGGTTACCAGACCACTAATACCAGATTCGGTTAGTTCATCACTGTTTAGTGACGAACTAAGTTTAGTGACGAACTAACCCGACTGAAAGGAGTGCTCTAGGATTCAAAAAGATAGCCTCTGGATTTTTTTGTTTGAATGACTATCTTTTTGAATCGGGTATAATACAGCGTCATAGAGATGGCTATATCTGGGGATTTGCCCTTCCATGGCAACCCCACCCTTGCCCTCCCCTGCCAGGGGAGGGTAGGCAGTGTATGGGGGTCTATACGACGCTGCACTAACGGAGTTTCTTTTCCATACAGATGCTCAGCGGGTCTTCGAAGTAAGGGCCAAACGGCGGGATGCGCTGGAAGCCAAAGCCCTGATACAAGCCGATGGCCTCTTTTTGGTGTACGCCCGTCTCGAGGCGGAGTAACCGAATGCCTCGCTCGGAAGCGTAGGTTTCTAGATGGGCCAGCAATTGCTTTCCCACACCCCGCCCACGAAACGCAGGCCGCACGTACATGCGCTTGAGTTCGGCGTATTCGCTGCCAACAATCTGCACCCCGCCGCAGCCCACCGGCTGCTTGTCCAGGTACACCACGAAGAAGGCGACCCCCTGCTGGATCAGCTTTTCCACGCTGTAGCCGTGGCGGCTCTTGGGGGGGTAGTGGGCGTTCAGTATCGCATCGAGCTCGGCAATCAACGCTCGAGCCACAGCGCTGTCGGGCTGCTCGGGTTGAATATGTACCCGCATGCTTTAGCTTAGCGCTTCGATGCCGGGCAGGGTGCCGAGCTCGAGGAGCTCCAGGCTGGCCCCCCCGCCGGTGGAGACATGGCTAAACTTATCGGCCATGCCCAGCTTGTTGGCTGCTGCTACCGAGTCACCCCCGCCGATTACCGTAAAGGCGCCCTCCAGCTTGGCAATGGCCTCGCCCACCGCCAGGGTGCCTTTGGCAAAGTCGTCTATCTCGAAGACCCCCATAGGCCCATTCCATAGCACCGTCTTGGCCCCCTGCAGGGCCTCGGCAAAGGTACGGGCGCTCTCGGGCCCAATGTCCAGGCCCATCCAGCCTTCCTCAATAGCGTTGGCGGGCATAATCCGGGTGGGGGTTCCGGCCTCGATTTTCTGGGCCGCCACCACATCACTGGGCAGCAGCAGCTTGACCCCCAGACTGGCGGCTTTTTTGAGCAGGCCCTGGGCCAGGTCTAGCTTATCGTCCTCCACCAGGCTCTTGCCCACCTGTCCCCCCTGGGCCTTGAGGAAGGTAAAGGCCATCGCGCCGCCAATCACCATGCCGGTTACTCTGGGCAACAGATTCTCGATCACCCCGATCTTGTCCGAGACCTTGGCCCCGCCCAGCACCACCCAGTAGGGCTTCTCGGGGTTGTGGAGCACCTTACCGATGCTCTCGACCTCCTTTTCCATCAGGAAGCCTGCATAGCTCGGCAGGAACCGCGCCACACCCGTAACCGAAGCGTGCGCTCGGTGGGCCGAACCAAACGCATCCAGCACAAAGGCATCGGCCAGGCGGGCGAAATTTTTCGCCAGGGCTTCGTCGTTCTTTTCCTCGCCGGGCTCAAAGCGCACATTATCCAGCAAAATCACCGAGCCAGCGGGGGCAGCCTTCACGCGCCCCAGGGTGGTCTCGCTGGCCGGGGTGAGTTCGGGCGAGCCCCCAATGAAAATCACCGGCCTGCCCAGGTGTTTTTCCAGCACCGGAGCCACCGGGGCCAGGCTGCTGGTCTCCTCAAAGCCGCCCTTGGGGCGCCCCAGGTGCGAGATCAAAACAAGGGTTGCACCCCGCTCCAACAGATGTTTGAGGGTCGGAATGGCCGCTGCAACTCGGGTCTCGTCCTTGACCTTGCCCTCCTTGATGGGCACGTTGAAATCCACCCGCACCAGCACCCGCTTACCGGCCGCGTCGAAGTCTTTGAGGGTACGCATATTACCTCCAAGATTGAGCCGAAAGCCAAGGGCCTCGAGCCCAAAAAGCTCCAGGCTCTTTGCTCTTCGTGTTTATAGCTTCTTGCCGATGTACTGCGCCAGGTCGGCCACGCGGCAGCTATAGCCCCACTCGTTGTCGTACCAGCTCACCACCTTGACCAGGTTCCCCACCACCAGGGTGTCCAGGGCGCTGAAGATGGAGGAGTGGGGGTCACCCTTGAGGTCGCTGCTAACCAGGGGTTCCTCGGTGTAGGCCAGGATACCCTTCATGGGGCCTTCGGCTGCCGCTTTCATGGCCGCGTTGATTTCTTCTTTGCTGGCTTCTTTGTTCAAAACAGCGGTGAAGTCCACCACCGAGACCGTGCTGGTCGGCACGCGGAAGGCCATGCCGCCAAACTTGCCCTTAAGCTCGGGGATGACCAGCCCCACGGCCTTGGCCGCGCCGGTTTCGCTGGGCACAATGTTGAGGGCAGCCGCCCGGGCGTCGCGGGGGTCGTCCTTAACGGCATCCACCAGGCTCTGGCTGGCGGTGTAGGCGTGCACGGTGGTCAGGATGCCCTTCTCGATACCAAAGTGGTCGTTGAGCACCTTGGCCACCGGGGCCAGGCCGTTGGTGGTGCAACTGGCATTGGAAATTACATGATGCTTGGCGGGGTCGTACATGTGTTCGTTGACCCCCATCACCACCGTCAGCATCTCGCCCTTGCCGGGGGCGCTGATGATGACCTTCTTGGCCCCGGCTTTGAGGTGGGCCTCGGCGGCCTCGAGCTTGGTAAAGCGCCCGGTGGACTCAATCACGATGTCGGCCCCAATCTCGCCCCAGGGCAGGTTGGCCGGATCTTTTTCTTCGTAGACCCGGATGGTTTTGCCGTTAACCGTAATATTATTCTCGTCGTAACTTACGGTTCCGGGAAAGCGGCCATAGTTGGAGTCGTATTTGAACAGGTGGGCCAGAATGGAGTTATCCGACAGGTCGTTGATGCCGACCACTTCCACCCCGCGCTCCTGCAGAATCCGGAACACCTGACGGCCAATGCGCCCGAAACCGTTGATGCCTACTTTCATAAGATTCCTCCTACTTGAGCCAAACGCCGGATTGCTTCAGCGTTCCGCAGGACACTATAACGCCTTCATTCTAAGACGCCCAGATACAGGAATACCCCTTTGAAATAAGTGATACTTCAGGTTTATCTACGGCGGTTTGTGGCTGAATACCCGTTAGGGTCATCTGCTGAGCCACCCCCACAGAAGTTCTTTGCATGAGAAGCCCAAATACAAAAATACTCCGCCCGAACAACCTCAGGCGGAGACGGGTGCCCTGCGGGCTTAGCGGGTGCGGCCGGCCAATAGATCCTCGGCGGCTTTCTGGGCCTTGTCGAGGGCGGCTTTGGGGGTGGCCTGTCCCAGCACGGCTTCCTTGATGGCCTGGCCCAGAATGTCGAAGCGAATCTGCTCCCACTGCGAGAGGGCCGGCTCGAAGCGGGCAAAGCGGGCCTGGCTGATGGCCACACCAAAGGCGGGGTTCTCCTTGACGAAGCGGGTTACTACTGGGTCTACGCCTGAGCCTTGGTTGACCGGCACATAGTTGGCCGCCACTCCAAACACTGCCTGAGCTTTGGGGGAGATGATAAAGCGCAGGAAGTCGGCGGCCACCCGTTTTTCTTTGTCGTCGGCCCCCTTGAATACCACGATGTTGGTGCCCTGCACCAAGCCAAAACCGGGTTGTTTGTCGGTGCGGCCCGGCAGGGTGGCCACGCCTACGTCGAACTTGGCCGCCCGGGCATAGAAGCTGTAGCCTGCCGAGGAATCGGTAGAGAAGCCAAAAACCCCCGACCCGAAGTTCTCGTTGATGAAGCCGTTGGTGATGGGCTTGGCCCAGCCGTCCTTGACGGCCTTGACCAGGAACTCGAGGGCCTCCAGCCCTTTGGGCGAGTTGAGCACCAGTTTGCCGTTTTGCAGGTAGCTGCCCCCCAGGGTAAAGAACCAGTAGGCATAGGTCGAGGCATCGGGCACAAACCAGTACACCGGCTGTTTTTCGCCTTCGGAAATTTTCTTGGCGGTCTCCACAAACTCGGGGATGCTCAAAGGCACTCGAGCGTTGTATTTCTTCAAGAGGTCGCGGTTGACGTAGAGCAGCTGGATGCTCTTATTGAAGGGCACCCCATAGATTTGGCCGTTGATCTTGACCGCATTCGCAAATAGCGGGTTAACGCCCTTCAGATCCACCCCAAGGCTTGGAATGGGCAGCAGGGCGTCGCTTTCCAGATAGAGCGCCATGTTGTTCTCAAAAGCCTGGGCCATCACCGGGATTTTGCCCGAGGCAAACGAAGCCTTGATCTTGGTGGAGAGGTCGCGGTAGTTGCCCTGGCTGACCGGGCGCACACAAACCTTACCCCCCTGGGTGCGATTGAACTCTACGGCCAGATTGTCCAGGGCATCCTTGGGTGCTCCACCCCGGAAGCCATGCCAGAGTTCGGCTACCACTTCGGCTTTTTCGCACTGCGCTTTGATGATATCTTCTGGTCTTTGCTGAGCTAACCCCAGGCCAGCGGCGAGCACCAACATTCCGAGCAACCACTGTTTCATCTCATCCTCCTACGACACTTTTGAACCCCAATGTCAGGGCTATGTGAGCCCGCTTGACCCCCAAATTTATACCCTTACTTTGCAGCGCCGACTACAGGTTTGTAGAGTGCATCTGACGTTTGCTGTGGACTTTCTTCTAGTACTGCTAGTTTATCTGACGGGTTCGATTAATTTCCCTATCCTGGAGGGTCGCTTACGGGGTTGGGACATCCGCGAGCGTGACCTGGCCGGTACGTCGGGGGTTTTCGCCAACTCGTAAGAGTTTGGGGGCTGGGGGTGGGGGTGCTCGAGGTGGGCAAGGGGATGCTGGCAGCCTGGCTGGCGGTTTTTTCGGCTAGTTTTTGTGCCGTGTCCCTTTGTGCTCTGGCGGTGGTGGCCGGTCATACCGGATTCAAAAAGATAATCATCCAAACCAAAGACCCCGAGAGGCTATCTTTTTGAATCCTAGAGCACTCCCTTCGGTCGGGTTAGTTCGCCGCCATACGGCGCCGAACTAACCGAATCTGGTATCACATCTGGCCTGTATGCTTCGGCTTTCGCAGGGGTGGAGGCTTGGCGGTGGAGGTATTGTTTTGGGTTCGCGAGCGAGACCGCATTCAAGGGAGCAGCTCCATCCTGTTTACGGCTATTCTGGTTTTGCTCTATCTGGCCGATGTGCTACGAATGGATGTCGGGGCCCCCTATACCCTTTTTGCGCTGGGGGTCATGGCGTTGCGGGGTGCGCCGGTGCGTACTGGCTGTTGTGTGGTACCGCTCAGATAAAGAGGAGCCAAAGGCCAGAAAAGTGAGGTCAGGAGAGGCCAATGTAGTTCAAATACCACTGCACAAGGTCTGTACCGTAGAACAAGGCAATTAACCCCCCAATGGCCAGGTACGGCCCAAAGGGAATCTGGTTGTCGCCCCCAAACCGCCGCATGATCAGGCCAATGATGGCCCCCGCGAACACCGCAACAAAAACCCCCACCAACAGGTTGGTGAAGCCCAGCCAGACCCCCAGAAAGCCAGCCAGCACCACATCGCCATAGCCCATTACGGTCACGTAGCCGGTGAGGTTTTCGCCTTTTGGCTCGGGCTCGACCTTGTCGGTCGGGTTGCGCAACCACCAGTAGAGCATACCGGCCAGGGCCATGCCGCCCGCGCTCACCAGCATGCCGCGCAGGCTTTCCAGGGGCGAAAGGCCCAACACCCAGGCCAGCAGGGGCGCCAACGCGGCAAGCCCCAGGGTCAGGCCGTCGTGCAGGGCGAATACCTTTCCGCTGCGGGCGTTGAGTGAGGCATTTAAGAGCCCCACCACAATGCCCAACCCACCCAGCCAAACGCCCCCCACCGTACCCAGCATTCCCCCCCAGGCCCCAACCATGGCAGCCAGGTGTACCAGGTGCAAACCAAAGGGACCTTCGCGGGGGCCATCCTTCAAGCGGTTGTAAAACAAGCCCCCAAAGCCTGCAAACAAGGCCACCAGCCCAGCTCCCATCAGGCCGCTATCTACGGCTTGTGGAAAAGCCTGTGGATAACCCACCAGCCCGGCTCCCAACAAGCCCAGCAAGATACCGGCGAAGTTAAGGGAGTTGGGTAAGGTTTTGGTATCAATATCAATAAAAGAAAGCGCTATCAGCAAAGCAATAAAAGCCCAGATGAAGAGTAAGTCGGGGAAAACCGGGCGCAGGAGGGCCGCCGCAGCGAAAAGAAGCGCCGTGAGGGCTTCCACGGCCGGATAGCGCGCCGAGATGGGGGCCTGGCAGCTTTTGCACTTTCCTCCTTGTAAAACCCAAGAGAGGATCGGTACCAGTTCGCTGGGGGAGAGGACATGCCCACAGTGGGGGCAACGCGAGCGGGGCCACACCACCGAGATACCGGCTGGAAGGCGATAAATTACCACATTCAGAAACGAGCCGATCAGGCTACCCAGCACAAACGCGAACACCGCCAACACGGGCAAAGGGAAAAAATCCACTCCGTTATTGTAGGCGCTGGGTCTTGTCTGGCTTGTGATGTATAGGGAGTCTGGGTCTACTGGAACCCAAGCCCCCTTGCAACCAGGGTTGGTCGCGGATTCAAAAAGACAGTTCACAAAACCAAAAAACTCATTAGGTTTTCTTTTTGAATTCTGGAGTACACCCCTGTGGGTTGGCGAAAAAAGCGCCTCCCTTTCCAAGTAGCGGTATCGCCCTCCGCTACGCGGATAACTTCGGTCGGGTTGATTCGTTACCGAACGGTAACGAATCAACCAATATCTGGTGTCAGTCTTTGCAAACCATACATAGCGCTATTAATCTGATACGGATTTGGGTGCACACTAACCCGGGTCTGGAGGGAGTATGAAAAAACTGCTTATTCTGACGGTGCTGTTTTTTGGGATTTCGCTGGGTCTGGCCCAGGGCAATCGCAGTGCCTTCGGCCTTTATGTGCTGGGAGCACAGTATACCCTGGACGCGGGTGCAGTAGACTTGCGTCTGGGAGCGGGCTTGCCCTTGTTATTCTTTGGCTCAGGGGGTGGCACCCTGCTTTCTGGTTCCCTGGATCTGTTGTTTCCCATGGGCCTGGTGGGCTCGAGTGCACGGTGGTATTTGGGGGCGGGCAGCGAAGTCTATCTGGCCCTGGGTGGTGGTGGGGGTGGAGCTGTCTTCACCCCTCGAGGGTTTGCCAACTTCGAGTTCGGCGGGGATGGGGTGAGCTTCTTCATTGAAGGGGGGTTGCAGGGTGTGGTGGCCGTGGGGGGCGGCAGTGTGTTTGGGGCCAGTGTCCTGATTCCCCATGTGCGCTTGGGAGTTAACTTCCGTTAGGGGTTGTTCGCAGTAAGCGCTATGGTCATGCTACAAAGCCCGCTGCTGGAAGTGCCGCATGGCTTTACGACCCGTGCGGGTGGGGTTTCTCCTGCCCCCTTCGAAAGCCTCAACCTGGGGTTATCTACAGCAGACGACCCGGCGCATGTGCAGGAGAACCGCCGGCGGGTTCTAGCCTTTTTTGGTAACCCGCCCCTGGCCGGGTTAAGTCAAGTCCACGGCAACCTTGTACATGTGGTCGAGACAGCGGGGGAGTGGGAGGGCGATGGTTTGCTCAGCTCCACCCCTGGACTGCTGCTGCGGGTGAGTGTGGCCGACTGCTATCCCATCCTGCTGCACGACCCCCAAAAAGGGGTGGCAGGCGCCCTGCATGCGGGCTGGCGTGGCGTGGTTTCGGGCATCCTGCCCCGGGCCATCGAATTAATGCAATCTCACTGGGGTAGCCGCCCTGAGGATATACGAGTTGCGGTAGGCCCTGGTATCAGCGGCCCCCATTTTCAGGTGGGGCCCGAAGTGCTGGCCCAGTTCGAGCGAGCGGAACTGGCTTTTGCTGTGCCAGACCCCCGGTATCCGGGCAAGTACTTGCTCGACCTGGAGCGGGCCATACGAACCCAGGCCCAGCGGGAGGGCATTTGCCCCGAACACTACTGGGCCCTGGGGCGCTGTACCTATGCCGACCCGGCGTTTTTTTCTCATCGGCGCGATAAGGGACAGACCGGGCGTATGTGGGCCTTGGTTATGCTGCCAAAGCTATAAAATTGAAGACCAAAACAAACCCATTTGCAATATTGGAGCATCCGGCAAGATTTCTGATCCGCTCCCGCATGACCTGTAGTCTTACACAAGTTTTCGTTACACTATTGGGGTGCTCAGGCCCAGGGCCCGCCTCAAATCGGTCATGGCCATCACCCCCGCGTGGCTTCGGGAGCGGGGGTTGAGGGCGGTTTTGTTTGACCTGGATAACACCCTGGTACCCTACAAGACCTATGGCGAGGCCCCCCAGGGTCTACTGGAATGGCTCGAGGCCCTCAAAGAGGCTGGCATTCAGGTCATGCTGGTTTCCAACGGTAGCCGCCGCAGGGTGCGCTACTGGTGTGAGAAGCTGGGGGTGCCGGGCTTCGGTCCGGCGGGCAAGCCCTGGTTTGGCTTTCGTAAAGCCCTGCGGCGGTTGGCTCTTGCCCCCCGTGAGGTGGCCGTGGTTGGAGATCAGCTTTTTACCGATGTGCTGGGGGGGAACCTGATTGGCGCCTATACCGTACTGGTTCCTCCTCTTTCTAAGAGGGAAATGGGATATACCCGGTTGGTGCGAAAACTCGAGCGCTGGGTGTTGCAAAACCCCGGCTTGGGGCTGGCGGCTGGGGGAAATGAGGAATTTGACCCAAAAGAACCCCGCCAAGAGCCCACAATAAGCAAAGACTAGAAGGAGACGAAGCGATGGCTTGTATCACCCGCTACCGCAAAGAAGGAACCGGCGCCCTGCCCTTTATTTGCAACCACATCACGCCGGGCAGCATCTGCTTCGCATAGGAGGACGGGTCGAATGGCGAATGTCTTGACCATTGGAGACAAACGATTGGGTGCCGCCCTGCTGGACATGGGGCTTGCTGGGGGATGAAGAACTCCAACGGGCCCTCGAGCAACACCGCGAAGTGGGGGGCAATCTCTCGGACATCATTGTCGAACTGGGGCTGCTTTCCGAACGACGAATTGCCCAGGCCATCGAAGAGACCTTCGGCGTTCCGATGGTGGAGCTGGTGGGCCTGGAGATTGCCCCCGAGGCCAAATCCCTGATTCCCGCCGAGCGGGCCCGCGACCTGGGGGCCATTCCCTTCAGCGTGGAGGGCGGTACCCTGCGGGTGGCCCTGCTCAACCCCCTGGACAACCTGGTTCTGGAGGAGCTGGAAGACCTCACCAACCAGATCATCGAACCCTACCTGACCACCCCTGTCCTCCTTCCGCTACGCCCTGGCTTTGCACTACCCCGAGCTAGGCTTGCCGGTGCCCCCGCCGCCCTCGGCTGACCTCGCCGGGCGAGATGCAACTGGGCGAGATCCTGGTGAGCAAGGGGTGGTTGAGCCGCGACGACCTCGAGGCTGCCCTGGTCGAGCAAGAGAAAACCGGCGAGCTGCTGGGCCGTCTGCTAATTGGCAAGTATGGCCTTGAAGAAGAAAAACTCTATCAGGCGCTGGCCGAGCAGGCTGGGCTGGAGTTCAAGACGGAGTTGGACAACCTCGAGCTGCAAAACGAAGTGACGGCCCTCCTGCTGCGCCCCGATGCCCTGCGCTATCAGGCGGTGCCCATCCGCCAGGACGGCCAGCAGGTACTGATTGTCCTGGCCGACCCCCGCCACCGCCACGCGGTGGCCCAGCTGGTCGAGCGCCCGACCAGGTTCGTCCTGACCCTGCCCAAGGTCTGGGAAACCTTGTTTGGCAAGGCTTATCCCGAAAAGAGCCGCCTGGGCGAGGCCCTGGTTCAGGAAGGCAAGCTGGGCCGTGCGGCCCTCCAGGATGCCCTTTCGGTGCAGCGCCGTATGGGCAAGACCCGGCCGCTTGGGCGAGGTGCTGGTGGAGCTGGGGTACGTCACCTCCCAGGACGTAGAAGAGGCCCTCTCCAAGCAGCGGCAGGGCGGCGGTCGCCTGGAAGACACCCTGGTGCAGTCGGGCAAGATCAAGCCCGAGATGCTGGCCAAGAGCCTGGCTACCCAACTGGGCTACCCCTACATTGACCCCACCGACTCCCCCCCGGACCCCTCGGTGCTCACCATGGTGCCCGAATCCACCGTGCGGCGTTACACCATCTTCCCGCACCACCTGGAAGGCAACACCCTGGTGGTCTTGATGAAAGACCCCCGCAACATCCTGGCCATTGACGACCTGCGCATGATCACCAAGCGCGACGTGATGCCGGCGGTCTCGGCGGAGGCCTCCATCACCAAGTTGATCGAGCGCTTCTACGGCGGCTCAACAGGGGTCGAGGAACTGGCCCGCGAGTTCGAGGGCAAGAAGGAAGGATGAAGAAGCGGCCGACACCAGCGGCCTGGACGACAACGCGGTGGTCAAGCTGGTCAACAGCATCATCCGCGAGGCCTTCTTGCAGGAAGCCTCGGACATCCACATCGAGCCGCGCCAGTCAGACATTCTGGTGCGTATCCGGGTGGACGGCAGCCTGCGCGAGTATATGCGTCTGCCCAAGGGGGCAGGCCCGGCCATTGCCTCGCGGGTCAAGATCATGTCCAACCTCGACATCGCCGAGCGGAGGCTGCCCCAGGATGGTCGGGTGCGCTACCGCGACCGTTCCATAGACCTGGACTTGCGTCTTTCTACCCTGCCCACCGTCTACGGCGAGAAGATCGTGATGCGCCTCTTGCGCAAAGCCGCCGACATCCCCGAGATCGAGCAGCTCGGTTTTGCACAGGATGTATTTCAGCGCTTCGAGGATGTGATTTCCAAACCCTATGGCATCTTTCTGATTACCGGCCCCACCGGCTCGGGTAAGTCGTTTACCACCTTCAGTATCCTCAAGCGCATCGCCACCCCCGATAAAAACACCACCACCATCGAAGACCCCGTAGAGTATGAGATTCCCGGCATCAACCAGACCCAGGTGAACCCGGTAGCCGGTCTGACCTTCGCTAAAGCGTTGCGAAGCTTCTTGCGCCAGGATCCCGGACATCATCATGGTGGGTGAGATCCGCGACTCCGAAACGGCCAAGATTGCTACCGAAGCCGCCCTCACCGGCCACCTGGTCATCGCCACGCTGCACACCAACGATGCGGCGGGTGCGGTTACCCGTCTGGACGAGATGGGGGTGGAGCTTTTCAACATTTCTGCTGCCCTGGTGGGGGTGCTGGCCCAGCGCTTGGTGCGCAAGATTTGTGAGCATTGCAAGATTCAGGTGGAACCTGACCCCAATGTATTGCGCCGACTGGATCTGAGCAAGGAAGATGTGCGCGGCAAGAGCCTGTACAAGGGCACCGGTTGCGATAAGTGTAACGGCTCGGGCTACAAGGGCCGTGCGGCCATCCACGAGCTGATGGTTCTGGACGACGAAATCCGCCGGGCCATTGTGGAGGGGCAGTCGGCCACCCAGATCAAGGAGATCGCCCGCAAAGGTGGCATGAAAACCCTGCGCGAGGACGGCATCCAGAAAGCCTTTTTGGGCCTGACCACCCTGGAAGAGGTGACGGCCCGCACCAACGAGTAGTCCACCTGCTGCATAGGGTGCTCTATTGTAGCGGTGTGGCCAGAATCAGTTCTTCGTATGCGGTTTGCAGGCTGTGCGGATACCGCAGCACCAAGGCCGGTATGACCAAGCACTTGGTTAGGTGTGTGGAGCGCCACCCTGCCAAGGCCAAAGGGAAACCCGTCCGGTTGTTTCACATTCGGGTGGAGGACGCTTACCGACCCTCACCTTTCTGGCTGGATGTGGAGGTTCGGGCCAGTGCCTCCTTGCGCGAGCTGGATCAGTTCTTACGGGACATCTGGCTCGAGTGCTGCGGACATCTGAGTATGTTCGAGATCGGGGGTGTAATGCTACGAAGTTTACCCGGATCGCACCTGGGGCCCTGCCGAGTCTAAATCTATGCAGGCCAAGCTGAGCCAGGTTGTACAGGTGGGTAGCGCTCTTTACATACGAATACGACTTCGGCTCCACTACCGAGCTGAAAGCTCAAGGTGTTGGGTGAGCGTGAGGGCTACCAGAACAAAAACCTGCGCTTGCTGGCCCGCAATGAACCCCCGGTCTGGCCCTGTAGCGTCTGCGGGCAGCCGGCCACCCAGATTGACACCGAGTGCGCCTACGAGTTAGAGAGCCCTTTTTTCTGTGAGGCTCATGCCCAGGAGCATATACAGCAAAAGCATGATGGCGACGACTATATGCTGTTGCCGGTCGTGAACTCGCCGCGCATGGGGGTATGCGGTTACGAGGGGCCGGACGACGAGACCTCCTATCTGCCCTGAGGCGGTAGAATCGCCTTGCTATGAGCTGGAAAGACTACCTGACCCTTCACCAGGCTGCTCACCTCGAGGACTTCCGCACTTTCCTCTCCATCCCCAGTATCTCGGCCCAGCCCGCCCACCAGGACGACGTCCGCCGGGCCGCTTTGTGGCTGGCTGCGCGTTTCAAGCAGGCCGGTTTCCTGCAAGCCGAGGTACTGCCAACCGCAGGGCATCCGGTGGTGCTGGCCGAGTACTGCCCATACCCGGACAAACCCACGGTGCTTTTCTACGGCCACTACGACGTACAGCCCGCCGACAACCCCGAGCGCTGGAACTCTCCGCCCTTCGAGCCCACTGTGGTAGATGGCCGTATAGTGGCGCGGGGGGCCTCCGACATGAAGGGGCAGGTGATGGCGTTTCTACTTGCTGCCGAGTCGCTTATTGCCAACGGAGCGCTCGAGCTAAATGTGAAAGCCCTGATTGAGGGGGAAGAGGAGATCAGCAGCCCCAGCCTGCCCGCTTTCATTGAGCAGAACAAGGAGCGCCTGCGCTGCGACATGATCATCAACGGTGATAGCGGCCAGCTTTCTGAGTCCACCCCGCTTTTGGGGCTTGGCGTAAGGGGGATTTGTGCCCTGGAGTTTGACCTGGTGGGCCCAAGCCACGACCTGCATTCGGGTACCTGGGGCGGTGGCCTCCAGAACCCGTTGCACGCCATGGCCGAGCTGGTGGCTTCGCTGCATAACCCCGATGGCAGTGTGGCGGTAGAGGGCTTCTACGATGACGTGGAGCCCCTGAGCCCTGAGCTACGTGCGTGGTACAAGAAAATTCCCTGGGACGAGGAAGCCGAGCTGAAGAAACTGGGCCTGCAAGAGTTTTATGGCGAGGAGGGCTACTCCCACTGGGAGCGCACAACTGGGCGGCCCACCCTCGAGGTCAACGGCATGTGGGGTGGCTATACCGGCCCCGGCGGTATGACCGTAATCCCCTCCACCGCCCACGCCAAGATTACCTGCCGCCTGGTGCCCCACCAGAACCCCGAGAAAATCGTGATGCTGGTCAAAGCCCACCTGGAGAAACATTTGCCCAGGGGGGTGCGCCTGCAAGTCCGCACCAAAGAAGCTGGGGCCTTTGCTTTCCGCATGAGCGCCGACCATCCGGGTTGCGTGGCCGCCCGGGAAGTGCTCACCGAACTCTATGGGGTGCCCCCGGTTGAGACCATGTTCGGTGGCTCGGTGCCCATCCTGGGCACCCTCAAGCAGATGCTGGGCCATGACCCGGTGAGCTTTGGTTTTGGGCTCGAGGACGAGCTCATCCACTCGCCCAACGAGTTCTTCCGGCTTTCCAGCTTCGAGAAGGGCAAACAGGGCTACGCCATGTTGCTGGGTCGGCTGGCACAGTAGTTGAGAAAAAAGGTTGTAGGCCGACGTATTGGGGGGCACTGGAGGCCCTGCCCAAGAAGGCTTGATGAGTCTCGAGGCCCTTCCAATAAGCGCTTTGAAGCCCAATCAGGATAGGCCGACCGCGTTTGGGCTGGGGTGCGTGACGAAAATATCGGCGCTGACAAGGCCTTAGAATGCCCCTATGGCCTTAACCTGTATATTGTGTAATCGGCTCATTTGACTTGACAATAATACGCTCAAGTTTCATACTATTTTTAGTATGAACTTGGAGCGTTGGACCGAACAAGCTCGGCAGGCGGTGGCCCAGACCCAGGTGCTGGCCCGGGAGAACTCGAACCAGCAAATGGATGTGGGGCATCTGGCCTCGGTGCTGTTCCGCGACCCTTCGGGGTTGCCCGCACAGCTTTTGAAGCGGGCGGGGCAGAACCTGCAGGCGGTGCAGCAGACCGCCAGCCGCGACCTGGGGAGCTACCCCAGGGTTTCGGGGGCCGAGGGAGGGCAGTATCTTTCGGGTAAGCTCTCGAGCGTCCTCGAGCGCTCGGAAAAGCTGGCGGCAGAATTAAAGGACAAGTTTGTCGCCATAGATACGCTCACCCTGGCCCTGGCCGAGACTGGCTATGGGGGGCTCAATGCCAGCGCCATACGGTCGGCGCTGCTGGAGATGAGGGGAGGTAAGAAGGTGGAATCTGAACATGCCGAAGGAACCTACAATGCCCTCGAGCAATACGGCATAGACCTGACCAAACTGGCCGAGCAGGGCAAACTCGACCCCGTGATTGGGCGCGACGAGGAAATCCGGCGTACCATTCAAATTCTGTTGCGTCGCACCAAGAACAACCCGGTCTTGATCGGCGAGCCGGGGGTGGGCAAGACGGCCATTGCCGAAGGGCTGGCCCAGCGCATTGTGAAGGGCGACGTGCCCGAGGGGCTCAAGGGCAAGCGCATCGTGAGCTTGCAGATGGGTTCGCTCCTGGCCGGGGCCAAGTACCGCGGCGAGTTCGAGGAGCGGCTCAAGGCGGTCATGCAGGAGACCATCCAGAGCGCGGGGCAGATTATCCTGTTCATTGACGAGCTGCACACCGTGGTGGGGGCCGGCAAGGCCGAAGGCGCGGTGGATGCGGGCAACATGCTCAAGCCCGCGCTGGCCCGGGGTGAGCTGCACCTGATTGGGGCTACGACCCTGGACGAGTACCGCGAAATCGAGAAGGACGCAGCCCTCGAGCGCCGCTTCCAGCCGGTGTTTGTGGACGAGCCCAGCGTAGAGGACACCGTGAGCATCCTGCGCGGCATCAAGGAGAAGTACGAGGTGCACCACGGGGTGCGCATCTCTGACCCTGCCCTGATTGCCGCCGCCCAGCTCTCGCACCGCTACATCTCGGATCGCCGCCTGCCCGACAAGGCCATAGACCTGATTGACGAGGCCGCTGCCCGGTTGCGCATGGCCCTGGAAAGCAGCCCCGAGACCATCGATACCCTTAACCGCAAGAAACTCCAGCTCGAGATCGAACGCGAGGCCCTGAAGAAAGAAACCGACGCCGAGAGCAAGTTCAGGCTGGGAGAACTGGAAAAAGAAATTGCCGAACTCACCGAGGAGATTCACAAGCAGCAGGCCCTTTGGGAGGCCGAGCGCGAGTTAATGCAGAAGCTCCGCGCGGCCCAGCAGCGCCTCGACGAAGTACGTACCCAGATCGAGCAGGCCGAGCGGGCCTACGACCTCAACAAGGCCGCCCAGCTTCGCTACGGGGAGCTGCCCCGGCTCGAGCAGGAGGTCAACGAGCTCTCCGACCGCATGGCGAGCGCCCGTTTCGTGCGCCCCATGGTGGCCGAGGAGGACATCGCGGGCATCGTGAGCCGTTGGACGGGTATTCCGGTGAGCAAGCTGATGGAAGGCGAAAGGGAGAAGCTCCTGCGCCTCGAGGAGGAACTCCACGCCCGCGTGGTAGGGCAGGACGAGGCCATCAGCGCGGTGGCGGACGCCATTCGCCGCGCCCGGGCGGGCCTCAAAGACCCCAACCGGCCCATCGGCTCCTTCCTGTTTCTGGGCCCTACGGGCGTCGGTAAAACCGAGCTGGCCAAGACCCTGGCCGCCAGCCTCTTCGATACCGAAGAAAACATGGTGCGCATCGACATGTCGGAGTACCAGGAGAAGCACACCGTGGCCAGGCTCATTGGAGCGCCTCCAGGCTATGTGGGCTACGAGGAGGGGGGCCAGCTCACCGAGGCGGTGCGCCGCCGCCCCTACGCGGTAATCCTCTTCGACGAAATCGAAAAAGCCCACCCCGACGTGTTCAACACCCTCTTGCAGGTGCTCGACGATGGCCGCCTGACGGACGGGCAGGGCCGCACGGTAGACTTCCGCAACACCGCCATCATCCTCACCTCCAACATCGGTTCGCCCCTCATATTCGAGGGCATCCAGTCCGGCCAGAGCTACGAGACCATCCGCGAACGCGTGTTTGGCATCCTGCAACAGCACTTCCGCCCTGAGTTCCTGAACCGCCTGGATGAAATTGTGGTCTTCCGTCCGCTGGCTAAGGAACAAATTGCCGCCATTGTGGAAATTCAGCTCTCGGCGGTACGCAAGCGCCTGGCCGAACGGCGCATCAGCCTGGAAATGTCGCCCGAAGCCCTGCAGTTTATCGCCGAGCGGGGCTACGACCCGGTCTTTGGGGCCCGGCCCCTCAAGCGCGTCATCCAGAAGGAAATCGAGACCCCACTCTCGCGCAAGATTCTCTCGGGCGAGGTGCCGGACGGCACCACCGTCTACGTTACCCCCGGCCCTCTGGGCTTGCAGTTTGAGACCCGCAAAGCGGCCATGGCCTGAGCTGCTGGCCCTGGGCTCCTACCTTTCCGTAAATTGTTTGTATGACGGCCAACGACAACATCACCTCCTGCGTTCATTGCGGTGCCAAGAACCGTTTGGGCAGGCCCCCTGCCGGTCAGGTGCCGGTGTGTGGGGCCTGCAAGAAGCCCCTGCCCTGGCTGGTCAATGCCCACCAGGGCCTGACCCCCGAACTCGAGGCCGGTGTACCGGTGCTGGTAGACTTCTGGGCCGAGTGGTGCGGGCCCTGCCGGGTGATTGCGCCGGTGCTCGAGGAACTCGCCCGCGAGTATGCGGGTCGGCTCAAAGTCGTCAAGCTCAACGTAGACCACCACCCTCTGGCCCAGAGTGCCTACCACGTGCAGGGCATCCCCACCCTGATCCTCTTCAAGAACGGACAGCCGGTGGAGCGGATTGTGGGGGCTGCACCCAAGCATATGCTGGTGCAGAAATTGCAACCCTACTTGTAAACTTGTAACCTGCCGGTTTTGACCAGCTTTACAGGTCCAGTTGTGGCAGAATAAAACCAATTCGCTCCACGTATTGTCTTCTCCTGCCCTCCCCGAAAGGGGAGGTTTTATTTGGCAGGAGCGTTACTGCAAGGTCTTTCACGCCGCGCTGCGGCGCGGCGCAGGGGCCAGAGTTCACCCATCTCTTGTGCCGTGCGCTTTGTACATACATTTTGCTTATGTCATTCCGAGCGAAGCGAGGAATCTGGTACATCACAGGCTAACAAAACCGCGTTACTTCAGTTCCTTGTCGGCTGCATCTCCCCAGAATGACCCGGTGAGCGCAGTGTAGCAACGCCCTAATGATTTTTTAGCAAACTGGCTAACTATACTTGACAACAATATACTCAAGTTTTATACTTTTCTCCGTAAAGGAGGTTGCTATGATTCGATACAACCCTTTCCGTGAGATTGAGCAAATCCAGAACGCGCTGCTGCGCAACTTCTTCACCCCCGCCACCGAAAGCGCCAACACCCCGCTGGTGGATGCCCTCGAGGACGCCCAGGGGGTACATCTGGCGGTCTACCTGCCGGGTGTGGAACCCAGCCAGGTCGAGGTAACTACGGAGAACAACACCCTCACCATCAAGGCCGAGCGGCCCTTCAGCAAGCCCGAAAATGCCAACCAGTGGCGGCTGGAGGGGGTCTATGGCAAGTTTGAGCGCAGCTTCGTGATCCCCAACACCTACGACCTCGGCAAGATTGAGGCCAACTTCAAGCACGGCATCCTCTACCTCGACATTCCTAAGGCCGAAGCAGCCCAGCCGCGCCGCATCGAGGTGCGCGTCAACGGATGAGTCCACCTTCTCCGGTAACTCCCCGCCCGCCGGGGAGTTTTGCTTTTTGGATGTACCTTGCGCTTGAGGCCCATCACACTGCTGAACCTGGCGAGGCGGCTGTAGGCCGACGAAGCGATCCAAAGTGGCCCAGTAAGCTCGCGGGCTTGAGGGTTGCCTGTATTGCTTCCCCCTCGAGTGCACCTCAGGGTCGCAAAAAACCGATCGACTTTCGTTTTGGGCTGCCGAGATACACCCCATAGTTGATTAGTCCGTGCATCCTGCATTATCCTTCTGCAGGTAACACACAGCTTGAGCGGTGCGTTGGAATTGCAAACGAGGTGCATATGGTACGAGCAATCGCGGTGGTATGGGTACTGGCATTGAGCCTGGCCTGGGCCAGGGACAACACCTTCTCTCTCCAGCTAAACGCTGGCTGGTTCAATGGGCTCTCTGGCGAGATTGGCCTGGGACTGTTCAACATCGGGGGTGAAAAAATCGGGGTGCGCTTTGGGCTGGCTTATTCCCAGGCCGACGCCGTGGACAACAGCGTATTTGCTCCCAGCAGCGAAAACGCCCAGAACATTACCCTGGGCCTGGACGTGTCCTATTCCTTCGACTTCCAGAGCGCTTTCACCCTCAGCCCCTACCTGGGCGCTCGCTACAACCTGTTTTCGGGCTCGGTCACGGTGGGTAGCTCTTCCAACGCACTGGCTTCCAACCAGTTCGGCTTTGGCGGTGGGGTGCGGGCAGGCTACTTCCTGGACAGCCAGTTCAGCCTGCTGCTGGATCTGGGGGTGGACTACTTCCTGGAGAGTACCATCCAGGTGGGCTCTACCCGCTATAACCCCGGTGATACCCTGGGGCCCCCCCTCAACCTCAACGTCCACCAGTGGGTCAACGACCCCCGTCTGGTCTGGAAGGGCCGTGTTGGCCTGGCTTTTAACTTCTGAACCCGCTATGTTTGTCAAGCACAATGCCGACTTCCTGCCCGGGGGATAAGGTAGGCTGTTGACATGTTTCCGCTGCACGACATTAACAGGGCTCATCGGCGCCCTTATGTGGTTTACCTGCTGATTGTCCTGAACCTGCTGGGCTTTGTGTATGCGTTTTTCCTCACCGATCCCGCTGCAGTGATCCAAGCATACGGTTTCGTGCCTGCGCGGTTTGTGGCCGACCCTTTGAGCGAGTGGTTCACGCTTTTCAGCAGCATGTTCCTGCATGGGAGTATCCTGCATATTTTGGGTAATCTGTGGTTTTTGTGGGTCTTCGGCGACAACATCGAAGACCGCCTGGGACACTGGCGCTTTTTGCAGTTCTACCTGCTGGGGGGTGTGCTGGCGGCTTTTATGCAGGGTCTGATGGGGGGCTTTTCCAGCGAAATACCCATGATCGGCGCCTCGGGCGCCATCTCGGCCTTGCTCGGGGCGTACATTGTGCTTTATCCCAGGGCGCTTATTCTGTCGCTGGTGGGCTGGATTCCCGTTCCCATCCCGGCGGTTCTCTACCTGGGCTACTGGCTCCTGATTCAGTTTGTAGGGGACTTCATGGGAGAGGAAGGCATAGCCTTCTGGGCGCATATCGGGGGGTTTGTGGCGGGGGTGGTGCTTATACGGTGGTTTGAGGGGACCGCCAAGCCCCGGTCACTGCGGCGCTGAGCTGGAGGTTACCACGGAGCGTGAGCGTACAATGGCCCTATGGCAGCAGTAGCTCGAGAAACCCTCGAGGTCATCCTCGCACACATTCGAGCGCGGCTTTCACCCCTGGCCATCTACGTGTATGGCTCCCAGGCCACAGGCCAGGCCCACCCGGGCAGCGACCTGGACATAGCCGTTTTGGGCCTTGCTCCTTATGACCCCTGGACACTATTCATGCTGTCCGAAGAGCTGGTCTCCCTGCAGGAACAGTACCCCCAGAACGGCCCGCCCAGCGAGTTAGACCTGCTAGACCTGAATGCCGTACCTCCCACCTTGCAAGTAAGCATCGTGACACAGGACCGACGTGTGTTTTGTGCAAACCGCCTGCGCTGCGATTTGTTCGAGATTCGAGTGCTAAAGGAGTACTGCTACCTGCAAGACGAACGGCGGCCCATCCTGGAAGAGATCCGCCGCAGGGGGCGGATTTATGGATGAAGTGCTTTTGGGTAAGGCGGCTACCATCGAGCGCTGTTTGAAGCGTATCGAGGTCACGAAGACGAGCTATTTGTGAATTTCACCCGCCAGGATGCCATTATCCTGAACCTTTTACGGGCTTGTGAGGCGTCTATTGACCTGGCCATGTATATGGTGCGCTTGCATCATCTGGGTCTGCCGCAAAGCTCGCGTGATGCTTTTCGCCTATTGCAGGAAGCAGGCTTTATTTCAGCCGATCTGGCGCGTCGAATGCAGCGTATGGTTGGCTTCTGCAATGTAGCTGTTCACGACTATCAGGCACTATCCCTGCCGATTTTGAAGACCATCCTGGAGGAACGCTTGGGCGATTTTCTCGAGTTTACTTCTGCGCTGTGGCGCCGGGATAACCCAGAAGGCTGAAGCCGATCAACGCCTCTATAGGCGAGGAGGGGGTCGTCTTCTGGGTGCAGATTGGGAGTTTGTTGTGGGTTGGAGTTGATTTGGGTTGGCGAACAGATAAACTCAACGGGTTCTGGAAGGCGGTTTTCGTCTTATGCGTTGGTTTTGACCGAACTGATGAAGCAAAACCTTTCATAATATGAGCAAGCTATGTCTAGTCTCTTACCAAAGATATTACTGTTGTGTGGAAAAGGTCAGATAGCTGCAAACGCTTTGCGCTATACCCTGTCGTTTTTGAAAACTCATAATTTGAATTGTTCACTTGTGGCTTGTCCAAATAATGATGATAAAGGCTATGAAACTTGGTATCCATCACTTTTAGGGGTTGCTAAAGCTTCGGGGGTCGCGATAACAAAGGATATTTATGAATATGCTTCTGAGCCAGAGTTGGTGCTCATTTCTTTGGAGTATAACAAGATCATTCGGATTGACCGTTTTATTTCGCAGCGTCTATATAACATTCATTTTTCGAAGTTGCCGAAGTATCGTGGTGTTTATACGTCAATCTGGCCGATTTTGAATGGTGAAAGAGAATCTGGCGTCACTTTGCATACATTAAGCGCCGGTGTTGATGATGGTGATATTGTTGGTCAAATTGCCTTTCCGATAGGTATTTCTATAACGGCCCGCCAGTTATATCAACTCTATATGGATCACGCCTTTGAGCTCTATCAGCAATACCTAGAACTCCTAATTTCCAAGCCCATCAGGGGTATACCTCAAAATCACAGTCAAGCAAGCCTCTATAATCGCAAATCGCTTGACCTTACTAGAGATTCGATAATTTCTCTTGATATGACCAGTGAAGTGATTATTAGGAAGGTGCGAGCTTTTTATTTTCCTGAATATCAAGTGGCCCGCTTTGAGGGCCGTGGAGTCAAGCAGGCTTGGGTAGTAGGTTCTTCAAGTCATATGCCTGGTTCTAAACTAGCAGAGACCTCGATGAGTGCAGTGTATGTGGCTTCAGATGGATTGGCTGTAGAGCTAGTGTGGGCCTAAAGGAGAAACATGCCACTTGACCAAGTGCGAATTATAACCCTTCCCAAGATTAGTGATCCCAGGGGAAACCTGACCTTTGTCGAGGAAAATCGCCACGTTCCCTTTGAAATCAAGCGTGTTTATTACCTTTACGATGTGCCTGGTGGTGAAGTACGGGGGGGTCATGCGCACCACGAACTAGAACAACTCATTATCGCAGCTTCTGGAAGTTTTGACATTATCCTTGATGATGGCTATGTGCGGCATCGCTTTCATTTGAACCGTTCTTATTTTGGCTTGTATGTGCCTCGAATGATTTGGCGTGAAATGGATAACTTTTCCTCGGCCTCGGTCTGCTTGGTTCTCGCATCAAATTACTTCGATGAGGCTGACTACATCCGAGACTATGCTGAATTTGTAAAGATGGTTCGCAATGGATAGAGTGCCTTTTCTGGATCTCAAAGCCGCTTACCACGAACTCAAGACGGAGATTGACAGTGCTGTTCTGCGCTCGTTGGATAGTGGCTGGTACATCGGTGGTTCGGATGTAGAAGCCTTCGAGGCAGCCTTTGCCGAGTATTGTGGAGCGGAGTTTTGTGTGGGTGTCGGGAACGGACTTGATGCCTTGCATCTGGTGTTGAGAGCTTTTGGCATAGGCCCTGGCGATGAGGTAATTGTGCCCAGCAACACCTATATTGCTACCTGGCTGGCGGTGTCTTACACGGGCGCAAAACCAGTGCCTGTCGAGCCGGAGGAACGCACCTACAACCTGAATCCCGAGCTTGTAGAGGCTGCTATAACACCCCGCACAAGGGCCATTATTCCTGTTCACCTGTATGGCCAGCCAGCTGATCTCGATCCGATTCTGTCTATTGCCCAGCGATATAACTTGCGGGTGCTTGAAGATGCGGCGCAGGCGCATGGGGCACGTTACAAAGGACAAAGAATTGGGGCACACGGCGATGCAGTGGCTTGGAGTTTCTACCCCGGCAAAAACCTGGGCGCGATGGGAGATGCAGGGGCTGTTACTACCAATAACCGCGAGGTTGCCGAAATAGTCCGAATGCTGCGCAACTATGGCTCCAAGGTCAAATATGTCAACGAGATAACGGGCTACAACAGCCGCCTTGACCCACTTCAGGCCGCAGCACTTGGGGTCAAACTGGTTCACCTTGACGAATGGAATGCACGTCGCCAAAAGATCGCTGCTTTCTACCTCAGAGAGCTGGCTGATACCGGTCTGATGTTGCCCTATGTGCCCGACTGGGCCGAGCCTGTTTGGCATTTGTTTGTGGTTCGCTCCCCAGAGCGGGATCGCTTGCAAAGGCACCTTGAAGATAGAGGTATCAGTACCCTTATTCACTATCCCATCCCCCCTCACCTTCAGCGAGCCTATGTTGAGATGCAGCTGCCAGAAGGAAGCCTCCCCCTCTCCGAAGCCATTCATCGGGAGGTGCTTTCCTTACCGATTGGTCCGCACCTGAGTATGGAGCAGGCAGGTCGTGTGGTGGAAGCTGTCCAGTCCTTTGCATGGGCTCGATACTGAAGGCCACTCTAGTTCTGGGTAGCGGCTCGTTCGTAAGCCTGCTGGCAGGTTTTGTCTCGAACAAGGCTTATGCGGTTTTGGTGGGGCCGGAAGGGGTAGGGCTGCTTGGATTGTTGCAAGGTTTATTGGGCTTGGCAGCCTTGACGGCTGGCGTGGGTCTTTCATCGGGCTTGGTGCGCTTTGGTGCACTTTATGCTAGCAAAGATGACCTGACAGCCATAGCCGCCTTGCAAAAGGCTGCCTGGCAAATCTACCTATATTTTTCAGGCTCCGTGGCCCTGATGATGCTTATTTTTAGCCAACCTATTGCCGACCATATGCTAGCGGACAGCCCGTTTTGGGTGGTGGTACTGGTTGTGTTGGCGATGCTATTGAGTTTAGCAGCTGGGGTGCAAATCGGTATTATCAATGCGCATCATCGGGTGAGAATACTGGCCCAAGTGACGGCAATTTCCAGTGTGTTTGGGGCGGTTTGGGGAGTTGTACTGGTCTGGTTTTGGCGTGAAGCGGCAGTACCTTGGCTGGTATTAGGTATGCCAGTGGCCCAAATAGTGCTATCAACCTACTTTGTTGGGGAACTGAACTTACCGAGAGTACCGTCCAATGCCGCAAAGGTAAAGGAAGCTAGGGTACTGCTGCTGCGTTTTGGTTTGCCCTACACCGGAAGCCAGCTCGTCGGTAGTGCTGTACAGCTTGCCATGCCATTTCTGGTGCTATATCAGCTTGGACAGGAGAACGTAGGATATTACAGAGCGGCGGTACTCTATTCAACAGCATATATTGGTTTTTTGCTGAGTGCTCTGGGTCAGGATTTTTATCCTCGTTTGTCGGCATTAAAAGACCAACCTCAAGCCTTCCAAAAAGCCATAGACGTTCAGCAGAAATTTCTGCTGCTGCTCGGTAGCCCGCTGGTTGTACTTTCGCTGGTATTAGCTCCTGTGGCTGTCACGCTTTTGTTTTCATCGGAGTTCAAACCAACTGTCGGTGTATTGCAGTGGCAACTGGTAGGGGATTTGCTACGTTTTGTGAGCTGGACGCTGGGCTTTGCGGTATTGACGGTCTTGCCAAGTCGCACCTACCTTCTAACGGAAACCTTGGGTGGCGGTATGCTGCTGGGCTTTAGCTTATGGGGAATGCAACAATTTGGTTTGCAGGGCTTAGGTATTGGCTGGATGGCGGCCTATGCTGGCTATTTACTGGTTCTGACCGTAACCTTGAGTCTTAAGAGGATTTGGATACCGTCTTTGTCAAATGTGGGTTTGCTGCTGTTATGCCTGGGGATAGCTGTGCTGATCAAGGTTATTTCTGCGCCTTTGGCTCTGATTATTGCTTTATTATGGGTGTTGGCGTGCGGGTTCTTGCTGGCCAAGCATGTACTCCAGTCCAGAGTGAAGGGTGTAGAGCTATGAACGAATCACTGGTGAGTGTGCTAATCCCAGTCTACAATCACGCTCGCTACGTGCGCCAATGTCTGGATAGTCTGCTGACAGAGGGTTGGTCCAACCTCGAGGTTCTAGTTACGGATGATGGTTCGACAGATAACTCCTTCGAAGTAATCCAAGAGTGGCGTACTGAGCATCCAAATGCCTTTGTACGATTTGAACTTACAAAGCAAGAAAATCAGGGTCTCACAAAAACCCTCAACCGCTTGGTAGCCAAAGCCAAGGGTGAGTTTGTGACTTTGGTAGCCAGTGATGATTACCTGCTGCCTGGAGGCATCTCCGCACGAATTGAATCTATGCAGGAACACCCCAACTGGTTTGGAATAATTGGCAATGCATGGATCATTGACCCCTCCGGTAACTTGATACATGAGGATGGCACACTTGTATTTAAGGGTAGAAGGAGAGGAATTTTTGGCAATACCGATACTTTAAAGCGTGAACTACTAATAAGATGGTGGTCTCCAGGCCCAACTTTACTTTTGCGACGAGATTGTTTTGATTCAAAGAAAGGATTGGGTCTGTATGATGAAACTGTCTCTTTCGAGGATAGAGACTATTACATTCGTTTGTTGGCTCGTAACGCCTTGGGTTTCGTGGATTATCCAGTGGCAGCTTACCGTGTAGATATGGTTCGTTTAGCTACACCGCCATCTCCAAAAATGTTGATGGATGAGGTGCGTTCGGAACTTAAGAACCTAAAGCAATTTTCCGGTTTTGAGCAGTTTGTTTTATGGTGTAGAGCACACCGTACGCTGGCTAAACTGTCACTTAGAGAAAATCCTCAGTTCTTATTTGGCAAAGCTAAGGCTATTGTTGTTTCAAGGAGTTTGGGCCGCCATTCAACTACAGCATTGGGTTTACCTGCGATTAAGAACCCTGTCTTCAAACTAATTCCATGAAAAAGCTGGCAGTTCTTATTCCTGTGTACAACGACTCAAAAGGTCTTGAAATAACACTGGATGCTTTGATAAATCAAGCTGAGTGCACTGGATATATGGGTCGTTGATGACGGAAGTGATATTCCTATACAACTACCAAAATCCGATAGTCGCCTAACATTTATTTGCTGAGAACACCATACAACCTGGGTATTGTTGGGGCTTTGAATGCGGGTCTGAGGCGAATCCTCCAGGAGGAATACCCCTACATTGCCCGTCTTGACGCGGGAGACATACCGTTGCCCGGGCCGTTTTACCAAACAACTTGCACTTTTTGAATCAAACCCCAAATTGGGCCTTGTAGGAACACATGCTGAATTTGTAGACCTAGAGGGGCGACTACTTTATATTTGGCGGCCTCCAGCGAATCCGGCGCTTTTGCGCAAATTCATGCACTTACAAAATCCTTTTGTTCACTCCTCGGTGATGTATACCTCGGAAGCAATCCGCACAGTTGGGTTTTACAGCGAAGAATATCCGGCCTCAGAAGACTATGAGCTATTTTTTCGTATTGCAAAGCATTTTGAAATTGCCATGATTGGTGACATCCTTATGCGATGCGACCTAAATCCAAAGGGACTATCTGTTCGGAAAAGAAATGCGCAAATGCGTTCAGCGCTCTCAGTACGGTTAAGAAACTTTGATCCCAGGGTTATTGAAAGCTATAAAGGACTTGTTCGTGGCGCGATTTCAAGCATCATGCCCCTGGAGTGGGTCAACGCAATCAAACGTCAGATGTGGGGTAGGGAGTAGGCTTTAGATGAAGGTTTCCGTGATTATTCCTACATGGAAAGCTGAATACTATGTTCGTCCACTCGCAGAGGTCCTCTGGCGACAAACCCGCAAACCCCTCGAGATCATCATCATAGACTCTTCCTCTCCCGACCAAACGGCCGCAATTGCCAAAGAGATGGGCTGCCGGGTTGAGGTAATTCCCCAGTCAGAATTCAATCATGGAGA
This sequence comes from Meiothermus sp., assembly GCF_026004115.1. Classification (NCBI taxonomy): domain Bacteria; kingdom Thermotogati; phylum Deinococcota; class Deinococci; order Thermales; family Thermaceae; genus Meiothermus; species Meiothermus sp. The sequence goes on from NZ_BPIM01000001.1 coordinate 2,094,101, forward strand.
AACGCGCAACCGTGCAGCACGGCTGGCGAAGGGTGAAACCCTGGTTTTCATGACCCAGGATGCCCTGCCTGTAGACGAATTCTTTCTGCAAAAGCTGATTGAACCCATCGAGCAGGGTAGAGCCGTGGCAGCCTATGCCCGTCAAATCCCCTATCCTGATGCCAACCCCCCCGAAGCCTTTGGACGACAGTTCAACTATCCGGCTCAAAGCCACCTGCAAACTCTAGACCAACTCCCCCAGAAAGGTTTCAAAACTTTTTTTTACTCCGACGTAGCCTCGGCGGTGCGGGCCGAGGTGTTCTGGGCGATGGGGGGCTACCCCGATTGGGTGATTGTGGACGAGGATGTGTATTTGTGTGCCCAGTTGCTCCGAGCAGGGCATTCGGTGGCCTATAGTGCCGAGGCCAGGGTATGGCATTCGCATAACTATAGCCTCTCTCAGCAGTTTCGCCGACTATTCGATGTGGGGGTGTTTGTAAGTCAGGCAGGGGAGATGCTGGCGGGGGCCAAGACCAGTGGAGAAGGGCTTCGATTTGTGCGGCACATGACCACACATCTGGCCCAAAATGGTGCCTGGGGCTGGATTGTGTATGGCTGGCTCGAGGCCGCCCTCAAGTTCCTGGGTTATCAGATGGGCCGCCGCCATGGCTTGCTTCCATTGCCGCTTAAGCGTCACCTGAGCCTGCACCGGCGCTTCTGGGATGCCAGTTCCTGAACCTGCGGCATTTGCCCCAAGAAAATTGGCAACAGGCGCTAGGCTAAAGGAGATGCAGTCTCGTATTCCCAGGGTTTTGCCCTATCCTATGGCCAGGTCGAACGCTGTGGTTGCCAGCAAACCTTGGCTCACCATTGCCACGCTTGCAGTGGGCGATGCTCTTACCCTGGCGGCCCTGATGGCCGGAACGGTCTGGGTGCGCTACGAGCTGGGTGGAGTGTACGAGTTCCAGACCTACTGGCAGCTTTGGCCAGCCTTGTTCCTGTTTGGGGCGGTCTATGCCTTACTGGGGCTCTATCCGGGTGTGGGGCTAAGCATTCCCGAGGAAATTCGCCGGGTTTTTACCGCTACCACGGTGGTCTATTTGCTGCTGGGCTCTACCACTTTCTTATTCAAGGAAGCCGAAACCTATTCGCGGGCCATTTTTCTGGTGGCCTGGGCGCTCAGCCTGGTGGGGGTTCCGCTCGTCCGGGCCCTCCTGCGGCACTGGTTTTCCGCACAGCCCTGGTGGGGCTATCCGGTGGTGGTGTTGGGGGCAGGCAAGACCGGCGAGGCGGTGGTGCAAGCCTTGCGGCAGCAGCCCGGACTGGGCTTGAAGCCAGTGGCGTTTCTTGACGACGATCCGGCCAAGCGCGGCGAGTTCGCGGGGTTGCCGGTGATGGGCGGACTGGAACTGGCCCCCAAAATAGCACAGGAGTGGGGTATCCGCCATGCCGTGCTGGCGATTCCCGGTGCCTCGAGGGCGCGGCTCCTGGAGGTTATCGAGCGCTATGGCAGTGCCTTCCCCAGGCTAACCCTGATTCCCAATCTGTTTGGCATGGCCAGCTTATGGGTATCGGCTACCGATATGGGGGGCATCCTGGGCCTGGATTTGCGCCACAACCTGCTACAACCCTCGGCTCGCTGGCTCAAGCGAGGGCTCGATTTACTGGGGGTGGGGCTTGGGGGCCTGCTGTTGCTGCCCCTGCTGGCCCTGCTGGCGCTCCTGATTCGCCTGGATTCACGTGGCCCGGTGCTGTTTGCTCACCCACGCATCGGCAAGGACGGAAGGCCTTTCAAGGCGCTTAAGTTTCGCACCATGGTACATAACGCCGACGAGGTTTTGCAAAAAGCCCTCGAGCAAGACCCTCTCCTCAAGGCCGAGTGGGAGCGCGACCACAAGCTGCGGCGCGACCCCCGCATCACCCGCGTGGGGGCCTGGCTGCGCCGCACCAGCCTGGACGAGCTGCCACAGCTCTGGAATGTGCTAATGGGGGAGATGAGCCTGGTGGGGCCACGCCCCATCGTGCAGGCCGAGGTTGAGCGCTACGGCGACCGTTTTTCGCTTTATACCCAGGTGTTGCCCGGCATGACCGGCCTGTGGCAGGTCTCGGGCCGCAACGACACCACCTATGCCCAGCGGGTAGCGCTGGATACCTACTACGTGCGTAACTGGTCGCCCTGGCTGGATTTCTACTTGCTGGCCCGCACGGTATGGGCGGTGGTCTGGAGTAAAGGGGCCTACTGAAGAGGCCAACAAGAAACTTTGCTGCCTATCGTTCGCTTTGAAGCTGCCTCAGCAGAGCAGGGGCCTCTACGCTCCAATCCCGGTAGGTCTTCTGAATTCCCTGACCCAACGGCACCCCTGCAGGCCGGAAACCGGGGGGAAAGTGTTTCAAGCCAGCCTCGAGGGCGGCTATTGCCTCTTCTTTACGCCCTAGCTGAAGCGCCAACTGGGCTTGTTGCCAATAGAAGCTAGGGCTGGCCAAGGGGAAAGTGCGATTAATTTGAGATAGCGTAGCAAGCTGTTCTTCCGGCGTCTGGGCGTATTGCAGCTTGGCCCGGTAAACCCACAGGCTTTTGGGGTTAAGCTGGGCTGCTCTTTCCAACAGCGCTCGCTCGCTCAGATCCGGAAAGTTTGGCGGCCTCGGCCAATACTTCGGGGCGATAACCTAAATGCCTTGTGTTGGCGCAGTTGTGGGTGCAGGGCCAGTACCACCAGGCCAAGAGCCCAACTGCCAATCCAATTCCAGCGAGCGGAACAGCCAAGCCCAAATTTGATCTGGGCCGATCAGGCGGTCTGCTCACCTGGCCTCTGGATTTGCCCGTAGACGGCCCCCAGGCTGGCAAAGGCCAGCATCATCACTGCTGGGTACATGCCGGTGATGTCAAAAGCCAGGGTGGCCCATAGCCCCGCAGCCCCCAACGCCCAGGGCCAGGCTGGTGAATTCCAGCCACGCCAGAGTATCCAGCCCAGTATTCCCAGCAGCAGTAGCAGCCGCAGCCAGCCTCCAGTGGCGGCGGTCTCGAGGTAGTAGTTGTGGGCGCTGCTGAAGAGTACCCCCGGGTATTGCTGATAGGCTGCCAGAACATCCCGAAAACTGCCATTGCCGGTGCCCAGGGGCTCCTGCAGAGCAATGTTCAGGGTTTGTTGCCACATCTGAAGTCGGCTGCCGAAGCTGCCCTCGGTGGTGGCATCGCTAAGCTGTTGTTCTATAGATGCACGGGTGCCCAGGGCAGTTTGAATGGGGTGAAATGGGAGAGCAGTATCTATAGCAAATATAACCAGGCCCACAGTGCCCAGCCCTGCCAAAATACGTGGAGCGCTAATTTGCTCTCGCCATAGCCGGTATAGAAGTAGAACAAGAATGAGTAAGAGGGGCAGATAGACGGCTCGAGACCCCGACATCAGGGCCAGGTACAGGGCGCCCGTTAGCAGGAGGCCACCCAGAAGGGGCCATCTCGAGCGAAACATCCACACCATAGCCAGTGGAACGAGTACCAGGGCCTGGGCTCCGGCCACATAGTGCGCCGAGCCTGAAAAGTACATCACCAGTCCAGACCAGGCCAGTGCGAGGGTAGTTAGTAGTCCATAGCCCAACAAAAAAACATTTAACCCTACAAAACCTATCAGATGGCCTCCGGCGGTAAAAGCGGCCAAGTAGGCAAGCTCCCACAATCCCACCAGCAAAGTATTGCTGGGTGTATAGCTCCAAAACACTGTCACCAGACCCATTGCCCACCAGAGCCAAACAAAAGCCGGGGTTTTGAAAGTCAACAGAACTAAGCTACCAACTCCAAGACCAATCAACCATAACGGTGGCTGATCATGGTGGGATGCGGTCTGCTGCCAGAGCCAAAAGAGTAGGCCAAGAATCCCCAACGAGAAAAGCTTAAACAGCGATTTCATTTTTTGGCCTTGAAGTATGAGGTAGTGCCCATGCTGCGGCTAGTAGAATCAGGTGAATGGGTTCCACTTGCATCACCGGAAACCACGCAAAATAGTAGATCATAAGTGCAAAGAGCACCCAACCCAACCGGTGTCCCTGACGCAGGGTCAGATACACAGGATACAGCCACAAAATCAGCCATACAAAAACGCTAATTAACCCGAAAGCCAGCCAGCGATCCAGAACGTAATTGTGCGCTCTATCTATGGCAAAACCGTGCTCCTTGGTTACATTTTTTTGCCCATCGAATAGTTCAAATTCGAAGGCGATCCATTGGTCTCTGATCTTGATGTTTTCCTCGGGAAATTTCTTGATATGGACATCTTTAACTGTAGCGTCCTTAGGCCAGTGAAACTCTAGAGCATATTGTTTTGCAAGCAAATCGAAGGGAGGATTGCGCAATTGGGCTAACTTAAGCGCATCCGGCCCGCCCCCCAACATTGGTTGGAGAGGTGTTTCTCGAATGGCTTTCAGGGCGATTTCCCAAATGACGAAGCGAGTTTCCAGAGTGCTTGTGTCTAGGTAACTCTGACTATTTTCAAAGTTTCTGGGGCTGGTCAGAACTGCCCTAGGAATTAGAACGGCAGCTACCAATAAGCAGCTTAAGAAGATCAGAAGCCAATTCCTGTTCACAAAATTCATGGCAATTAGTGTCACAACTAAACTATAAAACGCTGCACTATTGCTTGTAATTCCCAGCCCATATGCTGAAAGCAGCGCGGCGCTTATCCAAAGAAGACGGTAGCGAGGCTGTTTTTCTTCAATAGCCAGCCAAAGTGCGACTAGAGTCCCCGGTAGCAACAGTGCAGCTACCATGCCTGGATGTCCTAGTGTGCCGAGAGGTACGTTAGATTCTTGCCAGAGCCGGAGCGGTGTTACTGGGTCAAGGTTGAGTCTTTGCAAAATTACAACCAAGCTCTGAACAAAGCATCCCGATACCAGAGCAACAGCAATCTTGTGAAAATGTTGAGGTGCATTTCTCAGATTCAGATACGCTATAGTGCCAATGGCAGATAGTCCTAAGTGATACAAAATTCCATCGAATCGCTGACTTGGCCCTAGGAGATTATAGGTGAGTTCGTCGTGGGCATTAAAAGTACTTAGAACTACTAGTATTATATGTGCAAGTAGCATAAGCAAGAAAACCGATATTGTAATCTGTTTTCTAACTTCTATTAGCCCCAAGGTACCTACAGCTAGCAAAAACAATAACTTGGGTAGATACAAAAACTGCTCGGAAGCCATTATGTTATCGAGAGGCGTAATAACTGCCGGTCTACCCAAAAGGGTGCCAGGAAAAAACAAAAGAGGGTACGCAAGAACAAAGAAAAAAAGAAGCCAGGGATATGCTGGCTGCTTCTCAGTAGAGGGCCGCATATCCCTGATTGTAGTGGTCGGAAGCGGATCTAGAAGCCGATTGTGACCCCAGGCTGAACGCCTCCTGAGTAAATCACTGAAACCTGGGTCGCTTGGTTTGTATAAGTGCAACTTGTTACGACTAGAGCACTGGTGGGCGCAGGTACAACATAGCCACCAAAGTTAGCACCAGCAGTACAAGTGCCGCTAGGTATGAGTGCCGACGGGTTTTCGCCAATGTATGCCTGAGCGGATCTGTACACATTCGAAGCATAGGCTAGGGCAGCTCGATCAATTGCTACTTTGCGGGCATTAATGAGATTAGGTATTAGTACAGCCGCCAGGATACCAATGATGGCGATGACGATCAGCAACTCGATGAGGGTAAAGCCTCTTTGAGACCTCATGATCTTTTTGGGAAAAATGCCCTGCCAGAGGGCAGGGCATTGTCTAGGCTTCCAGCTAGTTACCCACGGTCACGGAGGTTTGAGTGCCGCCAGTGTAGGTGACAGTGACAGTTGCACCGCTAGCGGGAACCGTGCAACCCGTGATGAAGGAACCAGGAGCGGGCACGCTGTAGCTGCCAGCAGTGTAACCGGCGGTTCCCGAGCAAGTGGTGGGCACGGTGGTTACGTTTACGTTCTCAGCCAAATAGGCTTGGGCAGTCTTGTAAACGTTCTGGGCAAAGGCTTGTGCAGCGCGGTCGTTGGCAACGGCACGGGCACGGAGCAGGTTAGGGATCAGCACGGCGGCCAGGATGCCAATGATGGCGATGACGATCAGCAGCTCAATCAGGGTAAAACCGGACTTCTTCATGGTACTTCTCCTAAGGTTCCGCACCGGGATATGGGTATGGGTGCGGTATGGCGTAGTGCAGATGACTTGGGGCCTCGAGGGAGCGGGCCGATTCCCGAACTCCAAGTAGCAGTATAGCCCCCGGTTTTGTTAAGCGTGTGGAATTTGACCCAACCCAACCCCCAAAGCGTTACGTGCACGGCAACCCCGCCCGATACTCGTGTTTTTTTGTTCTAGACAATAAAACACCCCAAAACTGTCCTTATTGCGTAGGAGGCCATACGACCGACGAAGCAATCCTGAAGGGATCGTGGTTGTACCCGGACGTGGTGAGGGAGGATAGTGTTCCCATTCCCTGCCCGGAGATGAGCTGTGTCTGGACGAGGTATACGAAGGTTTGGATGTGCCCTACGAGCCCCCAGTGTACGAGCCCCCAGTGGAAGAACAGTTTGCTAGACTGAAGTGGTGGGTTCACTGAGAGATTTGCAACGCATTAGCTTTGAGGCGTACCTGGCCCTGGAGGAAAAGGCCCAGGCGCGACACGAGCTGGTGGATGGGGTGCTCTATGCCATGGCGGGGGCTAGCAGCAACCACAATCTGTTGGTTACGAATGTTTCAGGCCTGTTGTGGAACAAAGCTCGAGGTAGCGGGTGTAGGGTGTTCAGCAGCGACATGAAGCTGCGGGTAGATGCCTTTACCAGCTACTACCCCGATGTAATGGTGGTGTGCGAGACGGACAAGGCCGAATACTACAAGGAGCGGCCCTGCCTATTGGTGGAGGTGCTCTCGCCCTCTACCGAAGCTACCGACCGGCGGGAGAAGCTCGCCAAATACCGCCAGATTCCCAGCTTGCGGGCGTATGTGCTGGTGGATTCCCTCTCACGGCGGGTCGAGGCCTACTACCGCGAGGGCCAGAACTGGCTGTACCTGGACGTGGTGAGGGAGGGTAGCCTTCCTATTCCCTGCCCGGAGATGAGCCTGTGTCTGGACGAGGTGTACGAGGGTTTGGATGTGCCCTACGAGCGTCCTGCTGATGAGGCTTGACGAGATGGGCCTTGCCCCCTATACTTTCCCTTGCTGTTTGCGGGGCTGTGGCGCAGTTGGGAGCGCGTCTGAATGGCATTCAGAAGGTCAGGGGTTCGAATCCCCTCAGCTCCACCAGAGAAGTGAAACCCGTGGTTAAACGCCACGGGTTTTCGTATTTACCATAGCCTTGCCAAGGCTACGACACATTTTCACTGTTGCCGTAAAAGGTTCCAAGCCCACTTTCTTCTGCACCGGGAGGGTGGGGGAGGGTATTGGGCAAGGCCTGAGCGCTGGCGGAAGCCCTAGCGAACCCGGTGGGCTCAGCAGGCGCAGCCCCACCAGCACCACAAAAACCGTGCCGCCTTCGTGGGCCACAACGCCCATCGGGAGGGGTACTTTTCCGGCCAGGGCAAAAGCGCCCACCACCACAATCACCCCCAGGGCAAAGCTCAGGTTGAAATAGACGGTGCGGGCGGTGGCGCGGGCCAGCTGTTGGGCCCCTACCAGGCGGTTCAGGTCGTTTTTCATGAGCACCAGGTCGGCGCTCTCGAGCGAGACGTCGGAACCAGCGGCCATCGAGACCCCCACCGCTGCGGCGTTCAGGGCCGGGGCATCGTTGAGACCATCGCCCACCATCACCACCGTGCCCTCCTGCTCTAGTTGCTGGATGCGCGCCAGTTTATCTTCCGGCAGCAGTTCGGCATAGACCTCGCTAATGCCGACCTGGGCTGCGATGTGGTGGGCCACAGCTTTGCGGTCGCCGGTGAGCATGACCACCCGCGCCCCTTGCTGCCTGAGCCGGGCGATGGCCTGGGCGGCTTCGGGGCGGGGGGTATCGGCCACGCCCAGCAGGGCGAGGGGGTGGTGGTTGGTGCCCAGTACGGCGGTGGTCAGCCCCCGATCCTCCAGGGCTTGCATCTGGGCTTCAACGCTGGGCGAAAGCGCAATGCCCAGGCTTTCCAGCAAGCGCCGGTTGCCCACCCAGACCTGTGAACCGTCGGCCAGAACACCCAGCACCCCGTGGCCCCGCACGGCCCGAATTTCACTTACCTCGGGGGTGGGGCCCTCCCAGCCCTGGACAATGGCCTGGGCAATGGGGTGTTCGCTGTAGCGCTCGATGCCCGCGGCCAGGGCTCTGGCCTCGGCTTCGGAGCCTTGTAGGGCACCTCACCTCCACCAGCTTCATGCGCCCCTCGGTGAGGGTGCCGGTCTTGTCGAACACAAAGATATTGGCCCGGGCCAGCGATTCCAGCGCGGCTCCGCTCTTGAACAGGGCCCCGGCCCTGGCCCCTGCTGCCATGGCCGAAAGCACCGCTGCCGGGGTAGCGATCACCACCGCGCAGGGGCTGGCCACCACCAAAAAGGTCATGGCCCGGTACCAGGCCTGGGCGGCCTCGAGGCCAAACACAAAGTGGGCTACGGCAAATACCACCGGGGCCGAAAGCAGCACCGCAATGGTGTAGGGCCCCTCGAAGCGCTCGGCAAACCGCTCGGTGCGGCTCTTGCTGGCCTGGGCGCTTTCCACCAGTTTGATGAGCTTGGCCAGGGTGCTTTCGCTGGCAGGCCGCTCCACCCGTACCCGCACCACCCCGTGCCCATTAAGGGTGCCGCTCTTGACGGGGTCGCCAGGCTTTTTGTCCACCGGTACACTCTCGCCGGTGAGGGCGCTTTCGTCCACATCGCTGTAGCCTTCCAACACAGTGCCGTCGGCAGCGAAGCGCTCGCCAGGGCGCACCACCAGCAGGTCGCCGGGGCGCAAGGCTTCCAGCGGCTTCCACTGCTCACTTCCATCCGGCAGCAGCACATTGGCCCCTTCGGGGTGCAGGGTCATGAGGGCCTCGATGGCCCGCCGGGTGCGGTTCATGGCCCAGCTTTGCAGGGTGTTGGAGAGGCTGAACAAAAAAAGCAGGATGGCCCCGTCGCCGGCCTGTCCCACCGAGGCGGCCCCCAATGCGGCCACCACCATCAGCAGGTCTACATCCAGCTTGCGCTCCTGGAACAGGCTACGCATTGCTTTGATGGCCGAGGGAACCCCCCCGGCCAGAAAAGCCAACGTCCAGAGGCTATTTTGCAGCCAGACCTGTTCGTAGGCCCCTGCCACAAAGCCCCCCACCACCCCCAGCAGGGTCAGGCCAGAGAGCAGAAAGCCCCGCTTGACTTCATGGTGCCAGAACAATAGCCAGGGATTTTGCGGTCGGGAGGTAGAAGCTCGCGATAGCGCTCATAAGGGGTTCCTTTGGTATCGTGAGGTTTTATTGCAACTAGTAATCATTATCAATAAGAGTATGTCATCAAAACAAAAGAAATGCAAGTCGAATCCCGAGTGGTTTAGTGCGGATTCTTCCCGTTCCACACGTAAATTCTACCGCTTAACCCCCCAGGACATTCGGCATCCTGATAAGTGAAGTGGCCTTTGGATCGTATCAAACTGGGGAATCGGCCCTGAACACACCTTATCGGTGAGCCAGCTTTGCGGATCCGCTCTGGATTGCGTTCCTCTGGGGCTATCCAGCAATGATGTATCAAAAGGGCGACAGATTAGATTGGACGCTTGACCACGGAGAGGGCCGAAAGCAAATCTTCTTCGCCAAAGGGCTTGGGGATGTGGGTGACTCGAGCGTTCCTGACCCAAAACCCCCGGGGGGGCTGCTCGGCAATCAGCCAGATGGGCAAAAAGCGCCCCCCCGGTAAGGCCCGCAGTTGGCGTACCTTGTCGGGTAGGTCGGCGCCCTCGAGCAGCACCCCGTGGAGCCGGTGGTGCTCCAGAATGCGTTTGGCGCTTTCGAGGTCGGGGGGCAACATGACCCGGTAGCGGTGGCGCTCGAGGGTTACCAGCAGGAGCCGGCGGATCAGGTTGGAGTCGCTCAAAACCATCAGCAGCGGGTCGTGGGGGCGCACGTCGGCTTCCATCAGAATCCCCCGGCTTTTGAGTTCGTAGAGCAGATGGTAGACCTGCTCCTCGGGCAGGTCGCACTCCAGCGCCACCGAGCGGGCCCGCTTGAGGCCATCAATGGCCTCGAGCACCGTCCAGGCGTCGGGCGAAAGGGCGTAACGGGTGGGGTCGCCGGCAAGTTGCAGCACGGTTTCGGGCTCCACCCTGCCCCGCATCCACTCGTCCAGGCGGCGCAGGGCTTCCATCAAGATGGTGCTGGTGTCGGTGACGCCGGGCAGCAGCACCTGCGAGGCGTCCACGGGTGGGGTCTCGGCTATCAGCTCGCCTTCCTGCTGGGCCAGAATGGTGGCCAGGGCCTCGAGGATTTGTGCGTGTAGTACATCGTTGAGCTCGTCCTGGGTGACCACTTTTTGTTGCAGGGCCAAAAGCCCCAAAGGGGTGCCGGGGTTCTCCTGCTGCTGGTATTTGACCAGTTCTTGCACCTGTTCCAGGGTTAGATAGTCGAAGCGCACCAGGTATTCGCCCAGGTGGGGGCCGGGGTGGGTCTGGATGTAGGCAATCTTGCCCTCGCGGATGTGAATACGGCCCTTCAACTTGGGGCAAGTAATGCCAATGACCGCATTTTTGCGGCCTGCCTCGAGGGTGCGCAGCAGGTCTCCCAGTTCAATCTCGTCCAGCTTGGCCCGAATCACGGCAAAGTATCCTCGGCGGCTGCCCGGGGCAACCCAACCTCAGTATGGCACTTCCTGGGGGCGGGGGCAGGGTAGAGGGGACAGGGATCGGGGTTCAAAGAGGAAAAATGGGCTGTTGGATATCGCCTGGAGAGTTTTGGGGGTAACCGGTTTCCTGTCCCCAGCCGGCTTTGTGTATGCCCCGTCCGGGCTCGGTTCCCGGCCCCTGAACCCTACTCCAACAGGCGGCTTTGCTCGGGCAGGGGATAGCCAAAGTGCGCATAGGCCCGCTCGGTGGCCTGGCGGCCCCGGGGGGTTCGCTTCAGGAGGCCTAACTGGATGAGGAAGGGTTCGTGGACTTCCTCCAGGGTCTCGGGGTCTTCGGAGAGGGCGGTGGCCAGGGTCTCGAGGCCCACCGGCCCCCCGGCAAAGCGCTCGATCACGGTCTGCATAATGAGGCGGTCGCGGGCATCGAGGCCCAGGGCGTCCATGCCCAGAGCGTCCAGGGCCTGCCGGGTGCGCTCGAGGCCCACCACCTGCTCACCGGCCACCTCGGCAAAGTCGCGCACCCGCCTGAAAAGCCTTTTGGCGATGCGCATGGTGCCCCGGCTGCGGTGGCCAATCTCCAGGGCTGCCTCGGGTTCAATTGCCAGTCCCAAGAGCTTAGCGTCGCGTTGCACACCCTGGGCCAGCTCGGTCTCGGTGTAAAACTCCAGGTGCTCGATAATCCCAAAGCGGCTGCGCAGGGGCCCGGAGATGAGCCCCGGGCGGGTGGTGGCCCCAATCAGGGTGAAGCGGGGGAGGTCCAGTCGCAGGGTGCGGGCGGCGGGGCCGCTGCCAATCACGATGTCAATCTTAAAGTCTTCCAGAGCCGGGTACAGGTGCTCCTCGGCGGCCTTGGAGAGGCGGTGAATCTCGTCGATAAAGAGAATGTCGCCTTCTTCCAGGCTGTTGGTCAGGATGGCCGCCAGATCGCCGGGTTTCTCGATGGCGGGGCCGCTGGTGACGCGGATGTTCACCCCCAGCTCGTAGGCCACCACATGGGCCAGGGTGGTCTTGCCCAGGCCGGGTGGCCCAAAGAGGAGCAGGTGGTCGAGGGCCTCCCCCCGGTTTTTGGCGGCCTCGAGGTAGACCCGCAGCTTTTTTCTTGAGCTTGGCCTGCCCCACGTATTCCTCGAGGCTTTTAGGGCGTAAGGTTAGGTCGGACTCCACGTCCTTCATCATAGCAAGCAGCGGGGTTTCATTCTGTTTTTGGCATATAAGTGCTGCCCAAAGGCTCCAAATAATTTTCCAGCTTGGGGGAAACCTCTTGCTGGGCATCCTCGAGCAGCGCGTCCAGCGTACCCTCCCGCCAAAGCGCTCCCAGGGCTTGCACGGCTTCTTGATCGAGGGGCTCGCATAGAAGACGCTGGTAAACTTCCAAGGGCTTGAGCGCCCCACGGTAAGGGCGGTGACTGGTGAGGGCATCCCAGACGTCGGCCACTGCCAGAATGCGGGCCTCGAGCGGGATGGCCCCTCCGCTAAGCCCATCCGGATAGCCGCGCCCATCCAGCCGCTCGTGGTGGTTGCGGATACCCGGCAGGTGGGCTGCAAGCGCCCTGGATTGACGGGCAATCTCGTAACCGATGAGCGGGTGGCTTTCCACCAGCTTGCGCTCCTGGTCGTCGAGCTTATCCGCTTTTTGCAGGATAGACTCGGGGACTCCAATTTTACCGATGTCGTGCAGCAGTCCGGTAATGTAAAGCCGGTAGGCTTTTTGTGAATCCCAACCCAGCTTTTGGGCGATGAGCTGGGCGTAGGCCCCCACCCGCTGCGAGTGGCCGCGGGTATAGGGGTCTCGAGCATCGATGGCGGCAGCCAGGGTCTGTACGGTATCGCGGTACAGCTCGAGGTTCTGTCGGCGCTCGGCCTCGAGGGCCTGGGCTAGCTGGTTAAATCCCTGGGTCAGGTCGGCCAGCTCGTCCCAAGCCACCGCGCTCACCCGCACTTGTCCTTCTCCGCACCGTATGGCCTGCATGCCTTCCAGCACTGCTTGTAAGGGTCGGGCCACCTCCCGGGTCAAGAGAATCCCCCCAGCCACCAGCAAGATCAGGCCGGAGCACAGCCCCCAGATCACCAGCCCTGGCAGGTGGGTGGACTCGAGCCGGAAGTAAACCAGCACGGCCACCTGCATGAGCGGGAGCAAGCCCAAGGCCAGCAAGACCCCCAGCACTTTGAAGACAAAAGGAATCCGCAGGTGCGTGTCCACCACCACCGCATCCCCAAAGCGCTCGCGCAGGTAAGCCAACAAGCGCTGGGACTGGCTGGCCCCCACCAGGTACTCGATGATGGCGTGTAAGGCTGCGTTAAGCGGATACCACGGCAGCAAATACAGCATGCCCTGTAGGCCTGTGGGGAATCCCCCCAACCGGTGGGCCAGGTCAATCGCCCATAGAAAGCCCGCCATGGTTGCAAGCAGGTGGGGCCCCATTACCCGCGCTAGCGAGAGCAGCGGCCAGTGTATAAGGTTACGGTAGGCTTGCCGGAGGGCTTCGGGCTCCTCGACCTCTTCTAAAAAACCCTTTGGGTGGGGCGCAGTTGCCAGCGAGCCCACCACAAATCCAAAAGTGCCACCAAGGGCGCTACCAGCAGACCTAGACACAAGGCATACCCCCAGACCCAGGCAGCCCAGCCAAAATATAGCCCGTGCACAATCAAGGCATTAACTAAAACCGCCAGCGTGCCAAAAAAGTAGGCCCACACCGAGCGGCGCAAAAACGTGGAGTACAGGTGCTTCGTCATTCTATGAATTCACCTTAGCACCCCCATCTAGCTCGGTTAGGTCATTTTGGGGTAACGTACAATGGCCCTGATGATACGTTTCTCCGCCCATGGGGTACGCCTGGATCAGGCTTTGGCCTTCGAGGCCAACACCTCCAGGGCCAGGGCCCAGGCGTGGATCGAGGCCGGGCTTGTCCTGGTGGGGGGTAAGGTGATTACCAAACCCTCCTACAAGCTTCGGGGTGAGACGGTGGAGGTAGAGCCGCCCCCACCTGTAGCGGCAACGGTGGCCGCCGAGGATATCCCGCTCCAGATTTTGTACGAAGACTCTGACCTGATCGTGATTAACAAACCGGCCGGCATGATTACCCATCCGGCCCCCGGGGTGTACTCGGGTACGCTGGTCAATGCCATCCTGGGGCGGTTTGGGCTGGATGTCTCGCTAGGCGAGAGCGAGGAGACCGACGAGGTTCGCCTGGCGGCCCCCAGGCCCGAACTTGTGCGCCCTGGCATTGTGCACCGGCTCGACAAAGATACCAGCGGGGTGATTGTGGTCGCCCGCCACGAGGCGGCCCACCGCCGGCTGTCCGAAGCCTTCGCGGGGCGCAGCGTTTACAAGCGTTATCTGGCGCTTACAGTGGGGATTCCGCCGGCAGGTACCTTAGCGGCCCCCATAGGCCGCCATCCGGTTGATCGTACCCGCATGCATGTGGGCGGCGTGGCCGCCCGGCACGCGCAGACCGACTTTGAAGTGCTTGCCTCGGTGCAAGAACACGCCCTGGTCTCGGCCATCCTGCACACCGGGCGCACCCACCAGATTCGCGTTCACCTGAAGCATCTGCACGCCCCCATTTTGGGCGATGATGTGTATGGAAAGCCCTCCGACCTGATTGCGCGCCAGGCCTTGCACGCCTACGAACTACGCCTGCAGCACCCGCGCAGCGGCAGGTATCTGCACTTTGTGGCCCCCGTTCCTGCCGACATGGTGTGGGCCTGGGGGCTGTTGGGTGGGGTCTGGCCGGAAGACTTGAAGACCGAAACGGTGGAGGCCAGTGCAGCAGGGCCATTCTGCTAAATGCTCCCCAAACGCACCTGCCGGACATGCAACCCGCCTTCGTCCGACTGGCTATCGGTCATAAACTATCTTCTCAGCTTGATTTGTAGCCTCCGGTTGGGAATACTGTGGTCAACCCAAAGCCCAGGAGGCATGGCATGAATGTAGTTTTTCTCTCCCCCCATTTTCCCCCTAACTTCTGGCCATTTTGCGTGCGCTTGCGCGAGGCTGGGCACAACGTGCTGGGCCTGGCCGATGCGGAATACGACTCACTGCGGCCCGAACTCAAATACGCCCTGACCGAGTACTACAAGGTCTCCGACCTGCACAACTACGACGAGCTGGTGCGGGCGCTGGGCTACTTCACCCACAAGTACGGCAAGCTCGACCGGCTCGACTCCATGAGTGAGTACTGGCTCGAGACCGAGGCCATGCTGCGTGAAGACTTCAACATTTTTGGTCTCCGCCCTGCCGACATGGACCGGGTCAAGCGCAAGTCGGTCATGAAACAGTACTTTCAGCAGGCTGGGCTGCGGGTTGCGCGGGGCAAGGTCTGCCGCACGGCGGTGGAGGCCCAGGACTTTGTGGAGGAGGTGGGCTACCCGGTGGTGGCCAAGCCCGATATTGGGGTGGGTGCAGCCAAAACCTACAAAATTAACAGCGATGCCGAGTTAATGGACTACATCGCCACCAAGCCTCCGGTGGACTACATTATGGAGGAGTTCATTCCCGGCATGATCGTCACCTACGATGGTCTAACCGATATCAAGGGCAATGTGGTATTCGACAGCTCGCTCGAGTACTCCAAAGGCGTGATGGACGTGGTCAACGAGGATACCGACATCTACTACTACATGGTGCGGGAAATCCCCGAAGACCTGCGCGAGGCAGGGCGAAAGGTGGTTAAGACCTTCAACGTGCGCGAACGCTTCTTCCACTTCGAGTTCTTCCGCCTGGAGGACGGCTCCCTGGTGGCCCTGGAAGTGAACATGCGCCCGCCCGGGGGCCTCTCGATCGATATGTTCAACTACGCCAACGACATAGACATCTTCCGGGAATGGGTGAACGTGCTCACCCACGGCAGCGTGAGCCAGCAGGCCAAACACCCCTATTTCTGCACCTATGTGGGCCGCAAAGACCATATCCACTACAAGCGTTCACACGAGCAGGTGATGGCCGAGTTTGGCCCCCTGGTAGCTCACCACGAACGCATCAGCGGCATTTTTGCGGGGGCCATTGGCAACTATGGCTACATCCTGCGCCACCCCGACCTGTCTACCCTGCTCCAAGCAGCCCAGGCCATCCAGGAAAGAGCCTAGAGTCGAGGGACAAGGGTCAAGTGCCTAAATCCAAATGGCTCTTGACGCTGGGCGCTAGACTCTCGACGAGGTGAATATGTACACCGAATATCACAAGTGGTACAGCCCTGCCCTGGGGCAGGACATGGAGCTAAAGCTCTACGGCCATTATGGTCAGCCGGTTATTGTGTTCCCGGCCCAGAACGGGCGCTGGTACGACTGGGAAGGCCACGCCGGGATGGCCCAGGCCCTCGCGCCCATGATTGAGGCGGGGCGGGTCAAGTTTTTTTGTGTGGACGGCATAGACTTTCAGAGCTGGACCAACAAGAGCATCCCCCCCTGGGAACGGGCCCGCCGCCACAACGACTACGACGCCTACATCATGCAGGAGGTGGTTCCGTTTGTGCAGAAGAACACCGGCCTGCCCACCATGTGGGTCACGGGATGCAGCATGGGGGCCTTTCATGCGGCCAACTTCTTCTTCAAATATCCCCAAGTGTTCGATGGTCTGATTGCACTCTCGGGGCTTTACCAGGTGGGGGGCTTTGTGGGCGACGAAGGGGGCATGGATGCCTACTTCAACTCACCCCTGTGGTACTTACGCAACCTGACCGACGAGGACAAGCTTAATGCTTACCGGCGCAACAAGATTGTGTTCGCCGTGGGGCAGGGGCGCTGGGAGGAGGAGTGCATCCGCGATACGCGCGAGATGCAAAACTTGCTGCACGAAAAGGGCGTATACGCCACCTTCGACTACTGGGGCCACGATGTGGATCACGACTGGCCCTGGTGGCAGAAGATGCTGCCCTACGAACTCGAGCGCCTAGGCGTTTGATTCGGGGGGGCTTTTAGGGGCGGGTTTCTCTATCGACTCGAGCTTGTGGTTTTTCTGGTAGTGCCCAGCCAGTTCGTCGATGTAGGTGTCCCGGCAGGGCTTGACCCCCGAGAGATAAGCCGCCCGGCCCAGGGCGTGGGCGGCCACCGGTGCGGTCAGGATGATGAACGCCAAAGCCGATAGCGCCCGGGCCGCTACCGAGAGCTCCTGATAGAACACCGCCACCGCCACCAGAATCAGGCCCACCCCCAGGGTGCCGGCTTTGGAGGTGGCGTGCATGCGGTTGTAGAGGTCGGGCATCCGCACCACCCCGATGGCCGCGATGAAGAGGAAGAATATCCCCACGGAAACCAGCGCATAAACCAGCACATCCACCATGCTCAGTCCCCCTTGTGGCCCCGGTACTCGATGTAGCGGGCCAGACCCAGCGTGGCCAGAAAAGCGAACAGGGCCAGCGCGATGGCCACGTCCAGGAAGGCGGTCTGGCCGCTGACCAGGGCATAGAGCGCAGCCATGGCCACCGAAACCGAGGTAATCAGGTCGAGGCCCACCACCCGGTCGGGCAGGGTGGGGCCCTTGACCAGGCGATAAACAGCAAAAGGCAACGTCAGCATGAGAGCCAGCAGCATTGCCTCCAGAAAGCTCATCTTGTCACCTCCAGAACGGCTTTTTCCAGGCTATCGTGGGTGGACTGGATGACCGCCTGGGGGTCATCCACAAACATCCCGTGCACATACAGCACCTTGCGGTCGGAGGAGACGTCCAGGCTCAGGGTGCCGGGCGTGAGGGTAATCAGGTTGGCCAGGAGGGTAATTTCCAGGTCGCTCTTGACGGTGAGGGGGTAGGCAATGAAGCCGGGCTTGATGGGCATCCGGGGTGAGAGCACCGCCTGGGCCACCCGCACGCTGGAGAGCACAATCTCCCAGAGCATCAGGGCCACAAAGCGGGGGAGCTTCCAGGCCAGGGTGAAGTAGCGCCTCGAGGGGGCATCAAAGAGGGGGCGGGCCAGCAGCAAAATCAAAAAGCAGATGGCAAAGCCCACCAGGAAGTTGGAGAGGGTGAAGCTCTCCGTCACCAGCATCCAGAACACCGTCAGCACTACGTTGTACACAAAGGCCCTCATCGGCTCACCCCCAGTACGGCCTCGATATAGCGGCCAGGCTCCAGAAGCTCCCGCGCGGCGGCTTGCGAAAGACCCAGGAGCGGTTCGGCCCACAGCCCGATACCCAGCGTCAAGACGGCCAGCAAAACAACAGGCACCACCAGACCACCCCAGCCCCCAGGGGCCTGGCCCAACGCTTGCGGCGCGTCTTTCCAAAAAACCTCGGCAAAGACCAGGCCCATCGAGAGCAGGGTCAAGAGGCCCACCAGCAGGGCCACCGTCACGATGGCGTACTGCCCGGCCTGTAAGCCTGCTGCTACCAGGGTGAACTTGGCCCAGAAGCCCGAGAACGGCGGCAGCCCGGCCAGCGAGAAAGCCGGCAGCAAGAAGAGTACCGCCAGCCAGGGGTGGCTCCGATAGAGCCCGCCCATCCGCACCAGCACCGTGGTGCCCTGCAAGCGATGCAAAAGCCCCGCCAGCAAGAACAAAGCAGCAATCACAATCATGTGATTAAGGGCATAAAACACCGAGCCGGTCAGGGCCAACGGGCTCAGGATGCCCAGGCCCATCAGCATGTAGCCAATGTGGCTCACGAGCTGGAACGAAAGCAGCCGTCGGAGCTCCCCCTGAGCCAGCGCCATCAGCACACCTAAAAGCAGCGTTAAACCCGCTATCCAGAGAATCAGGCCATGGGTAAACCCAACATCCTGGGTGAAGAGCAGGGTGAAGACCCGAATAAGCGCATAGACCCCCACCTTGGTCAGGAGGCCCGCAAACAGGGCCGAGATCATCACCGGCGGGGCCGGGTAGGAGGCGGGGAGCCAGAAAAAGAAGGGAAACACCGCCGCCTTGAGACCAAAAGCCCCCAGGAAGAGCATGGCCAGCGCGGTAAGCAAACCCGGCGCAACCGACCCCACCCGGGTGGCCAGATCGGCCATGTTCAAGGCTCCGGTCGCGCCGTACAGGAGCCCTACCGCCACCAGAAACAGAATCGAGGAGAAGAGCGAGACCGCGAAGTACTTGACCCCCCCCGTGAGCTGGGCCTTGCTTCCGCCCAGAATCATCAGCACAAACGAAGCGAGGAGGAGCACCTCGAACCAGACGTAGAGGTTAAACAGGTCGCCGGTGAGGAAGGCCCCATTGACCCCGAAGAGCAAGAGCTGGCTCAGGGGGTAGTAGCCCAGGTGTTCGCGTAGCTCATCCCCCGTGGCCAGGGCATACAAGGCCACCGCCACCGCCACCACCCCGGTGATGAGCACCATCAGGGCCGAGAGGTGGTCGGCCACGAAGGTAATGCCAAAGGGGGCGGGCCAGTTGCCCACCTGTACGGCCTGGATGCCGCGCGCATTGACCTGAATGAGCAATGCTAAAGCCGAGCCCAGCAGGCTTAGAGCGCCCACCAGCCCCAGCACCCGCTGGGCGGGGCGGCTGGCCAGCACCAGGCACAGGATGCCGGTGGTGAGGGGAATCAGGAGGGGAAGAACCAGCAGCCAGCTCATCGGCGCTCCTCCCTGACCTCGTCTACCGGCGAGGGGGCGGGGGCGGCCTCGAGGCTCTCGGGCATGGCCTCGGCGTTCAGGGTATGGAGCACCTGCTGGGCCCGGAAAAAGAGCACGATACCAAAAGCCGCCAGGGCGAAACCAATCACAATAGCGGTCAGGATCAGGGCCTGGGGCAAAGGGTTGGCGATGGGTGTCAGCACCGTACCACCGGGCTGTACCAGGGGCGGAAACTGGCTGCCCAGGCGGCCCGAGGTAAAAATGAGCAGGTTGGCGGCGTTGCCCAGCACCAGAAAACCAATTAAGAACTGGATCAGGTGAGGCCTTAGCATCAGGTAGACCCCCACTGCCGACAGACCCCCCACCAGAAAAGCCAGCAGGATTTCCATCAGGAGCCCTCCTGTGTGTGAGCAGACTCCTCCAGGCCAAAAATGGCCGACAGGAGCGCCCCAAATACGGTCAGGTAGACGCCAATGTCGAAGATTACTGGGGTGCCAATCTTCACCCCCAACAGGCTGAACCAGACACCGGTCATGAGCGGTTTATCCAGGAAGAAGGCCACCAGCGCGCTCACCAGGGCCACCAGCAAACCCCACCCCACCAGCCGCAGGGGAGGCAGGGGCAGCAGTTTGCGGGCGGCGCTGAGGCCGTGGGCCAGGGCAAACAGCGCATAGGCCCCCACCGCCACCAGGGCTCCAATAAAGCCCCCGCCCGGCTCGTTGTGGCCGCGCAGCAGCAAGAACACCGAAAGAAGGAGCAAGAGGGTGAAGAGGAACCTCGAGGTCGTTTTCAAAATCAGGGTATTCACGGCCTTTCCTCCCGACGCAGGCGCTTCAAGAGGGCCCAGACTCCCAGCCCGGCCAGCCCCACCACGGTAATCTCGCCAAAGGTGTCCAGACCGCGGAAGTCCACCAGAATCACGTTCACAATGTTGCGCCCGAAGCCCTCGGGCAGGCTCTTTTGGGCAAAAAACTCGCTCAGGTGCGGGCTCATGGGCTGGGCCAGCATACCCAGCATCAGGAGGGTCACCACGCCCCCAAAGCCCAGGGCCACCGCCTTGTCCAGCCAGCGACCGCTGGGCACTGGACCAATGTTGCGGATTTGCAAAAGCACCAGGGCAATCAGGATGGCGGTCAGGGTTTCCACCAAAAACTGGGTTATCGAGAGGTCGGGGGCGTTTTGCAGCAAGAACACGAGGGCCACCCCAGCCCCCACGATGCCCACCCCCACCACCATGGCCAGGTGCGAGCGCAACCGCAGCGCTAGCACAGCCCCCAATAGCATCAAGGCCAGCAAGAGTACCTGGGCTGGAGGGGGGCTCGAGGCTCCTCCCGGCCAGAAAACCGCCCCGCCCCGCAAAAACGCCAGCCCCACCAGCCCCGTAAGGCCCGCAAAAACCCAGACCAGGTAGGCCCGCAGCGAACCGCTTTGCAAAAGCCGTTCCACAAAGGCTGCCAGCCGCAAGAGCCCCCGCAACAGGGCCACATAGCCGTTCTCGGGGCCGGGGACGGGGTCCTGGGCCATCCAGGCTTGTAGCCGGGGGTACAGGTAGTATAGCCCCACCCCCACCACAACCGTCAGCAGGCTCAGAAGCAGGGCCAGGTTGAACCCTGGCCAGAGCTTCAGATGGTACACTACGGCCTTGCCTTTCACTGCGCTGGCCACGGCCTCGGCTAGGGGGTTGTAGAGCCCCGGAAGCAGGCCGATCAGGAGGCCCAGCCCCGCCAGCACCAGCGGTCCCAGCCAGAGGCTAGGAGGCCCATCGTGCACCTCTTCGGGCGGTTTACCCCTAAAGAAAGGCACCACCAGGATCAGGGCCAGCATGGCCCCCACCGCAAAGCCCAGCACCGCCAGCCCAATCATCCAGACCGGCGCCGCCTGCAACGAGGCCAGGTAGAGCACCTCCTTGCCGATAAAGCCCAGCACCGGCGGCAGCCCCGCCAGCGAGAGCGCAGCCAGCACCACCGCCACCCCCGTGATGGGCATCGCCCGGAAGAGGCCTGAAAGCTGGGTAATGTCGCGGGTGCCGGCCTCGTGGTCCACCGCCCCCGCCGCCATGAAAAGCCCCCCCTTGTAGAGCGAGTGGGCCAGCAGGAAGGTGGCGAAGCCCATGGCTGCGTAATAGTCGGTGAGGGGTACCATCCCGATGGCAAAGACCAGCGCCCCCAGCGCGGCTACGGTGGAGTAGGCCAGCAGGCGCTTGAGGTCGGTGTGGCGGAAGGTGAGCGTGGCCCCGGTGAGCAGGGTGGCCAGTCCAAAGGTCATGAGGGCTGCGCTCCAGACCTCGCTGCCGCCTAGGGCCGGCTGGAGCCGGGCCAGCAGGTATACCCCGGCCTTGACCATGGTGGCCGAGTGCAGGTAGGCCGAGACCGGCGTGGGGGCCTCCATGGCATTGGGCAGCCAGAAGTGAAAGGGGAACTGGGCCGATTTGGTGAAGGCCCCCAAAAGCACCAGCACCAGGGCGGGAAGGTACAGAGGCTGCGCCCGCAGTACCTCGCCTTTGCCCAGCAGCTCGGAAATTTCCCAGGAGCCACCCATGCCCGCCAGCAAAATGAGCCCGGCCAGCAAAGCCAGCCCACCCCCCGCCGTGACAAACAGAGCCTGGGTGGCGGCTCGGCGCGAGCGAAACTCGCTGTGGTTAAAGCCGATCAGCAGGTAGGAGGTAAGGCTGGTCAGCTCCCACATCACGAACAAGGTCACGATGTTATCGGCCAGCACCAGCCCCAGCATGGAGGCCATGAAGAGCAGAATGGTCAGATAGAACTTGCCCAAATCCGGGTGGCCTTTCAGGTAGCCGCCGGAATAAATCACGATGAAGGTGCCGATGCCGGTGATGAGCAGGGCAAAGAGCAGGGAAAGCCCATCGAGGTAAAAGGAAAAGTTGACCGATAGCGTGGGCACCCAGGCTGCGCTATGTCGCACGGTATGGCCTGCTTCCACGGCGGGAAGCAGGCTGGCAAAGTACACCGTCAGGCCCAGGGGCAACAGAGCCAGCACCCAGCCTGCAAGGCTACCTAACCTGCGGTACAGGAGCGGCGCCAAAAGGGCACCCAAAAAAGCTGATATAACCGCGATTATCATACACGAGTTCCTCAACCACGCAGACGCTGAACAGTTTACCCTGACACAACAAAGAGCGGAGACTGTTGCCCGTCTCCACCCTTGCAGCTACCGGAGGCTGCACTCCTGCTGCCTGAGCAGCAAACTTTACACCAGTGTATTACATGCACAAATCGGGCGGCAAATCTTTACCTTCCCAACAATTGATGCTCAAATGATGCTCAAAAACCCCAGGCTATACCACCGGCTCCCGCCCCAGCATTTTGTGTACCGCCCGGCCCAGGCGCTTGATGCCTTCTGCGATTTGCTCGTGAGAAGCGCTCGAGTACGAGAGTCTGAGGGTATTCTTGCCGCTGCCATCGGCGTAGAAAGGCTGGCCTGGCACAAAGGCCATTTTCTCTTCTACAGCTTGCTTGAGGAGCTCGAGGCTGTCCAGCTCTGCAGGCGCAGTGAGCCAGAAGAACATGCCCCCTTCCGGCACAATCCAGCCGATGTCCTCGGGCATGTACTTTTGCAGGGCCTCGAGCATCCAGGTGCGCCGGGTCTGGTAGGTGGCCCGGATTTTCCCAATCTGTGCTTGGAACCACTCGCCGTCACTTACCAGCGCATAAACCAGCATCTGGTTGAGGGTGGGGGTGTGCAGGTCGGCCCCTTGCTTGGCATACACAATCTTCTGGATGACCGGCTTGGGCCCCACCACCCAGGCCACCCGCAGCCCTGGGGCCAGGGTTTTGGAGGAGGTGGAGAGGTAGACCACATTGCCCCCGCCGAGTTCCTGGTCGAGGGCGTAGAGGGTGGGCAGGGGTTTGCCGCTAAAGTAGAGCTCAGCGTAGGCGTCGTCTTCCAGGATGGGGGTTTGGTACTTTCTCGCCAGCTCCACAATGGCCTCGCGCCGCTCCAGGCCCATCAGGCGGCCTGAGGGGTTCTGGAAGGTGGGCAGCACGTACATGAACTTGAAGTGGTGGGCCTTGAGGGCGGCCTCGAGTTCGTCGAGCCGGAGCCCCTCCTCGTCCATGCCGACCGAGATGAATTCGGGCTCGTAGGGGTTGAAAGCGCTCAGGGCCCCCAGATAGGTCGGTGCCTCTACCAGCACCTTAGAGCCGGGGTCAATGAAGACCTTACCGATGAGGTCGAGGCCCTGCTGCGAGCCGGAAACAATTTGCACGTGCTCCGGAGTAGCGCCCGGCATCCGGCCCGCAACCCACTCCCGCAGGGGCAGGTAGCCCTCGGTGGTGCTGTACTGCAAGGCCTGAGCGCTGTGCGCTTGCATAATGCGCTGGGTGGCCTCGGCGATGCGCTCGATGGGGAACAGGTCGGCAGCGGGCAGCCCCCCCGCAAAGCTGATGAAACCCGGCTGGGTAGTCAGCTTCAGGATTTCCCGGATGGTGGAGGCCTGGATGCGCTGGGTGCGGGCCGCAAAACGACTTTGATAAGAGCTTTCGAGATGGTTCACCCTATTAGTCTACTCTGCAAATATGACGCTTTGTATAGTTTCTGCCGCAAAGGCGTTAGGTAATGCTATGGTCGTGAGTCAGATGGCTTTTGACTATCTTGGCTATCCAGCTTAGCGGTGAAACTCCGGCTCGAAAAGGCGGGCGTACTCGTCGAGGGCAAAGCGGTCGGTCATGCCGGCGATGTAGTCGCAGGCCGCACGGTGGATACCCTCGGTCTCGGTGGCTTTTTGCACCTGGGGGGGCAGGATGTGGGGGTCGTGGGTATAAGCCTCGAAGAGCTTTTCCAGCACAAAGCGCGACTTGCCCACCTGTCGCACCACGTAATAGTGGCGGTAAAAGTTGGCGTAGAGGAACTCTCGTAGTTGGTTGAGTTGCTGGGTCAGGCCCTCCGAATAAACGGCCAGGGGGGCTGGGTGGCGGCGGACGGCCTCGAGGCTTTCAATCTGGTGCTGCTGCAAAAACGCATGGGTGGCGTGGATGGTGTCGGTGATGATGAGCCCCAATAGCTCGCGGATGAAGACCCGGCGCCCCATCTCGTCGAAGCGGTCGGGATGCAGGCCCAGTTCGCCCAGCAGGTCGCGCAGCAGCTCAACTTCCCAAAGCTGTCCCGGAACCAGCAGACCTGAGCGCAGGCCGTCGTCGAGGTCGTGGGCGTTGTAGGCGATCTCGTCGGCCAGGTTTACAATTTGGGCCTCGAGGCTGGGGCGCAGGTGGGGCTCGTAGCCTTCGGCGTCGGGGAGGTCGTAGCGGGTCTCGTGCTTGACAATGCCCTCGCGGGTCTCCCAGCATAGGTTGAGGCCCCGAAAGCCCGGATAGCGCTGCTCGAGGTAGGTCACGATGCGCATGGACTGTTTGTTGTGGTCGAAGCCGCCGTGTCCCTGCATCAGCCCGTCCAGCACAGCCTCGCCCGAGTGGCCAAAGGGGGGGTGCCCCAGGTCGTGGGCAAAGGCGATGGTCTCGGCGAGTTCCTGGTTCAACCCCAACGCCCGGGCGATGGAGCGGGCCACCTGGGCCACCTCCAGGGTGTGGGTGAGACGGGTACGGTAGTAGTCGCCCTCGAAGTTCACAAAGACCTGGGTTTTGTACTGGAGCCGCCGGAAAGCGGTGGTGTGGTTGACCCGGTCGCGGTCTTTCTGGAAGGGGGTGCGGTAGCGCGACTCGGGCTCGGGATGCTCTCGACCGCGGCTCTCGCTCGACTTGACCGCGTAGGGAGCCAGGGTTTGGGCCTCGAGGGCCTCGAGGTGGGCGCGCTCGAATAGCATGTACTCAGTCTACGCTTGGCGTCCTTTGCCGACAAACCGACAGCTTGTTGTGAAATACTGCGGGGGTGATGGACATGCGCTTTTACTGGTTCTTGCTGGGATGGATGGTGGTATTGTCGGCGTGCGCTCCGGGAGCACTGCGTCCGAGCAGCTTCAATCTGACGGTTGATAACAGCCGTTGCCAGGGCACCTACCGCACCGTTTTTATCTACCGCAACAACGTGATTTTAGGCCAGGTACAGGGTGAACCCCGTACCTTCCTCTCACTTCCGGCGGGTAGCGCCGATTTCAAAGCTACCCCGGTGCTGGGCAACAGCCCCTCGCTTTTCAAAACCATCCGCCTGGAAAAAGACGAAGTCTGGCGGCTTTGCGGGTAGTTTGCCCGCTGAGCCCTCATGTAATTTGCCCGGGCTCGAGGTATCAAGGTCTTGATGTCGCGAATTTGCTTACTAATCTTCATTCTGCTGCTTGCAGCCTGTGTTCCTGCGCAACAAAGCAATGTGCGACGGTTCGATCTCATCATCCAGAACCAGTGCAGCGGCCCCAACCAAACGGTGTTCTTTTATATCAATGGAGAGTTTATCGGAACCGTGCGGGGCTCGAGGC
The DNA here is from genome assembly GCF_026004115.1 of Meiothermus sp. Taxonomy (NCBI): domain Bacteria; kingdom Thermotogati; phylum Deinococcota; class Deinococci; order Thermales; family Thermaceae; genus Meiothermus; species Meiothermus sp. The sequence continues at coordinate 2,119,696 of NZ_BPIM01000001.1, forward strand.
TTTTCCCCGGCCTGCGCGAAGGCCGCTACGAACTGCGCGCCGAGGGCACCCAGCCCGGCCAGCCGGGGCACCTGCGCTTCAGCCGCTCCTTGATGCTGGATAAAGACACGGTCTGGACGCTGTGTCCGTAAGTCCATATCCACCGATGTCAGGTCGTTGACGAGGAGGCTGCGGGCAGTTTAGTCGCTGCCCTTTAATCCTGCAATGAGCTTGTCCAGGTCGGCCTGGGTGGTGTAGTGCGCGATGGAGGCCCGAATAGCGCCGTCGGGCCACAGGCCCAGGGCCTGCATGGGCATGGTGGCGTAGTAGTGCCCCGCCGCGACCCCTACCCCCACCTGGGCCAGGCGTTCGGCCACCCGAAGCGGGGGCTGCCCCTCCAGGTTGAAACAAAACGTTCCCACCCGGCCCTTGACGGTGGACATTCCATAAAGCTTCAGGCCCGGAATCTGTTGCAGGCGCTTTAAGGCTTGCTCGAGCAGGGGTTGCTCGAGGGCCTCAATCTGGTTGTATGCCTCGATTAGCCCTTCGCGCCCGGGCTTCCCGCCTCCCAGCTCATCCCGCAGGTAGGCCAGCGTACCCAGCCAGCCGGCCAGCCCTTCGTGGTTGTTGGTGCCGGGCTCGAACTTGAGCAGGCTATCGTTGGGGATGAACCAGAGCTTGTCGGTGGGCAACTGGGCAATAAGCTCCTCGCGCACATAGAGGAAGGCCAGGTGTGGGCCAAACACCTTGTAGGCCGAGAAAAAGGCCATGTCCACCCCCATAGCCCGAACATCGGGTAGGTGGTGGGGGCTATAGTGCACCAGGTCGGTAATGCACCAGGCCCCTACCGAGTGGGCAATCTCGGCGGCAGCGGCCACGTCTGGGGTGGTGCCCAGCGAGTTGGCCGCCGAGGTAACGGCCACCAGCCTCGTTCTGGGCGAGACCAGGGCTCGCAGGTCGGCGGGTTCTAGCCGGCCGCCTTCGTCCCAGCGGGCCTTCCAGACCCGTACCTGCACCCCCTTTTCTTGCAGGTTGCGCCAGGGCGAGGCGTTGGCTTCGTGCTCGAGCTGCGAAATCACCACCTCGTCGCCCTCGCTAAAGAGCCGCGAAAAGGCCCTCGAGAGAATAAAAGTAAGGGCCGTGGCGCTTGGGCCAATGGCCACTTCGGCGGGCTTGCAGTTGAAAAAGGTAGCGGTTTCTTCTCGAGCCTGTTCGCGCACCCGGGTTGCTGCCTGGGAGCCGGGGTAGGGCATGCCTACGTTGCAGCTCGAGGTAGCTAAAAACTGTGCAATACCCTCTATGCACTGCTTAGGAACCTGGGCCCCTGCGGCGTTATCCAAAAAGCTAAAGCCTCTGGCCAGCGCGGGAAAATGGGATTGAATCAGCATGCCCGATTCTACAGGTTATACCAGATTCGGTTAGTTCGGCGCCGGATGGCGGCGAACTAACAGGGCCGAAGTTATCCGCGTAGCGGAGGGCGATACCGCCCCTTGGAAGGGAGACGCTTTTTTCGCCGACCGATAGGGAGGGGTGTGCTCTAGGATTCAAAAAGATAGCCTCTAGGGGTCTTTGATTTGGATGATTATCTTTTTGAATCCGGTATTATTGCTGCTCTAACCTCTCCCAAAAGCCTGAGCAGCGACAAAACGCACCAACCCGACTTGGAATCTTGGCCTCAAACCCGCTTGAACAGCAACGTGGCGTTCATGCCCCCAAAGGCAAAGGAGTTCGAGAGGGCGTACTCCACCTGTTTTTCCTTGGGGGTATTGGGCACGTAATCCAGGTCAAGCTCGGGGTCGGGGTCGTCCAGGTTGATGGTGGGGGGTAGAATCCCGCTCACCAGCGCCTGAACGCTGGCAATGGCCTCGATGGCCCCCGCCGCCCCCAGCAGGTGCCCAATCATGCTCTTGGTAGAGGAGACCGATAGCTTGTAGGCGTGCTCGCCAAAGACCTTCTTGATGGCCAGGGTCTCGGCCTTGTCGCCCACGGGCGTGGAGGTGCCGTGGGCATTGATGTAACCCACCTGTTCGGGGCTAATCTGGGCGTCCTTGAGAGCAGCCCGCATGGCTAGGGCTGCGCCGGCCCCTTCGGGATGCGGCTCGGTGATGTGATGGGCATCGGCGCTGCGGCCAAAGCCTACCAGCTCGGCGTAAATTTTGGCACCCCGGGCTCTGGCCCGCTCGTACTCTTCCAACACCACGACCGCTGCCCCCTCGGATAGCACAAAACCATCGCGGCTTTGGGTAAAGGGGCGGCTGGCTTTCTCGGGCTCGTGGTTGCGGGTCGAGAGGGCCCGCATGACCCCGAAGCTCCCGATGGCCATCTCGGTCACCACCGCTTCGGTGCCGCCGGTGAGCATGACATCGGCCTCACCCAGTTGAATAACCCGAAAGGCGTTGCCAATTGCATCCGAACCCGTGGCGCAGGCGGTGACCACCGTGGAGGAAGGCCCCATAAAGCCATATTTCATGGCCAGCTGGCCCGAGGCCATGTTGGCAATCATCATGGGAATGAAGAAAGGGGAGAGGCGGGTGCCGCCCTTCTCAAAGAGCACCTTGCTCTGTTCCTGCCAGGTAATCATGCCCCCGATGCCCGTTCCGATGAGGGTGCCGATACGGGTGCGGTCTTCTTTTTCTAGTTCTAGCCCCGAGTCCTGTAAGGCCAGATGCCCGGCTATCAGGGCCAGCTGGGTGAAACGATCCAGGCGGCGCAGTTCGCGCTTGTCAATGTACTCCTCGGGGTTGACGTCTACCTCGCCAGCAATCTGGACGGGATAGTTCGAAGCATCGAACTGGGTGATTCGCCGGATGCCCGACTTGCCCAAAAGCTGGGCTTCATGGAAGGCTTTGGCTCCAATGCCGTTGGGGGCTACCGGGCCAAGGCCGGTGACGACGACACGACGCATAAAGGCCATTATAGAGCACCGATGCGGTTGGTCTAGGCACATGCTTCATTTATTGATTAGGGACGGCCATGGCACGGCGTTGGCAGCAGGTTCGGTTAGGATGTATGCTTTTTGCCACAGTAAAAAAGCGCCTTTCCTTAGCTGGTGCTGCTCGCTTATACTAAAGAACGGTGATTTATGGCTGGCCATAGCAAATGGGCACAAATTAAGCGCAAAAAAGCTGCCAACGACCTCAAGAAGGGAAAGATCGTTAGCAAATACCTGCGTCTGATTGCAGCCGCGGCTAGAGCAGGGGGCAGCGCAGACCCGGCGGCCAATGTTAACCTGCGCAACCTGATTGAGGCGGCCAAAAACGCAGACGTTCCCAACGACAATATTGAGCGCCTGCTGAAGCGTCTGGCCGGTGGTGATGATGAAGGTAGTCACTATGAAGAGGTGGTCTACGAGGGCTATGCGCCGGGCGGGGTAGCCATCATCGTCAATGCCCTTTCGGATAACAGAAACCGCACGGCCTCCGAGGTGCGCCATATTTTCACCAAACACGGGGGTAGCCTGGGGGCTACAGGATCGGTCTCGTGGCAGTTTGACCGGCGGGGCTATATCTGGATTGAACCCAATACCGAAGCAGCCCAGGAGGCGGCCATCGAGGCCGGGGCGCTCGACCTCCAGGAAAGCGAGGAGGGTTTGGAAGTCTACACCGACCCTCAAGAGGTCTATGCGGTAGCCAATGCTTTAAAGGCCAAAGGCTTCAAACCAGAGGACACCGAGATCACCATGGTGCCCCAAAACACCCTAAGCTTGAGCCAGGAAGAGGCCGAAAAGGTATTGCGCATGGTAGAAGCGCTGGAAGAGCTTGACGACGTGCAAAACGTGTACACCAACCTGAACCTCGAGAACATCTCGGTAGAGGCTTGAGCATGCGCCAAGCCCAAGAGCACGCCCACAGCATAGATGCCTATATTGAAGGCAAGAGCGATATGATCCTGGCCATGCTGGCGCAAACTGGCTTTGAGGAGGATCAGCTGGACTCCATTCGAGAGCAGAACCGTGCGAAGTGAAGTGTTTTGGTGTAATAGGCAACCGGCTCACAGCATCTGGTAAAGACGTGGGCTAGCCTAGGACTGTTCGGGAGTATTTGCCGGGCCGACCCTCGCATGCTAAATGTTGGTTGTGGATTTGAGCCATGATGCGATTGATCGAACGCCTCAAAGAAGATGTGCAGGCTGTGCTCGAGCGAGACCCTGCTGCCCGGGGTGCCCTCGAGGCCATCCTCTTTAGCCCCGGAATGCATGCTTTGTGGATGCACCGGCTTAACCACTGGCTCTGGCGGGCCAATTTCAAATTTCTAGCCCGCGTTCTGGCCCACCTGACCCGCATGCTCACGGGGGTCGAAATCCACCCCGGTGCTCGGATTGGCCGCCGGGTGGTAATTGACCACGGCATGGGCATTGTAATTGGCGAGACCGCCGAGGTAGGCGACGATGTGATGATCTACCACGGCGTGACTTTGGGGGGTACGGGTTTTACCCGGGAAAAGCGCCACCCCACCATAGGGAATGGGGTGTTGCTGGGAGCCCATGCGGTGGTTTTGGGGCCTATTGTGGTGGGAGCTGGGGCCAAAGTGGGAGCTGGGGCCGTGGTTACCAAGCCGGTGCCTCCTGGCGCTACTGCGATTGGCAACCCGGCTCAGATTATCGTTCGGGAGTCCAAACTCGAGCCCGTCGAAGCCTAGAGCGCTCTTTACATATTTTGGTTCATCCAGCTGTAAGGAAGCTTTGTCCTGGACAGAAAAGTGTCCGTTTGGAAACATGAAACCCAAGTACCTGCGGGCCAGGCCCGGCCCACGTTTTGAGTGCATTACATGGGTCTGCCAGGGAATGGCCTGGGCCATTGCACTACATGGCTAACCTGATCCAGACCCATTCTAGGTTTCGCGGGGAACCGTATCTGCGAAGAGCGCGATAAATTCCCGGAATCCTGAGCCCTGTTCCCTTAACCCTGACCCCTATAAAATCAACATTGCATCTCCCAGGCTATAAAACCGGTAGCGTTCAGCCACGGCGGTCTGGTAGGCCCGTTGCATGAGTTCGTGCCCCATAAAGGCCGAGACCAGCATCAGCAGGGTGGATTTGGGCAGGTGGAAGTTGGTGACTAGGGCTTCTACCACGTGGTACTGGAACCCCGGACGGATGAAAAGCTGGGTCTCGCCAGCACCGGCCTGAACCTGCATACCGTTCCAGGCGGTCTCGAGGGTTCGTACCACTGTGGTTCCCACAGCAATAACGCGCCGCCCCTCAGCCTTGGCCTGGTTGATGGCCTGGGCTGTAGGGCGGGGCACCTCGTAGGGCTCCAGGTGCATGTGGTGCTGGTCGGGATCGTCCTGTACCGGCTTGAAGGTGCCCGGCCCCACGTGAAGGGTGACGTAGCAGATGGTGACCCCCAGCCCCCGAATCCTGTCCAGGAGCTCCGGGGTGAAGTGCAGCCCGGCGGTAGGCGCGGCCACCGAGCCGGGGGTTTGGGCATAAACGGTCTGGTAGCGTTCCGGGTCTACCGAGGCTCGAATGTAAGGGGGGAGGGGGGGCTTGCCCATGTTTTCCAGGTGCTCCCACACATTCCCCGCAAAGCGCAGCAGCCGGGTGCCATCTTCTTCCACGGCTTCCACCGTGGCCTGTAGGTCATCTGCAAAGGTCAGTACGGAGCCCACCCTGGCCCGCCGTGCTGGTTTCAGCAGAGCCTCCCACAAACCGCCCGATCCCGCATCGGCGGAGATTTCCCGCACCAGCAAGACCTCGAGCAAGGTGCCGTATGGGTTGGTGGCAAAGGTGCGGGCGGGAATAACCCGGCTTTCGTTCAGTACCAGTACGTCGCCAGCCCTAAGGTATTCGGGCAGGTCGCGGAAAATCCGGTGCTCAATCTGGCCGGTGCTGCGGTGGATCACCATCAACCGCGATGCGTCGCGGGGCTCGGCGCCGCTCTGAGCGATGAGTTCGGGGGGTAGGTGGTAGTCGAAGTCCTCGAGGTTCATAAAACGTCACTGCCAGCAGGTCTCAGGCCGATAAGGCAACCGAGCAGAAGTCCACACATTCGCCTGGCCACTCGAACAGTCTCGATGGCTTTGCTGCCAAGGCTCACACACGCGGTTGACTGGCAATAGAGCGATGATTGCAGATTTCACTCAGCTCTGGGGATCAAGGTCCGTTCCCGCTCCTTGCTGGGCACAAAGGCGTTCTCGATTTCGGGCAGGTGGATGAAGCGGTCTACGGCGTCAATCAGCTTTTGCGAGGTGGTCTCCTTGAAGGCAATCACCTCGACCCGGATGCCCCGCTCCATCAGCACCTCCACAATATCCACAAAGTCGCCGTCGCCGCTCCCCAGGACCACCACATCCAGGGTGTGCATGAGGCGTACCATATCGGCGGCGATGCCCATATCCCAGTTGCCCTCGTAGATGGGCTTGCCCTCGTCGGTGGTTTCCTTGAGGGTCAGGTTCATGCGCCGTACCCGGAAGCCGATGGTGGAGAGCTTGTAGATGAAGGGCCAGGCCGAGGTGTCGTGTTCGCGTTCGACCACATATGCGGTGGCCCGCACCAGCTGGCGGTTACCGATGGCAAAGCGCATCAGGCTCTCAAAGTTGACGTTCTGCCCGTAGTAGTCGCGGGCGGAGTGGTAGAGGTTTTGGGTATCTACAAACAGACCTACGCGTTGATTGGGGCTCCAGCCTGGCACACGGCCAAAAGGGTCGTTCATGAAAGCTCCTCTAAAAAGTTAGATTCTGTAAAACCTGGGCATTGCCCAGCGAAATTGTATCAAAACCCTAACACAAAAGGTTGCTCTTTGGGATTTGGGACAGGGTCGGTGCGTGAACCCTCACAAACCTCAGCCAGGGGTGTTTCAGACGCCTGGGGTTGCAAAAATGCTCGTAGCAAGGCGAGATGGCTGGGTGTTATGCCCCCACCTAGCCTCCCCCGTTGGGGGAGGAAGGCGTGGATTTACTTTATGCACCAGCCCTGGGATTTGGGATGATCGGCTGGTATTAAACACTTTACCCTCTTCTTATGGCGGGAAGGATAGGCTACAGCCACATCTAGAGAAAAAAACCGAGATCAGGTGTAGCCGGTTGAAAGGGCTGATACGCGCCTATTCTCTGAGCAGGCTATCCCGCCCAGAGGTATCCCTTGCCACGCAGGATAGATTCGGATAAGCCTGTGAGCTGTGGGTGAAGAGGTCCTTCCAGCTGGCTTTAGCGTAACGCCGCCATTTCCCGGCGGGCCCGCTCCTGGTCAAAGCGGTCGGCGGCGGTTTTGGGGGCGATGGACAGGGCGGCCTCGTATTGCTTGCGGGCGTCTTCCTTTTTGCCCTGGGCGGCCAGTACCCCGGCCAGCTCGACCTTGTGGATGATGGTCTGGGGCTCGAGCTGAATGGCCTCGTTGAAGAGCGGCACAATCACGTTGCCGTTAGCCCCATACAGCCAGCCCACGTTCTTGGAAATGAGCGAATGGTGCCACAAGGCCAGCGCGACCTTGGCCCCGGCATGGCGGGGGTTCAGGCGGAGGGTTCGGTCCAGATTGTCCTTAATGCTACTGGCCAGCCCCAGGCTTTCCAGAATGCCCCGGTATTGCGAAAGGCGGCCCTGGGCGCGGGCCAGTTCAAAATAGGCCTCGGCATTGTTGCTATCGGCTTGAATGGCCCGGCGGGCAGCGGCTTCGGCCCGGCCAAACCAGTCGGCTTTTTCGCTGTCCTTGGCCTGGTAGCCCGCATAGTAGCTGGCTGCTTTGGCGGCCAGAACCAGCCCCTCGGCACTGCCGAGGCGCAAGCCGGCTTCGTAGGCTTCCTGAAACTTCCCTTCATCCACCAGTTTTTCCACTGCACCGGCGTTTTGCGCCAAAGCCAGAGGTAACAACAGCACCAGCGAAAGCACCAGACCCTTCATACCTATAACCTCCTTGGGGGTTTAACGGCCCAAAGCCGACAACCGTACGGCATGGATTCTACCGGATGTGCATCTGAGGGCAAGAACTTTGCACCGGCATGTTACACTACCCCCATGATAGCGTTACGAGCGGTTCCTTTTGCCGTGGGAATCGCCCTATTTGCGTTCACGGCTTTTGCCCAGTTGGGGGCCGAGGGCTACTACACCCAGTGCAAGGCTCTGTACGACCAGGGGGTGCGGGATAGCGCCCGGGCCACCTGCCAGCTTGCGCTGGTGGCCGACCCCAACCACCTGCCCAGCATCAAACTGCTGGGGCGAATATACCTGGAAGAAAACAACCCCGGCGCAGCCCAGCCCTTCCTTCAGCAGATGATCCAGCTCGCACCGCAAGACCCCGAAGTAGCTCTGCTGGATGCTCGTTTTCTGCTCTTGCAGGGTCGCCCGGCCGACGCTCTGGCCCGGCTGCCGCGCGGTTTGAACACCGAGGCAGTGCTGTTGAGGGCCCAGATCAACGAAGCGCTGGGCCGCTACGAAGAGGCCTATGCCACTTTCCGCCGGGTGACTGCTTCGGAGGAAGCCCGGCTGGGTGCCGCCCGCCTGGCGGAGCGGCTGGGACGCCCCCAGGAAGCGCTGGGCTTGTTAGGTAATAGCCCAAAAGAACAGCTGACCAAAGCCCGTCTGATGTGGCTATCGGGCGATACCCGTGCGGCAGCAGAGGCCCTCGAGGAAGTTCTGCCCCGCTTGGGGCCCCTGGAAGGTGACTACACCCGAACCCTGGGCCTGCTGGCGATGGTCTACTACGGGTTGGGCGAGTTCGATAAGGGCTCGCTGGTCTTGCGGCAGTTGTCCTCGAGGATGAGCCTGCCCAGCAACCTGCTGGGCAAGGTCTGGCCCTGGTTGGTGGTGTTTTTGATATACCTGGGGCTGGTGCTCTACGGTGAGAGCCGCATCGAGCCCATGCGCACGGTGGAGATGGGTAACGAGCGACGCTTTGGCCCTGGCTCCATCCACCTGTGGCTGATGCTGGCGCTGGTGCTGGCAGGGCTGGCCGCTGTGGGGATTGGACAGCTTCTCTACCAGAACCTGCTGGCCCTGTTCACCCCTTTTCAGGGTCAGGTGGTGCGTCCGGTATTCTATTTCCTGCTGGGCGTATTTGCGCTCCTGATTGCTTACCAGAATGTCAGCCGAGAAGGTATGCAAAACGCCCTAGGGCCGCGCTCGAGCTGGGTCGAGGGCACCTGGGCGGGGCTGGTTTTGCTGGCCTTGCTGGCTCTGTATGCCTATATGGCCAAACCCCTGGGGCTGAGCGGACTGGGCACCATGTACCCCATCTTTTTTGGGCTGGCCTTGTTGGAATTGGTCATTCGTGGGGTGGGTTATCCGGTCTTTAAGGAGCGCTACAAAGAGCTGAGCAACTTCATGATCCCGGTGCTGTTTGCCCTGGCGATTCCCGGCCCAACGGCCTTCTTCCTGATGGCCAGCCTTTTCCTGGGATGGCTCTATATGCGTACCAAGGGGGCCCTGGCCGGTGCTACGGCCTGGGTGTTGGCTGGGCTGATTCTGGCTTTGATTGCCAACCTGCCCCTTACACGCACGTTGCTGGGTAGCTGAGGTGAGGCCCAAGGCTTAAAGCGCCTGTATTGTGAGATTGATCAGAGTGGTCAATACCCGATAGTCCACGGCCTGTAGCTGATTGACCTGCGCCCTGCGACATTTTTTTGGATAGACTGCGGGTAGATGCGGGAAATTTTCTTTCTATCTGACTTTGGTCTGGCTGATCCCTACGCCGCGGTGGTCAAGGCGGTAATGCGACAAACCGCCCCTGGGGTGGCCGTGCACGACCTGGCCCATAACCTCCCCCCAGGCGACCTGAACCGGGCTAGTTACATTTTGTATGAGTCGGTGCCCTATCTACCTCGGCAGTCGGTGGTGCTGGCGGTGGTTGACCCGGGGGTGGGCTCGAGCCGCAGGGCAGTCTTGGTGGTAGGGGAGCGGCTTTGCTATGTGGCGCCGGACAACGGGCTCCTCACCCTGGCCTATCTGCAAGACCCGCCCCGGAAAGCCTATCTGCTGGAGAACCCCGCCTACCACCTGCCCCGCAAATCGGCTACCTTCCACGGGCGGGATGTGTTTGGACCGGTTGCCGCTCACCTGGCGGCGGGGGTTGAGCCTTCGCGCTTTGGCCCGGAGCTGCCGGTATCCGAACTTGTACATTTGCCCATTCACTTGAACTTTGGCACCCACGGCGAAATCCTGACCTTTGACCGTTTTGGTAACGCCATCACCACCCTGCTGGCCACGCCTGCCCAGATTCGCGGTAAAACGGTACGCATCCGCTACCACCGCATCCCCGTCGCCACGCACTATGCCGAGGTGCCGGTAGGGAGTGCCCTGGCCTATGTGGGGAGTGCGGGGCTTTTGGAGGTGGCGATTCACCTGGGCAACGCCCGCGAACAGCTCGGCCTCAAGCAGGGCGACCAGGTGGAGCTGGGTTGACCTTTTGGGCTTCAGCTTGTAGATTGGAGAGCGGTTTGTCGGAAGCAACCCGCCGGGGTTGTTCATTACAAAAGGAAGTGACCTGAGATGGCCAAGCACCCAGTACCCAAGAAAAAAGTATCCAAGTCCCGTCGGGACATCCGCCGCGCTGCGGTATCCACCCTGACGGCCCCCACCCTCATCAAATGCGCCAACTGTGGGGCCATGATTCCCCCCCACACCGTTTGCGATAGCTGCGGCTACTACGCTGGGAAAAAGGTTCTGGAAATCCGGGCCTAGGTCCTCAAGTTCTTCAGCACCCCAGACCAACAGAAGTTGCCGTCTGGGGTGCTGTCTTTCCGGTGCATTGAGGGCAGGCGTTGGTTTAGGGAGATGGCAGGGGAAATCCCCTGAGGTTATCCTCTAGATTGAAGATGAAACAAGCGCATCATCTGAACTTGGTTCAAGCCACATCCCGGCACGAAAGTGTGCGGGGGTGTTATCTTTGTTGGAGTGCCCAGAGCTTTATGGGCGGTTTTAGGAGGCAACGTTGAACATCGGTATCCTTGCCCTTGGCACCTATGCTCCCGAGCGGGTGATGACCAACCACGACTTCGAAAAGATTCTGGACACCTCCGACGAGTGGATCGTCAGCCGTACCGGTATCCGTGAACGGAGACTGGCTGCTGAGGGGGAGTTTACCTCACACCTGGCTTTTCGGGCAGTAGAAGACTTGATTCGCCGCCACGGGCGCAGTGCCCTGGAGGGGGTGGATCTGGTAATTGTGGCGACCAACACCCCCGATGCTCTTTTCCCGGCTACGGCGGCCCTGGTGCAGAACCGCTTTGGCCTGAACGCGGGAGCCTACGACCTTCTGGCCGGCTGCCCCGGCTGGGGCTATGCCATTGCCCAGGCCCACGCCATGGTGCAGAGTGGTCTGGCCCGCAAGGTGCTCACCATTGGTTCAGAGACCCTCTCCAAAATCCTCGACTACACCGACCGCTCCACTGCCGTGCTGTTTGGCGATGGGGCCGGGGCGGCAGTGATTGGCCCGGTGCCCGAAGGCTATGGTTTCAAGTCGTTTGTGCTGGGGGCCGATGGTTCGGGGGGTAAGGAACTCATGTTGCGTTGCATTGCCGACAAGCTGCCCGATGGCAGCCCCATGGGGCAGTACGCCTACATGAACGGGCGCGAGGTTTTCAAGTTCGCGGTGCGGGTGATGAACACGGCCACCCTCGAGGCCATTGAGAAAGCCGGTCTCCAGCCCGAGGACATCAAGTACCTGATTCCCCACCAGGCCAACGCCCGTATCATCGAGGCTGCCCGTGAGCGCCTGGGGTTGCCCCCTGAGCAGGTCTGGGTCAACGTAGACCGCTATGGCAACACATCTACGGCCTCCATGCCCATCGCCCTGCAAGAGGCCCTGGATGCTGGCCAGATCCACAACGGCGACCACATTCTGTTTGTTACCTTTGGCGCCGGTCTGACCTGGGCAGCCAGTGTGATGACCTGGTGGCAGCCGGATTGAGGCGGAATGCCGAAAGCCCCCAACAGAGTTTGCGGTGCAGCTTCGCCGTTTTTGAGATGGAGGTGAGGAATGATTGCAGCGTTGTTCCCCGGCCAGGGGTCGCAAGAAATCGGTATGGGCAAGGCTTTGTACGAGGGCTCGAGGGCGGCCCGCGAGGCCCTGGATCGGGCGGAGGTGACCCTGCCCGGATTACTCCGTCTGATGTGGGAAGGCCCCGAAGAAGAGCTCAAGCTAACCGCGAACCAGCAGCCCGCCTTGCTGGCCGTGGGGTATGCGGCTTTTGAGGCCTATCGGGAAGCGGGTGGACCTCCCCCCGATTTTGCGGCGGGCCACAGCCTGGGCGAGTGGACGGCCCACGTGGCAGCCGGAACCCTGAGCCTGGAGGATGGTTTGCGCCTGGTACGTAAACGCGGCGAGTACATGCAGGAGGCTGTGCCGGTGGGGGCAGGAGCGATGGCGGCGGTGCTTAAGGTGCCGGCCCAGACCCTTCAGGAACTCATTGCTGGCATAACCGGGGTGGAGGTGGCCAACTACAACTCACCCGAACAAACCGTAATCTCCGGAACCGCTGAGGGGGTGGCCCAGGCTGCCGAGGTGCTCAAAGGCCACAAAGCCCGGGTGATACCCCTGCCGGTTTCGGCTCCATTTCACTCCTCGTTAATGCGGCCTGCGCGGGATCGTCTCCACGCCGATTTGTTCCAGGTGGAGATGCATTCGCCTCGCTTTCCGGTTTATTCCAATGTGCTCGCCCAGCCCGAGACCCGGCCCGCCCTGATTCGGGAACTGCTTTTGGAGCAGATTACCCATGCAGTGCGCTGGGTAGAAATTTTGCAACATCTTAAGCAGAAGGGGGCCAAGACCTACCTCGAGTTCGGTTCGGGTAAGGTTTTGACTGGCCTGGTAGGGCGGACGCTGGATGGGGTTGAAGCCCGCAGCCTTACAAACCCGAGGGAGATTGCCGAGCACCTGGCGGTGGTCAGGTAGGTTCTCTGGCATGGAGCAGATACCTTTTTGGATTGCCCGACATGATACCGGATTCAAAAAGATAATCATCCAAACTAAAGACCCCCAGAGGCTATCTTTTTGAATCCTAGAGCACTCCCTTCGGTCGGGTTAGTTCGCCGCCGGATGGCGGCGAACTAACCGAATCTGGTATAAGGCCTGCGACAGGGGCCTACAGGCTCAAAAATGACAGCCAGAACTGGCGTTTGTTGGGCAAAGGAGAGGAACGATGCGAAAAGCGCTGGTAACAGGTTCTTCGAGAGGAATCGGTAAGGCTATTGCGCTCGAGCTGGCCCGTCGGGGTTATGCGCTGGCCGTACACTATGCGGGCAACCAGGCGTCTGCCGAGGCTACGGCTGCCGAAGCCAGGGAGCTTGGTGCGAGCCAGGTGGTGGTTCTGGGGGCCGACCTGAGCAGCCCGCAGGCCGCTCAGAAGCTTGTGGCGGATGCTAATACGGCCCTGGGGGGCCTCGAGGTTCTGGTCAACAATGCCGGCATCACCCGCGACACCCTGCTGATCCGCATGAAAGACGAAGACTGGGACACCGTGATCGCCACCAACCTGAGCGCCATCTTTCACACCACCCGCGAGGCCATCAAGCTCATGATGCGGGCTAAATGGGGCCGGGTGGTCAACATCAGCAGCGTGGTGGGCATTCTGGGTAACCCTGGTCAGGCCAATTATGTGGCGGCCAAGGCGGGTCTAATTGGCTTTACCAAATCGGTGGCCAAGGAGTACGCCACCCGGGGCATCACGGTCAATGCAGTGGCGCCAGGTTTTATCGAGTCGGACATGACCGCCAAGCTGCCGGAGAACGTGGTGGCCGAATACCTCAAACAAATTCCCGCGGGGCGCTTAGGCCAGCCCGAGGAGGTGGCCAAGGCAGTAGCTTTTTTGGCTTCGGACGATGCCGCTTATATCAATGGACAGACCCTGTGTGTGGATGGCGGGATGACCCCACACTAAAGCCAAGTCCCTAGGCTGGTTTTGATGTGGTAGAATCCCGCACGGTAGAGCAAACCCTGACCGATGGAGGTTGAAGTATGGCTATCCTAGACGATGTAAAAGAAGTAATCGTAGACAAACTGGGCGTAGACGCAGACAAAGTAGTGCCTGAGGCTCGCTTTATTGAAGACCTGGGCGCAGACAGCCTCGATACGGTAGAACTCATCATGGGTCTGGAGGACAAGTTCGGTCTGGAAATCTCCGATGAAGACGCGGAAAAGATCCGCACCGTACAGGATGCGATCAACTTCATCCAGAGCAAGCAAGCCTGAAGGTTGTTCTGCTCGAATAGGCTTGAGCAGCTGATGTAGCGGGTTGGCATACAACTGTCTGCCAGACAGAAAAAGCGGTTCTGGGAGCGCAAAGCGCCCTTCATACCAGATTCGGTTAGTTCGGCGCCGGATGGCAGCGAACTAACAGGGCCGAAGTTATCCGCGTAGCGGAGGGCGATACCGCCCCTTGGAAGGGAGACGCTTTTTTCGCCGACCGACAGGGAGGGGTGTGCTCTAGGATTCAAAAAGACAGCCTCTGGTGTTTTTCTATTCCTTCGTGTGCTACTTGATCTGGACCCTCGGGGTGTGAAAAAAGAGGGGGTGCTATGCTTCCAGACCGAGAGCACCCCCTTTACTATCTTGACGCGGAGACCCTCTTGACGGCTACCTACGTCTGGGTGGATGACGAGCTCAAGGCTTTACAGGCCCAGAGCTTCAAGCTCCCCCCAAAGCAAAAGCATCAAAAGGCCACCCTGGCCGAGCTCCTGACCCTCGCTATCTTTTTGCTCCTCCAGGGCCAGGACCTCGCCAAAGGTTACCTGGCCGCCAAGACCACCCTGAAGGCTTACTTTCCCTCCCTGCCCCACCTCTCCCGCTTCTACCGGGTGCTCCAAAAAGCCCACGTCCTTTGGGCCCATCTCGCCCATCGTTTGGCCGGGGGAGAAGGCTTGCTCCAGGTGGTGGACCTCAAGCCCCTCCCCCTGGCCCACGGACAGCGTATCCACGGCCTCGCTCTCCCCGACGCCGCAGTAGGGGTAGGACCCTTGGGGGCCTTCGGCGGATACGTCCTCATGCCGGTGATGAACGAGCGGGGCCTCTTTTTTCGCTGGCTCATCCTGCCCGGCAACGCCCGGGAGACCTGGGGGAGGGAGCTGGTGGAGGGCTTGCCTGCGGTCTTGGGAGACCGAGGCTTTCGCTGGGTCCAGGGGGTCAAGACGCCGCCCTATCGGGTCAGGGGAGGAAGGGTGGTGGAGACGGGGTGGAAAGGGTGGATGGGGAGGGTCAGGAACTGGATAGAGACCCGCTTCAGCGTGATGGTGCGGTCTTTGGGGCTTCACCGGATTGAAGCCCGCTCCTACTGGGGCTTGGTGGCCCGGGTGAACCTGATCCTTCTGGTGCACAACCTGATTCGGAGCCGGGTACTGCTGAGGATGGCTGGGGTGGAGCTATGAGGTAGCACACGAAGGTATTTTGCAAACTGTTTTTTTTGAATCCGGTATAACATGCATCTCGACCCAGACGCATTCTCGTGTTTGCGGGCAGCAAAGTCTGTGAAGGGTGCGATGGACTTTGAGTTTTAACACGTGCTAGACACACCGCACTTCGGAGTGCTATCTTGAGGCGTCTGGGAGTTCTCTGAGGTGGCCCATGTTGTTCGTCCGCAAGGTCTGGCTATGGTAGGTACTGTCTCCATGGCCCAAAAGGCGGGCGGGTAGTCTTTGGGTAGTTCAGCGCCTTGGTCCTGGGCCGGGTTACGTACTGTAGCAGGGGTTGCCCGTGGTAAGGAGCAGTATGCAAAAAGGCAAAGTGAAGTGGTTCAATGCGGAAAAGGGCTATGGCTTTATTCAGCGTGAAGAAGGAGAGCCGGACGTATTTGTGCACTACAGTGCTATTCAGTCCCGTGGCTTCCGCACCCTGAACGAAGGCGATGTGGTGACCTTCGAGATTGAGCCGGGCAAGAATGGTAAAGGCCCCCAGGCCGCCAATGTAAACGTGGTGGAAGCGGCCAAGCGTTTTTAGTTAGATATCTCGGCTAAAGAACCCTCGGGAAACCGAGGGTTGTTGTTTTGGGGAGCGGCATTGTGTGCTCGATCAGGCACCCAGGGCCATTCTCCTTAATACCCGGCCCTGCGGTTTTCGCTGTACCCTAACTACTCACCACATGATGTCAGACCCATGTTCAATCGTGCGTCACAATGGGAAGCAGCATCACTTCCTCGCCTTCCGACAATACTCGAAGCCAAAGATTACCTACACGTGATTAACTGCACGAGCCCTGGGTTGCAAATTACAACCAAATCTAATGTTAGCCAATACAATCAGGGCAAACTATGAAAGTCTCTGCACATCTCGACTTCCTGCCCGTTAGTACCGATTCGGCTTCTGTTGTGCATAGCCTTTACTTGAATTGCCCCACTTATATCGCCCTGATTGGGGGCGACACGCCTACCCTCAACGATATTCAGCGCGAGCTCGAGACCCTGCGCCACGATACCCGGCGGCAGGCTTTGTTGTTGCGACAAGAGGATCTTGTGGTAGGTTTCCTCGACTACAAGGTAGCCTACCCCGATCTGCACTCGGCTACCATCAGCCTGTTGCTGATCGATGAAAGCCTGCAAGGACGGGGCCTGGGCAAGGCTGCCGTGGAGCAGCTCGAGACCCTGCTACGTGGCCGGATGGATCGGCTCTACGCTGTGGTGTATGGCAACAACGAACAGGCTAAACGCTTCTGGGAACGGGTCGGCTTTGAGCACCTGCGCGATAGTGGCCCCACCCTGAGCTGGTATGTAAAGCCCTTGAAGTAGCCGTAGCAAGGCTTATCCTTATACCTGGGCCATCAAGGGAACCATGCCCTTTGGCAAAACTGCATTTCCCAATACCTCAGGGAAACTGCAGGGCTTTTGGGACAGCTTCATTGTTCCGAGCTTCCGCTTTCCCCCAGGTAGCGAAACCGGGGCACGGGCTTGCCATCGACCTCCACATCCTGCAAAAACATGCTAAGCGGGCGCACCCAGAGGGTTTCGGGCTCCGTGCCGTAGCGGGTTTCGTAGACCACGTACCACTCCTCGGTCTCGGAATGCCGGGCCAGGCCATGCACCCAGTAGTGCTTGCCCTTGTAGTGTTGGTAGAGGCCAGGTTTGAGTTGCATCTTTACCCGCCTTGCGAAACTTGTCTTATGTAATCTTTACACAAACTACGGCCGGTAACCAGAGCTGTTGTGCGCCTAGTTCCAATAAGGGCGCACCGACTCCAGCATCCGCTCGGTCACCTGGCGGTTGCGTCGCTCAATTTCGGGTTTGCGGGGAATTTCGGGGTAAGCCCCCTCGGGGTCGAGCAGGGTGTGGGTGAGGAAGTGGCCGAGCTGGGTGCCCCAGCGCCTGAGCCAGGGTTCGGGAAGGTGATCGGGCAGGGGCAGGCCTTGCAGGGTCAGGTAGAGGATGGCCCAGATGCGGCTGGTGGCATCCAGGCTATACCCACCGCCCAGGGTATAGAGGGCATTTCCGCCGGAGAAATGGGCAGCGTACTGACGCAGGAGGGGGAAAATTTTGCTATAGGCCCGGGTGGTGAGGAGAATTTCGGCCAGGGGGTCCTGGTAGTGCGCGTCGGCGCCGCACTGGATGACCAGAGCGTCGGGGCGGAACCAACGCAGGGCGGGCTCGAGGCCCATCTGCAGCACCTCCAGGTAGGAGTCATCCTCGGTAAAGGGTTCCAGCGGAATGTTCAGCTTGCGGCCGGTGCCCAGGGCCTTGCCGATTTCGTGGGTGTGACCGGTGCCGGGGTAGAGATAGCGGCCCGATTCATGTATCGAGAAGGTGAGCACACCCGGTTCGTCGTAGTGAATCCACTGCACCCCATCGCCGTGATGCACGTCAATATCAATGTAGGCGACCCGCAGCCCCTGGTTGGTGAGGTGGCGAATGGCCACGGAAAGGTCGTTGTAGACGCAAAAACCCGAGGCCAGGTCTTTCTGAGCATGGTGCAGACCGCCCCCCAGTTGCAAGACCTCCTTGGCCTGGCCGCTCGAGATCATCCGCGCCGCTGTAAGGGTGCCCCCCACCAGCCAGCGGGCGGCCTCGTCCATACCGGGAAAGATGGGGGTGTCGGCGGTGCCGATGCCGTAGTGGTCGAAGTCGGGCGAGTGTTCGCCCCGCCCGGCGGCCTCGACGCGCCGCACGAACGACTCCAGGTGCACGCTGCGCACGTCCTCGCGGGCGGCCTGGGCCGCTTCGACAAAATGCAACGGGTGGCCCAGGTGCTCCAGCAAGTCCAGGAGCATCTCGAGCCGCACCGGGCTAAAAGGATGCTGCGGTCCAAAGTTGTACAGCTTGTACTGGGGGCTATATACGACCGGAACGCTCATATGCTCTTGCCAGGAATTTCGGGGGGCCAGCGCACCTCGTAGCCCTTCTGACGCAGATCTCGGGCTATCTTACGCGTATCCAGTGTGCCCACCCGCACCACTGTGGTGACGGTACCTTCGCCACAGGGGTAGGTCAGCAGGGAGTGGATGTTGATGTTCTGCCGGGCCAGCTCGCCGCTCAGCCGGGCCAGCTCGCCGGGCCGGTCATCGAGGCAGACCTCGAGCCGCCCGCTGGGCTTTTGCACCCCGGTCAGGCGCAAAAGCGCATCCAGCAGGTCAATCCCGGTCACGATGCCCACCAGCTCCTGGCCCTCGAGGATGGGCAGGGCTCCAATTTTGCGCTCCCGCATGACCCGGGCCGCCTCCTCGACCGCATCCAACGGTTCGCCGGTGAACACCGGCCGGGTCATCACCTGCTCGACGGGGGTCTCGGTGGATTTAGCTCCCCCGGGAGCAAAGGGGCTGGTGGCCAGCCGAATGTCGCGGTCGGTAATCATGCCGACCAGGCGGCCCTCCTTCATCACCGGAATGTGCCGAATGTTGCGCTGTAGCATGATGTGGTAGGTGGCCTCGAGGGTTACCGAAGCATCCACCGTCAGCACCGGGCTATGCATCACGTCTTTGACTAACATTTGCTTCAGTCTACGGTATGGCCACCAGGGGCATTTGTCAGGAGGCTGAAAACCAGGAGCCAAACGCTAAAAGCTCTATACTTTGAGCTTGGCAGCGCAAACGCACCAAAGGTTGGCCCTGGATGCTCTACACTTTAGGCTGGATGATTACCCTGCGCTTGCAACTTCTGTGGAACGGCTTTCGCCAGGCCCCGGCTTCAGCCCTGATGGGTCTGTTGCTGGGGGCTGGGCTGGCCTATGGGGCCTGGGCAGGGACAAGCTGGTTTCTGAGCTTCATCTCCAATGAACTCTTTGGCAGCAATACATTTGTGAACCGCCTGGCGGCGGCCTTTACCCGCGATGTGCTGGTGGAGCGCATGCTGGGCAGCCTGCTGCTGGTGCTCTCGAGCTCGGTGGTGCTTTCTGCGCTGCCCAACGCGGTGGCGGTGCTTTACACCTCCGAAGACCTGCCCCTGCACCTGGCCCTCCCCCAGAAGGCCAGCCGGGTTTTTATGTTCAAGGTGGGCGAGGTATTCGTGACCACTGCCCTGCTCCCCACCCTGCTGGTGCTGCCGGTGCTGTTTGCTTATGGGGCACATTACGGCGCACCTCCACTGTTCTTTGCGGGCGCAACCCTGGTGGCCTTAGCCCTGTTCGCCTTTCCGGTGGTGCTGGGGGTGGGGCTGGCCCTCCCGCTGGTGCGGTATGCCCCCGCAGGCCGGGCCCGCGAGTGGGCAGCTGCGCTGGGGGCAGTGCTGGGGGGGCTGCTCATCTTCCTGCTGCGGGCTTTGCGGCCCGAGGTGCTACTCCAGACCAACTTTGCCAACCCGGAGGAGCTCGACCGCTTCCTCCAGACCTTCCGCGACCCCAGCGCCCCCTTTTTGCCTTCGGCCCTGGCCCAGCAGGCCCTCAAGGGGCTTTCCAGGGGCGAGGTAGAGCCACAGTTCTGGTTGTTGCTGGCCCTCTCGGGGGGGCTGCTGATGCTGGCAGGGCTGGTAGCGGGCTATGCCTACCAGCAGGGCTGGGTGCGGGCTTTGGAGGGCACCGTGCGTGAACGCGGGATTTTGCGCCCTGGCCTGCTGGACCGTGGGTCGGCCTCCAGTGTGGCCCTGGCGCTGTGGGTGCGCGACCTGCGCCTGTTCTTCCGCGATGCCAACCAGGCCTCGCAGCTCATTCTGGTGGGGGTGCTGGTGCTGCTATACACCACCAGCCTGCAATACCTGCCCCTGGGCGATACCCGCTTCCAGCTGGTGGCGGGTTTCATGCACCTGGCCTTCCAGGGGTTTGTGATTGGGGGGGTAGGGGTGCGGCTGGCGTATCCGCTTTATAGCCTCGAGGGCCCCGCCTACTGGATGCTCCAGACCGGGCCGGTTTCCAAGCTAACCCTCCTGCTGACCCGGTTTGGGCTGGCCCTGTTCTTCCTGTTGCCGCTGGGCCTGGCCCTGGGCTTGTACTCCCCCCGGGTGATTGGCCTGGACGACAACCTCACCCAAATCTCCTTGATTTTGGCGCTGGCCTCGGCCATTGCAGCCGCTGGCCTGGGGGTGGGCCTGGGGGCGGCCTTCCCCAAGTTCGATGCCTCCAACCCTGCCGAGGTGCCCGTTGGCATCGGCGGCTTTTTGTACATGGGCCTCACCTTGCTGCATGCGGGGCTGCTGGTGGTACTGGCCAGCCGCCCCGTGTACCTGGCCATTACCCAGCGCCAGTCCGACTACCTGGGGAGCGGAGAAGGCCCCTTATGGCTATTAATCGTGGTAGCCACAACCCTTGTTCCGGCTGTACTGATGCTGTGGTTTGGCTACCGCAGAATGGGAGAGAGATAAACTATGCGCATACTGTTAGCACTGCTCGTGTTGGCCCTGGGGGTTGGGCTGGCCCAGTGGCAAAATCGTCAGGCCCTCATCACCGATTTTCGGCAGATGCAGGGGGTCTGGACGGTCAAGCTCGATTATGTCGAGGTGAAGGACTGCAATCGAGACGACTGTCCGGCGGGTATCGAGGTTTCCAACCAGAACCCCCTGATTCGCACCTTTCGCTTCACCCCCAGCACCAAAATCTGGCTGCTCAAAAATGCCGGGGAATACTTCCAGGCCACCCCCCAGCAGCTTATCCAGGGCCTGGGGGGCCGGAATTTTGGCTGGTCTTTTAATAAATACACCCCCTTTTACATCAAGGTTAACGAAGCCCGGCGCGAGATCCTCGAGCTCAAGCAAATGTACCTGCCCTGAGGTTGGTGGGGGGGGGATCTGGGATTGGCTATTCGTTTTGTGGGGCTTGCCTGAACAGGCATTTTTCTGCTACGGATAAAAAATACAACCCTCTGCGCCTGATGATCTTGGCCAGCCTGGTACTTTACTTTATCTACCTGGCCAACAAGCCACAAAATGAAGCTGTTTCTAGCCAAGCACAGCCAGTCCCGGTTACAAAACCAACTACCTGCAATGCCCGGGTTGAACAGGTGGGGCTATCCAACTACGAACTCCGCCTCCGCATCAGCGGGGCCGCCGAAAGTATCGTCGTTTACACCGAGCAGGGCAACCTGACTGCCAGCACAACCGAGGTCGGCAGCGCCGGTGAGTATCGTATCCGTACCCCTGGCCCGGCTACGGCTATTCAAATCGATGACTGTTCGGCGCTTAACCTGAGGTAAGCGCCAGCCCTGGACGATCTGCCATAAGGCTAGATCGATTTGATATCTCTAATCAGCATGGAAGGCAGGGGCTGAAGTAGAATTGCCCTCGAGGTTCCTTATGTTCGACTTTTTCCAAGTTGCCGACCTGCTTACGCCCGAGGAGCGGGAAATCCAGAAGGCCGCCCGCAAGTTCCTGGAGGCTGAGTGCCTGCCCCATATTGCCGAATGGTGGGAAAACGCCGAGTTTCCCACCCACCTGATTCGCAAGTTTGGCGAGATGGGCTTTCTGGGCACCACCATCCCCACCGAGTATGGGGGCATGGGCGCCAGTGCCGCGGCCTACGGGATGGTGGGGTACGAGCTCGAGCGCATAGACTCGGGCCTGCGCAGCTTTTGTAGCGTGCAGAGCAGCCTGGTGATGTACCCCATCTGGGCCTATGGCTCGGAGGAACACAAACGCGAATACCTGCCCAAGCTGGCTACCGGCGAGTACGTGGGCTGCTTTGGCCTCACCGAGGCCGATGGCGGCAGCGACCCCGATGCCAACATGAAGACCCGCGCCCGACGCGACGGCGGCGATTATGTGCTGAACGGTTCCAAGATGTGGATTACCAACGGCAACCTCGCCCACATTGCGCTGGTTTGGGCCAAGGACGACGAGGGCGTGGTGCGGGGTTTTATCGTGCCCACCAGTACCAGAGGCTTTAGGGCCAACAAGATTCAGCACAAAGCGTCCTTGCGGGCCTCCGTCACCAGCGAGCTGGTGCTGGAGGATGTACGGGTTCCGGCCAGCGCCATGCTGCCGGGGGTGAAGGGCCTCAAGGGGCCGCTTTCCTGCCTAACGCAAGCCCGCTATGGCATTGCCTGGGGCGCTTTGGGGGCGCTGGAGGCGGTGTATACCGAGGCCCTCGAGTTCGCCAAGAGCCGCACCACCTTTGGAGCGCCTATCGCCAGCCGACAGCTCGTGCAGGAGAAGCTTGTGCGCATGGCTGCCGACCACACCAAGGGCCTGTTGCTGGCCTGGCGCCTGGCCCAGCTCAAGGACGCCGGGCAGCTCAAACCCGCCCAGGTTTCGCTCGGCAAGCGCGACAACGTGCGGGCGGCTTTGAATGCGGCCCGTGCGGCACGGGAAATTCTGGGAGGTAGCGGGATTACCCTCGAGTACCACAGCATCCGCCACATGCTGAACCTGGAGACCGTGGACACCTACGAGGGTACCCACGACATCCACACCCTTATTCTGGGCCGCGAGTTCACCGGCGAGAACGCCCTGGGCGAAAGCCCCAAGCCTAAAGCTGTAGTAGGTCGCTAGGGGTCTGGTAAGCAAGAATTCAGTATGCGTTTTGAGTCTCCCAATGAGCCGCAGATCGCAATTATGGTCAGTCGGCGCGCTTCATAATGCGCCGCAAAACAAGTTACCTGTGCATTAGGCACCAAAGCCTGCCTCCCATAGCCAGCAAAGCTGGCCGGATGGGGCTGGTGTTGGTGGTCTCACCCACGGCTGATATACTGCGGGAATATGCTCGAGGCTCCCAGCAAATCCCGTTCCAGAACAGAAAAAATCCAACAAGAGGGCCTGACCTTCGACGATGTGCTGCTCATTCCCGCCTACTCGGAGGTGCTGCCCCGTGAGGTGGATACCCGCACCCGCCTGACCCGGAAGCTCTGGCTCAACATTCCCGTCCTCTCGGCGGCCATGGACACCGTGACCGAGGCCGAGATGGCCATTGCCATGGCCCGCGAGGGCGGTCTGGGGGTTATTCACAAAAACATGAGCCCCGAGGAGCAGGCCGCCATGGTGCGTAAGGTCAAGCGCAGCGAGGCCGGCATGATTCAAGACCCGGTCACCCTGGCCCCCAACGCCACCCTGGAAGACGCCGAGCGGCTGATGCGCGAGTTCAGAATAGGGGGCCTGCCGGTGGTGGACTTTTACGGCAAGCTGCTGGGCCTGGTCACCAACCGCGACCTGCGTTTCGAGCGCGATATGGGGCGGTTGGTCTCCGAGGTCATGACCCCGGTGGAGCGCCTCATCACCGCGCCGCCCGGCACCATTCTGGAAGAGGCCGAGGCCCTGCTCCGTCAGCACAAAATCGAGAAACTTCCGCTGGTAGACCACGAAGGGCGACTCAGGGGCCTCCTGACCCTCAAAGACCTGACCAAGCGCCAGAAGTTCCCCTTTGCCGCCAAGGACGCCCAGGGCCGCTTGCTGGTGGGGGCCGCCGTCGGGGTCTCGAAGGATTTGAAGGCCAGAGCCCAAGCGCTGGTGGAAGCCGGGGTGGATGTGCTGGTGCTGGACAGCGCCCATGGCCACAGCCGGGGCATCCTGGAGGCCCTGCGCAACCTCAAACAAACCTTTGGCGAGGCGGCGCAGGTTATCGCTGGCAACGTAGCCACCGCCGAAGGGGCACGGGCGCTGGCCGAAGCTGGGGCTGATGCGGTCAAGGTGGGGATTGGGCCGGGCTCCATCTGCACGACCCGGGTGGTCACGGGGGTGGGGGTTCCCCAGATTACCGCCATCCTGGAAGCAGTAGCGGGTCTGGAAGGCCTGGACGTACCGGTCATCGCCGACGGCGGCATCAAATACTCCGGCGACGTGGCCAAGGCCCTGGCCGCCGGGGCCCACACGGTGATGCTCGGCTCGATGCTGGCCGGCACCCAGGAAGCCCCGGGCGAAGAAGTGCTTAAGGATGGCCGTCGCTACAAGCTCTACCGGGGTATGGGCAGCATGGGGGCCATGCGCCAGGGCTCCGCCGACCGTTACTTCCAGGACTCGGGTGCACCACCCCACAGCGCAGGCTCAGGCCAGGTGGAAGCCAAAAAGCTGGTTCCCGAGGGTATCGAGGGCATGGTGCCCTACAAGGGCCCGATAGGCGATGTGCTCTACCAGGTGGTGGGGGGCCTGCGGGCCTCGATGGGCTACTGCGGTGCGCCCGACCTCGAGACCTTCCGCAGGGAGACCCGCTTTACCCGCATCTCCAGCGCAGGCCTGATCGAGAGTCACCCCCACGGGGTCACCATTACCAAAGAAGCACCGAACTACTCGAGGTAGCTCACCTCGAGCCCTGCGCCCGCAACCCTTGCAACGCCAGGGCCGCTTCGCGGTAGCCGGGCTTGTAGCGCAGCGCTGCCTGAAAATCGGCCCGGGCACCATCCAGGTTGCCCAGGGCTTTGCGGGCCAGACCGCGCCAGTAGTAGCTTTCCTCGTGGTCATTCACCCGGCCCAGCACATCGCTGGCCAGTGCAACAACCTCAGAGAAGCGCCCGGTTTTGAAGTAGGCCTCGTAGGGGCCAAACTGGTACCAGAGCATCCGCCAGGGCCAGTTGCTCACCGCATTGGCCGGGCGGCGGGGGTCAAGGGTGCGGCTGGGGGCAATTTGGCGCGAGCGGTCGTAGGCTTTGCTTGCTTCCGCTGCATTACCCAGGCGCAACAGGCTGCTGCCCAGGTTGAACCAGGCAAAGGTATTCTGGGGGTTTTGCTGGGTTTCGCGCCGGGCCTGCTCCAATGCCAGTTGCCACTCGACCCCTTCCTGCATCCGGTTCCCTAGAATGGCGGCCAGTTTGTCTTGCTGGCCCCCGGCAAACACCACCAGGTAGGTGCGGTTAAAGACCTGCCACAGCCCATCCAGCTCGTTGTAGCGCAGCGTGACCTTGGGGCCATAGTAGCTGTCGAAGGCGTTGAAGAGGCCCTGGCTGTCGTTGTAGCCCACCAGCAAGCGGTAGTGCCCCATACCGCCGTGGTCGGGGGTCACGAACCAGGTCTCGATAATCACTGGGAAACCCGCGGCAATCAGGCGTTTGAGTAGGTTCAGATCACCCGCCACGCCCAGGTGCACCCCAAAGCCGCGGCTGCGGGCATACGATGCCATCTCGTCGGCGTTCACGTTTTTGTCGTTTTTGTTGGGTTTGAGTGTGGGGGCAATCTGGTACTGCGTGTCGCGACTGCCCCAAAAGCTCATAGCCATTCCCAGCGTGACGGGGCCGCAGTTGTTGTAGCGCTGGTATTCGTGGCGGGCGCCATTCAGAAAAACATTCGCCGGCTGAGCGAACGCGGCGCCTAGCAGTACAAGCAATAAGAAGAGCGTTGGATACACCCGTTCAGTATGCCAGATGGGCCTTGGGCCCGATTGTGGCCTCAAACCTCGGCGGTCTGGGTGCTGCTTTTGGGAATAAGGCCCTTTAGTTCCAGCTCCCGCACCCACTCCCGAACCTTGTGGGCAACCTGGTCTCGCACCTTGCGAAAGACCTCGAGGCGCTCGGCATCGCCGCCCTGGGCGGCGCTGGGGTCTTCGAAGGGCCAGAATAGCCGGTAGGTGCTGAAGGGGAACAATGGACACTCCTGCTCGGCCCGGTCGCACACAACCACCAGGTAAGTGAAGCTGTACTTGCCGCCCCAGTACTCCATCAGGCTTTTGGCGTGCTGTCCTTCCATGTCCAGATCCATCTCCGAGAGCACCTGGCGGGTCAAGGGGTTGATCTCGCTGGGGTGCAGTCCGGCGCTATAGACCTCGAAGCGGTCGCCCGCGTAATGGCGCAGCAGGGCCTCGGCCATCTGGCTGCGGGCCGAGTTGTGGCTGCACAAAAACAGCACCGAGATTTTGCGTTTTCTCATACCGACCTCCCGCTAGCGTGCCTGGGTAAGCCCTGCGGCCTCCGCCAGGTCATGGTCGCTTGGCACCTGACCCTGCGTCAGGCTTTGAATCAGGCCCTGACTCATTCGGCCCAGGGCATCGCGTACCCTGCGCCATTCCCCCAGGCCCTTGCCGGAAGGGTCGGGGAAGGAAACATGGAGCTTCTGGGTCTGGGCCGGGTAAGCCGGGCAGTTCTCGGCAGCCAAATCGCAAACCGTGAGCACGAGATCGAAGTTCCAGGGGTCGGGCAGGTCGTAAAGGGTCTTGGAGGTGTGGGCGCTCAGGTCTATGCCCACCTCGCCCATAACCGCGATGGCATCGGGCTTGACAAGGGTTTTCTCGGTGCCGGCCGACCAGATTTCGGCGGGAAGCTTTAGCTGCTCGGCCCAGTACCTGAGCCAACCTTCGGCCATCTGGCTGCGGGCAGAGTTGTGGGTGCAGAGTACCAGAATGCGCATCGAGTTACAGTATCGGCCTTTTTTCATGGAAATGTCAGGACGTGAGAGGTGTTATTAAACCACCTCGCCTGAACACTTTGCATACCGCAGTGGCGATGGAGGTAGGGAATAGGGGGCAGGGGTTTGAAGACAGACGTAGGAACCCCCTACCCACCTCCTACCACCCACTTCCATATGTGTATCGTTAAATGTTGATTATTCGCCTCGAGTTGCCATCGGAAACGTCTGGAACTTCCTCAGGGTTATGCCAGCACTGCTCTGGGCCGGGCCTGCCATATCGCCAGTGCTGAAATTGCCCCCAGTGCCGCAAAAAGCCATAACACCAGATTGTAGTTGCCGGAAAGCCCGTGCAGGGCGCCTGCCCCAAAGGGGGCGATGGTCTGGGCCACCGCCACAATGGAGGTCATGCTACCGTTGATGGTGCCATAGTGCTTTGCACCGTAGATCTCGGCCACCAGGGCAGGTTTGGCCAGGGAGATGGAGCCGTTGGCCAGGCCAAAAAAGAGCACAAAGGCCCAAAGGCCCGCGCCCTCCGGCAATAACAGCAGGCCAAGCAGACTCAGGGCGTAGCCCCCCAGAAAAGCACCGCTGAGGTGAAAGAGCGAGATGCGCTCACTGAGAGGTGTATAGAAGATGCGGCCTGCCAACTGCACCACGCCTACCCCTCCGGCAGCCAAGGCCACCAGGGCGGGTGTGTAGCCTTTCTCGGTCAGCAGAGGCACCATGTGGGCGGTGAGGGCAATGCTGGTGGCCCTGGACAGGGCAAACCCGAGCGAAAGCCACCAGAAAGTGGGTTGGCGCAGGGCCTCTTTTGCGCTGAGGCTGTTTTCCAGGGCCGGACTCCTAGAACCCGGCGCTACAGCCTCGCCGTCTGGCACCTGCCCTATGTCTTCTGGCCGGCGGCGCAAAATCAGGGCGTGCAGGGGGATGGTGCCCAGGGCAAAGATGAGGGCCAGAATTTCCAGCGCCCCGCGCCAGCCCGCAAGCTGCACCAGCCAGGTGGAGAGGGGCACAAAGATGGTGCTGGCCAGTCCGGCCATCAGGGTGACCACGAGCATCGCCCGCGGGCGGTAGCGGCGAAACCAGACCGCCAGCACCGCAAAGGCCACTTCGTAGAGCACCATGGCCATAGCCAACCCCAGCCCCGCCCAGAGCAGGTAAAAGGTGGTCAGGTTATGCACATGGGCCCAGCCCCAGACCAGCAAGGCGCCCCAGATAGATCCTGCGGTCATGAGGGCCCGGGCCCCGTGTCGATCGAACCAGCGCCCTACCGGAATGGCCGCCAGCCCCGAGATCAGCAAAGCTAGCGAGAAAGCCGCCGAGGTCTCGGCCCGGTTCCAGCCCAGCTCGGCTTCCATGGGCTTCACAAAAACGCCAAAGGCATAGTATAGGACGCCAAAGCCGATGGTCTGGGTGAGGGCCAGTGCCCAGGCAATGCGCCAGCCGTAATAGGCGGTAGTGGGGGAGGGGTGGGTCATAGGCTGGCTAGGAGTCAGGTGTTTGTGAGGGGGTCAATCTTCTGCGCTAGAGACCGTCGGGGCCCCAAGGTCCAGGAGGATTTCGCGGGCTGGATTGGGTGATGTGATGGTTTTCTAAAAAAAAGTTGTGTTTCTCAGGTCTCATGCGGCATGTCCGAAGGCTTGCGGCTACTCGAGTTTGAGCAGCATGGCGGTGGCGGTGTCCGGGCATGCACCCTGGAGTTCCTCTGAAGCACTCAGGGCTGCAGGCAGTTCTGCATGCGTGACCTGCACAAAGCCAAAGCGAGGAAAGTAATCCTGGGCTGTCTCGGTCAGGAGCGAGATAGAGGTCAGGCTTTTTTGTTGGGCCAGCTCAATCATGCCCTCGGTCAGCTTGGCCCCAATTCTGTGGGCGCGATAGCCCGGCGCGACCACCACAGAGCGCAAGAGACCGCTATCTTGATGGACTTCCAGGCCCGCGCACCCCACCACCTTTTCGCCGTCGAGGGCCAGGATGAAATTTAGAATGTGTGCTTCCAGACCTGCTGTGGGCAGTTGGGCATCGTTTAGCAGGGCCTTTATCTCGGGCAAATCGTCGGTAGTGGCGGTGCAGTAGGTAATCATGATTCCTCTAGCTTATGGTTCAAAAGGGTTTGTAATACCAGATTCGGTTAGTTCGTCACCCTTTGGTGACGAACTAACCCGACCGAAGGGAGTGCTCTAGGATTCAAAAAGACAGCCTATGCTGTTTTTGGTTTTGTAAACTGTCTTTTTGAATCTGGTATAAGTATGGGCTGAACCGTTGTTCACAAGGGCGATTCATGCACCCACCCACACTCAGCAGCAACGAGCAGACGGGGTTGTCATGTCCAGCTCGAGCAACGCTCCACAGCACGCATTGCTGGCCCGCTCACGGGCCTTGCAAGTTACGCCGGGCGGCATCAGGTGCACCACCAGATGGTCGCCCTCGAGGGCAATCGAGCCCACATGGTAGTGAATGGCGGGAAGGTCAGTATTCCCGTACTCGAAGCGAACTTCTGTATCTGGCTGTACCGGCACCAAGGCCGCGACCCGGTTATAAATGCTAAGGAACTTTTGTACTGTCATGAATTCGGGTTTGTCGTCCGGGCCTGGCCCCATAAGCTGTACCACGGTCTCGCGCCAGAAGTTGGCCTGTCCGCCGCAATCCATGCTCTCGTAGGTGACATTCATGACCTCGGTAACGTGGTAGCCGGGGGCGATCTGCTGGCCCTGGGCATACTTGAAGACCAGCGGTTTGTCCTGGTGGGGAGCCAGGGCCTCGAGCAGTTCTTGTGTTTTCATACGTTCCTCCCTGCGGTTTTTGAAATTAACCACCGATAGTCGGTAAAAAGGTCTTGATCAGGGCAAAACCCCTAGGGTCAATCCGGTAATACATCCATTTGCCCCGTTTTTCGCCCTTGACCAGATGGGCCGAGACCAGGCACTTCATGTGGTGCGACACGGTGGGCTGAGAAAGCCCGGTCACGGTTTCCAGGTCGCAGGCGCACAACCCCGGTTGGGGGCCACAACAGGCGCCATCGGGGTTTTGGTTTTGGGCTAAGTGGGCCAGAATCTTGAGCCGGGCTGGGTCGGAAAGGGCTTTGAATACTAAGGCGCTGGCCTCGAGCGCACTTTCTTCCGGGTCTCTTGTGTCTGGCTGCAATACCAGTGAACTCATATCGCCACAATACATTGATAAATCTAAATGTGTCAATACGATAAGTTATACGGGACTTATCCGAAACGTTCCTTTGGGCAAAAAAATCACCCTGTCAATACAAGCAATCCAAGGAAGAGCGGCCAACAAAGAATCTGGTGGTGCCGAAGAATCTGGTGGCGCGAAGGGACATTGAACGCAAGGGGGCGCTCGCGTATCACAAAACCAACAAGGTCATGGCCTAATCTTTGAACAGGTTATCAAAGGCCTGGTGGCTGCATTCCTTGCGCTTGAGGCGGAACAGGTCGTTTTTGAGCTCGAGCTGACCCTCCTTGAGCAGGTGCTCGAGGGTACGCTGAAGCTCGTCTTTGGACAGGTTTTCGCCTTCCTCGTCCAGCCAGCGCACAATTTCTTTCTCGCTGGCAAAACGCAAACTCTCGATGGCTTTGAGAACCCAGCCTCGGGTGTCCATACCTGAATATACCGCGATACACACACACTAAATCATGAGAACAATACCGGATTCGGTTCGTTCGGCGCCGAACGGTGGCGAACCAACAGGGCCGAAGTTATCCGCATAGCGGAGGGCGATACCGCCCCTTGGAAGTTATCCGCGTAGCGGAGGGCGATACCGCCCCTTGGAAGTTATCCGCGTAGCGGAGGGCGATACCGCCCCTTGGAAAGGGAGACGCTTTTTCGCCTATCGACAGGGAGGTGCTTCAGAATTCAAAAAGACAGCCTTAAGAGCTTTTGGATTTGACAACGGTTTTTTTGGATATGGTATAACCCCACGAACAGGGGTAATCTTCCATTAATTTGCTCCCATGTCGCACAATAGGGTTGTGGATCCCTTCCGGGAGTACCAGGACTATGCCATGGCGCACCGGCTGCGCGAGGCCCTGGACTTTTACCCCGGTAAACTCTACTCGCTCAGTGAGTACGCGACCTTGCGCCTGCGGCGCAGTGAGCTGGTACGCAAGCTGGTGGGCCGTCAGGGCGACCCCGCCCTGCTCTCCCGTATCGAACAGATCACCGACGACCTCAACTACGGCTTCTGGTCGAATCCGGGCCTGCTCAAGGCTTTCCTGAGGCGGCTCTCTCCGGTGCAGTACCCGGTACTCTGTAGCCCCGAGGGTTTTGAAACCCTTCTATCGGGCACCGAGCGGCTCCGGCTCAAAAAGCCGGGTCTGGCCGGGCGTTACTACCTGGGATGGCTTCGCTTGCCCGAATTGCTGGATGAACCCTTAAAGTTTGAGCAAGCCATGCTCGAGCAAGAGCTTCTGGCCGAGGAGATGGGGCTCTTTTTGGATGAATTTCACAAAGTAGCAGGCTCTGGGTAGGCAATTAATACCCCGTAACCGGCCTCGAGCTCAATCTCTACCCGCTCCAAAGCCCGGTTGGAAAGGGTGCGGGTACTGCCCAGGGGTATCTCGGCATTCTGGAGCGGCCAGCGAACACCGCGAAGACTCAGGCCTACCAGACCGCCCAACGGCAACAAACTCAGCTTGCTATTGGGTGGTAAATCCAGTCGCAGGGCGCCCGGCAACAGGGGGTGGGCCTCCTCGAGGCCCGAGCTGAGCAGGGTTGGAATACCCTGGCCTACCAGCCGGACTCCCAGCAGCATATGGGCCAGGGTTTGATCGGTCTGACCGCCCATGGCCCCTACCAGAATCAGCCGGTCGGCCCCCCGGGCCAGAGCCGCTTCGATGGCCAGCTCGCCATCGGTAAAGTCCTTGCTTACCGGGTGCTCCTCGCGGGGCACGTGGGCATAGGTCTGCTGAAGTTCCGCAGAGGCCGAGTCGAAGTCGCCGACCCACAACTCTGGCTCGAGCCCCAGGGGCCCGGCGTGCGCCATGCCGCCATCGGCTGCAATAACCCGGCTCCCGGCTATCTGGGCTTTGAGCCGCCGGGTAGGCGTGAGCGAACCGCTAAGTAAAATGCTGAAGGTGCGCATAGGAGATCAGGGGGTCGAGCGTTACGGGCCAGAATATCCGAATCCTGCACAGTGCATGGGCTTCTAAGGTTTTATGCCCGAGGTTTGGGCGTCTAAGAGCTCCCGGAGTTCACTTTTTTCGCCTTCTTCCTCCAGTGGAACGACCTTCGACCAATCTACCCGGATGCAGGCGGTGTCGCCCGGATAAAGGCCCGGCTCCGGTCCTTCTAGATAAAGCCTCTGACCGCGCCAGGCCAGCTCCAGGGCCACTGTGAAACCTTTGAAGATTCGCTCCAGTACCCTGGCTTCTTCTCCTTCCCCCAGCGTGAGGGCCTCCTGGGGCAGTAGGTGCGGGCGGGCGGGCAAGCCCATCTGTCGGCTTTGCTCGGTGGTAAGAACATTGCGGTGGCCCAGAAAGGTGGCAATCCAGGGGTTCTTAGGCCGGTTGAAAAGTTGTTCGGGTGTGCCCTGCTGCACGATGGTACCTGCTCGCAGAATGCTCACTTGATGGGCAAATACAAAAGCCTCGGACTGGTCATGCGTTACCACGATGGCAGGCACCGCCGTCTGGCGCAAAATGGCCCGCAACTCTAACAGCAACTCCTGGCGTAGCTTTAAGTCCAGCGCACCCAAAGGCTCGTCTAAAAGCAGTACCTGGGGCCGGTGGGCCAGGGCGCGGGCCAGGGCCGCCCGCTGACGCTCGCCGCCCGATAGCTGCTCGGGGCGTTTGTGGGCGTGGGGGGAGAGATGCGTCAAGTCCAGCAACTCGGCCACGCGCTTGCGGACGCGGGCAGTGTCCCAGCGGGCTTCCCGCAGACCAAAGGCGATGTTTTCGCTTACCGAAAGGTGGGGGAACAAAGCGTAATCCTGAAATACAAAGCCAACCTGGCGGGCCTCGGGAGCCAAAGGGGTCAGTTCGGTCTCATCCAGCCAGACCTGGCCGGAATCGGGCACCTCCAGGCCCGCCACCAGCCGCAGGAGGGTGCTTTTGCCGCTGCCCGAGGGCCCCAGGAGCGCCAGGGTTTGCCCTGGGCGAACCTCGAGCGATACCGACAGCGCAAAACCAGGATAGGTTTTTTGCAGACCCACCAGGCGTAGCATAGCTTTAGGGTACAGCAATCTATGAACCTGCCGTTTGTGCCATGCTGCAGCGCAGGGCGTTGCTCAAGCCGAAAGGCTGAGGCCGAACGCATCCCGACCCGGGATATGTGACCTTCGACATGCGACATCAGTGCACTGGTAGCCAAACACTAAACTTGGCCCCCTGGCCCTCCTGTGACTCCACCCAGATGCGCCCATGGTGGGCCTCCACGATGGCCCTGGAGATGTAGAGCCCCAGGCCCGTTCCTGCAATCCCCCTCGAGATGGCGCTCTGGGTGCGGCTGTAGCGGTTGAAGAGCTGGCCCTGCTCCTCCAGCGGGATGCCGGGGCCGGTGTCCTCGACCTCGAGCAGCACCCCCCCATGTGACCTGGCCCGCAGCCAGATGGTGCCTTGCTGTGGGCAGAATTTGAATGCATTGGAAAGGAGGTTGCCCACCACTTGCCCGATGCGCTCCGGATCGGCTTCAATGATGGGCAGGGGATCCAACTCCCAGACAAAGCGAATTTGGCTGAGCTTGGCTACCCCGGCAAAGCTGCGGGCGGTCTGGGCCAGGGTGAACTGGAGGTCTACCGGCTGCGGGCTGATACTAAACCGTCCGGCCTCCAGCCGGGAGGTGTCCAGCAGGTTGTTGACCATATCCTTCAGTCGCAAACTGCTGTACTGGATGTTTTCCAGAAACTCCTTGAGTTCGGCATGGCTGTAACGGTCGTTTAGCAACAGTTCGCTAAAGCCCAGAATGGAAGCCAGCGGCGTCTTCAGCTCATGCGAAACAGCAGCAATGAACTCCGATTTCACTCGCTCAGTTTCGCGCTCTGCGGT
The DNA here is from genome assembly GCF_026004115.1 of Meiothermus sp. Taxonomy (NCBI): domain Bacteria; kingdom Thermotogati; phylum Deinococcota; class Deinococci; order Thermales; family Thermaceae; genus Meiothermus; species Meiothermus sp. The sequence continues at coordinate 2,153,192 of NZ_BPIM01000001.1, forward strand.
CACATCACGAAAAAGAATTAGGGCAGTATCCTTTTCCATCGCTACAATACGGGCCTCGAAGTCGCGCCCATCAAGGCTAAACTCAATTACTTGGGCTGGTTCACGGTCTAAAACGGTCTGAATAGCCGCTTGAAGCTGCTCTGCCACACCTTGGGCAAAAAGCTCTCCCAGGGTGGTGCCCAGGAAACGATCCATGGGCAGGTGGTGGGCGCTTTTGCCCATTTTGTACTCGCGAATATTGCCCGCCGAGTCCACCAACATCAAATCGTCGGGAATCGCCTCCAGAATGGTGCGAATGCGCTGTTCACGCTGATGTTCCGGAATATTTTCTTGCATCGCCGCCATCATACCCAGCAATTCTTGAAAGAATTACGAATGTCCTTGCCGGGCTGGGCTATTCTGACAGCTATGAGCCTGACCGCTGCCTTCTTGGCCGGGATTCTTTCGTTTCTTTCCCCCTGTGTGCTACCGCTGGTGCCCACCTATTTGCTTTATTTAGGGGGGGAGCGGGGACGGCCCTTATATAACGCTTTCTTCTTTGTGGGGGGCTTTTCGCTGGTGTTTTTGTTGTTGGGGCTACCCTTTACCCTTCTGGGAGGGGTATTGTTCGAAAACCGGCAACTGTTGGGCCAGGTGGGCGGGGTGATTCTGGTGCTGTTTGGGCTTTACATGCTGGGCCTGAAGCCAAAATGGGGGGTCAACCTGCGCTACCAGGGCGATACCAGTCGGCCCTGGGGTGCATTTGTGCTGGGCATGGTTTTGGGCCTGGGCTGGACGCCTTGTATTGGTCCGATTCTGGGCGGTATTTTGACCCTTACCGCCGCCGGAGGGGGGGTCAACTTTTTGCTGGCTTACATTCTGGGTCTGGCGGTGCCGTTTTTGCTGGTGGCCCTTTTTGCCGACCGGGTTCGCCCGGTTTTACGCAAGGCGGCGCGTTTCTCTCGCTGGGCCGAAGTAATAGCAGGGGTGGCCCTGGTTGTTGTGGGGGTGCTGATGTTAACCGGTACCCTCACCCAACTCAACAGTTTTTTTATCAAGATTACGCCCGAGTGGCTGCTGAACCTCGAGAAAAGCCTGATCGGCCAGTAATACAAACTCTGTAGCAGGTAACGTTGAGGCGTTTGATGAACCTCTCATCCGGCGAGACCCCAAGAGCAACCTCGGTCGCAACCACCTTTTTTTGTGGCCAGAGTGGGTAGAGTGTCGCCACCTTTTCCCGCAAGGGAAGATGGCAGTATAAATCAACCAGATTTGCTATAAACGCATATGATGAAATCTATGCTGATTGAAGCCCAGGCCGTCGCCAAACGCTATGGGCGCGATTGGGTATTGCGCGACCTGGATTTCCAACTGGCTAAACACGAAGCGGTGGCCCTGGTAGGGCCCAACGGCGTGGGCAAGACCACCTTGCTGCGGGTGCTGGCCGGGTTGGTGCGACCTACCCAGGGTTCTATCAGGCTGTTAGGAAGGGTGGGTTTTTTGGCCAATCCCCCCGCTTTTCACCGGCATTTTAGTGGAGCCGAAAATCTGCATTATGCTCTGCGGCTCGATGGACGGGCTGGTGACCGCGCCGAGATTGACAGGGCCCTGAAGCAAGTGGGCCTTCCCCACGACAAGCCCGTGCTGAGCTACAGCAGCGGTATGAAAAAGCGCCTGGCTATGGCCCGTTTGCGCTTGCAAAACCCGGACATCTGGCTACTGGACGAACCCGAGGCCGCCCTGGATGTACAGGGGCGGGATTTGCTGGAAGACCTGGTGCGCTTTGCCAGGGCTTCGGGAGGGGTGGTGATTGCGACCCACGACAAAAGCTGGCTTTCCCTGGTAGACCGGGTGGTGGAGCTAAAATCCCCTTAACTTCCACGGCCTTGTCGGATGAAGCTTGTCTATATCTCTGAACCAAACCCCAGGCCTTTACGTTCTGCACCCAAACCGATAGCCTTAGCCCTGTGCAGCGGATTTTCTGGCTGGCCTGGCGCGACCTGGTACTGGAGTTTCGCGGGCGCACGGGCATCCTGTCGGCAGTTTTTTTTCTGGCCGTCATGCTATTTATATTGGCCATGGCTTTTGGCCCCAACCCCCAGGATCTGCAAAAAGCGGCCCCGGGGGTGTTGTGGGTGGCCCTGGCTTTTGCCGGTAGTCTGCTGGCTGGGCGGGCTTTTGGCCTCGAGGTCGAGGACGGCACCCTGGACGACCTGCTCCTGACCCCCGGTAGTCGGGAGTGGATTTATTTTGGAAAGCTTCTGTTTCAGTTTTCGCTGCTAATTTTGGTTGGGCTGGTGCTGCTCTTGCTGACGGCGGGGTTGTTTTACCTGCCCTTGCAAAACTGGGGTTGGTTCGTGGTGGTGTTGTTGCTGGGCTCGCTGGGTTACGCGGCCATTTCCACCTTCTATGCGGGAATGCTGGCCCGCCTGCGGGGGCGGGAGGTGCTCTTGCCCCTCTTGCTTTTTCCGCTGGTGATTCCGGTGGTGCTGGCGGCGGTGCGTTTTACGCAGGGCCTGGCCCAGGGTATTCCGATGGCCGAGCTTTCGGACTGGCTTCGTTTGCTGGCGGTCTTCGATGTTATTTACGTGACGGTCTGCGCAATGGTGTTTCCGTATATGCTCGAGGGATAGGTTATGTCGGTTATAACCCCGAGTACGGCCGGTTGTTAACGAAAACTTACCCTGCCGGGGTATTCTGGAAATACTAAACGAGGCGCAAGAGCCACTCAAGTCTGTAGATGTAACGTGGTTTACGCCGCTTAATCTATTTCAGGTCAGAATACATATAAAAGGAGAGGACTTGAATGCAGCTAGCACGCTCCAATCAAACCAACCGTCTGGATAGCCTGACCCTGGGCATTCTGGGCCTGGGTGTGGTGGGCGCAGGGGTGGGGTTCATCCTGGCTATGGGTGCGCCGCCCGACCAGAGCCAGGGCTTTGTGGCCCGAATTTTCCATATGCACGTCCCAATGGCCTGGATGGCCTACCTGGCCAGCTTTGCTGCGCTGGGTTACTCGGTGGCTTACCTGATCCGGCGCAAAGCCCATCACGACCGTGTAGCAGCCGCGGTGGTGGAGGTGGGCCTGATCTTCATGGCCCTGGCTTTGCTGTCGGGCATGTTGTGGGCCCGCCCCACCTGGGGGGTGTACTGGGACTGGGAGCCCCGCCTGACCACCACGGCTATCCTGTTTGCCATCTACGTGGGGTATGTGGTGGTACGGGGTGCCATCGAAGACCCCGAACTGCGGGCCAAGGCTGCTGCGGGGGTGGCCATACTGGGCTCCATTAACGTGCCCATCAGCTATATGTCTGTTAAGTGGTGGCGCAGCCTGCACCAGACCCAGTCCATCGACCTCACCACCGGAAAGATCAATGTGGATGCGGCCATTCTCATTCCCATGCTGATCAACCTGGCTGCTTTTACGCTACTGTTCATCGGTTTGGTGCGGCTACGCGGCATCATTGCGGCCCGCGAGGCGGCCAGGGAAGAGGTATAAAATGCCCGATAACCCCCTGTGGAACCCGGTCAACCCCTTTGTGGTCTGGACCTATCTGGCGGTGTATGTGTCGGTGTTTGGTTATTTGGGCTATCTCATCTGGCGCTACCAGAAGAATAAGTAGAACCAAAGGCAGGTTTATATGAAACCCAAATACATCATCGGACTGCTGGTGATAGCCGGTGCCCTGGCCTACCTGGTTTTTGGGGGCCTGGGCCAGAACCTGGTTTACTTCATCACCCCCAGCGAATACTTCCAGCAGATAGACCGCTACCAGAACCGTCAGGTGCGCCTGGGTGGCCTGGTTAAGGAAGGCTCGCTTTCCTACAACCCCCAAACCCTCGAGCTGCGCTTTGTGGTAACCGACGGGGTCAAGGAGGTTCCCATTCGTTCTTCGGGCGCTACCCCACCGGCCCTTTTTGGCGAAAACCGGGGTGTGGTGGTGGAGGGGAGGTTCCAGGGCGAAACGTTTGTGAGCCAGAATCTGCTGGTCAAGCACTCCGAGACCTACCAGGCCCCCAAAGAGGGCTGGACGCCCGAACAGGTACGCAAGCTGATCGAGGAGACCCAGTGATGGACAGGAGGTTCTCTTGACGCCGGGGCTTTTGGGAGGAGTCTCCCTTGTTGCTGCACTCATTCTTTCGGTGCTCGGCCTGGTGCTTTCTAGCCTGGCCTTCGTCTTGCGGGATGGGCGCTACCTCGAGGCCGCCAAGCGCCTATCGGCGCTGAGCCTGCTGGCGGCGGTGCTGAGTTTTGGGGCGCTCGAGTGGGCCATTCTGACCGACGACTTTAGCGTCTCCTATGTGGCCAACCACAGCTCCGCCAATAACCCGCTGTGGGTCAAGCTGGTCACGCCCTGGGCGGCGCTGGAGGGCTCCATCCTGCTGTGGGCCATGCTCCAGACCGCCTACACCTGGCTGGTAAGTCTGCGGGCAGGCCATAGCCTGGACATCTGGCGGGCCCCGGTGGCGCTGGGTACGCTGTTTGCTGTTCAGGTGTTCTTTTTTGCGGTGATGGTCTTCGTGGCACATCCCTTTGATGCTGTGCCCAACCCACCCCCCGATGGCCGGGGTACCAACCCCCTGCTGCAAAACCACTGGATGATGGCCGTACACCCGGTCTTGATGTACTTGGGTTTTGTGGGCCTGTCGGTACCTTTTGCCTATGCGGTGGCGGCCATGGTAGCCCGGCGCTACCAGAGCTGGATTTTCGAAACCCGCTGGTGGACCCTGGTGGCCTGGGGCTTCCTGACGGCGGCCATCTTCACCGGCAAGTGGTGGAGCTACGAGATTCTCGGCTGGGGGGGGTACTGGGCCTGGGACCCGGTCGAAAACGCCTCCATCATCCCCTGGTTGCTGGCCACCGCTTTCCTGCACACCGCCCAGGTGCAAGAGCGCAAGGGGCTTTTTAAGGGTTGGAACTTTGCCTTCATCACCCTGGCCTTTGCGGCTACGGTGTTTGGCACCTTCCTGACTCGCTCAGGTGTGATTCAGTCGGTGCATGCTTTTGCCAGTGGGCCGGTGGGGGCTTGGTTCTTGCTCTTTTTGCTCGCCGTGATGGCGGGGGGGCTGGGGCTTTTGGCCAGGGTTTCTTCCGAGATTCGCGAGGCCGGCGAAGTGCGCTGGAAAAGCCGCGAGGGGGCCTTGCTGGCCGGGGCTTTGTTTTTTGGCACCTTTGCTTTTGTGGTGGTGCTGGGCACCTTGTGGCCGCTGGTGGTGGAGATCGCGAGTGGGGCCAAGGTCTCGGTGGGGGCCCCCTTCTTCAATCAGGTCTCCATCCCCCTGGGTATTTTCATGCTGCTTCTGATGGGCGTCGGGCCGGTGTTGCCCTGGCGTAACTCCAGCGCCCAGGTGCTGCGAAACCTGACCGCCATGCTCATAGCCCTGGGGGCGGGCACCCTCCTGGGCTTCGTGCTGGGCCTGAGCCTGGGGGTCTCGCTGGCTATTGGCCTATTTGCCTACAATCTGACCGCCATCTGGCTGATGGTGGCCCAGGGTGTGGGCGAACGGGCCCGCGCACTGGGGATCTCGCCCGCGCAGGCGCTTATGGAGCTGGCGACCAGCCACAAACGCCGCTTCGGTTCGCACATTGTGCACTTCGGCGTTGCTTTGGCTGCCCTGACCATCGCCTTTAGCCAGACCTACCGCTTTACCGAGCAAAAGACCCTCCAGGTCGGCGAAACCTGGCAGACCCGGGGCGTGGAGGTGCGCTTGTTGTCTATTGGCGCCCGGGAAGAGTCCAACCGTTTTGCCGCCGTTGCACCCATTGAGGTTCGCTCGACCGGCCGCGAGGGCTGGGGTTCGGATGGCCGCTACGAGACCCGGCTCAACTTCTACCCCCAGATGGGCTCGCCGCTGGCTACGCCGGTGGTCAAGTACTCCCTTTACAACGACTACTATTTTGTGCTGATGCAGTTTGACCAGGAAAATGGCCAGTGGGCCACCCTCAAGATTATCGTGACCCCCATGGTCTGGTGGCTATGGGTGGCTGGCCTGATTATCGTGCTGGGTACGGTGTACATCCTGTGGCCCAGCGGGGCCCGGGTGTCCAGCCGCCAGCTGTCGCCCACAGCAGGAGATTGATGTTGAGGCTAGGTGCAAAAGAGGTGGCTCGTGCTTAGGTTCTGGCCCATCTGGGTGTTATTGCTGGGGGGCTTGTTTTACTGGGGCATGCAACGCCCCAATCCCAACGAGCTTAAGTCGGTGCTGGTTGGCAAGCCGGCCCCCAGCTTCAGCCTGCCCTTATTGGAGCCCTACCGCGCCCAGTACGGTCCTGAGATGGGCATTGGTGAGCGTTTAGAAAAACCAGTATTGCTCAACATCTGGGCCAGCTGGTGCGTCCCCTGCCGCACCGAGGCCCCGCTACTGGAGCGCTATCACCAGCAGTACAAAGACAGGATGCTCTTTCTGGGGGTCAATGTCCAGGATAAGGAAAGCGAGGCCCTGAAATTTGTCCAGCAGTACGGCCTGACCTTTCCCAGCGTTTACGATGGCCGCGGGCGTGTCGGCATCGAGTATGGCTACTACGGCGTACCCGAGACCTTTGTGATTGACCGCAACGGTACCGTGCTGGCCCGGCATGCCGGTGAGCTGACCGAAGCCCAGCTGCAGGGGTATTTGAGGCAGGTGTTGCAGTGAAGGTGCGGGGAACGGGCAGCAGAGGAGTAGCGTTATGGAACCAGCTTTTGGCTGTAGGCCTTTGGCTTTTGGCTATTGCCCTGGCCCAGCCCACCCCCAACACCCCACCGCCCGATCTCTCCCCCAGGGTTTTTGAAATTGCCCGTGCGCTGCGTTGCCCGGTCTGTCAAGGGGAGTCGGCAGCAGAGTCCAACGCCGGGATTGCGGTGGAGATGCGCCGCATCATTGCCGAGCAACTGGCCGAGGGCAAGTCCGAAGCCGAGATACGGCAGTTTTTTGTGCAGCGCTATGGCGACTGGATACTGTACGAGCCCCCCGCACGCGGCCTGACTCTATGGGTCTGGCTTTCCCCTTTGATAGGACTGGGATTGCTGAGTTTTGGTTTGTGGCGCTACCTGAGCAGGGTCAGGGCCCAGGCCAAAGCACCCCTGAACGATGTCTCTGAGGAAGAAATTACCCGCCTCGAGGCTGAGCTAAACACCGAGCGTCCGTCATGATATTTGCCTACCTGCTTCTTGCGTTGTTGTTTGGGCTGGCCCTGGCCTATGCCCTATGGCCCTTCTACCGCACTCAGGCCCAGCCCTTTCCCGAAAGCCCCCGCCCGGAGGAGCTGCGGGCTGAGCTCGAGGTGCTCAAGTCGCTGGCTAAAGAAGCCGAAGGAGACGAGCGCAAACGCCTGCTGGTCCAGGCGGTGCGGCTCGAGCGCCAACTGGCCGAGCTGGGCAGTGAAAAACCGGTTCCTCGCCGCCTGAGCCCTGTAACGCTGGGCGCCGTGACCCTAAGCCTGATAGCCCTGGGGGCGGGGCTTTGGGCCTACACGGTGCCCCGGCTGCCTGGTGAGACCATCATCACCAGCCGCAACGAGGCCCGCGAACTGGGCAGCCTGCAACGCAAAGCCGAGCAGAGCGGCAAAGCCGCCGACTGGCTGGCCTATGCCAACAAAGCCTACGACTTGCAAGACTTCGAGCGGGCCGTGCAGGGCTACCTGAAGGTGATCGAGCTCGAGCCCCGCAACGCCAACGCCGTGCGGCGCATTGGCATGCTCCTCTTCATGAGCGGCAGGCCCGAGGAAGGAGCGCAGGCCCTCGAGCTCGCCGTGCGGGCCGAGCCCGATGTGCCGGAGGGCTGGCTGTTTTTGGGCAACGCCTATTTCCAGCTCGGCCGTCCTGCCGAGGCCATTGTGGCCTGGGAAGGCTACTTGAAGGCCGGCGGTGAGGCCCGCGAGCGGGTCCAGAACCTAATCCAAACAGCCAAGAACCAGCTCAATACCACCTCTACCGGTCAGCAGGTGTATCTGGCCAGGTGTGCGGCCTGCCACGGGGCCCAGGCCCAGGGCGGTATCGGTCCCCGTTTGCAGGGCAACCCCATCAGTAAAGTGCCGGAGGCGGTGAGGGAAATTGTCCTCAAGGGCCGGGGCCAGATGCCGGCGGTTCCCCTGACTGAGGCCGAGATGCAGGCTTTGCTGCAGTATCTGGGGGGTTTGTAGCCCTGCGGGCCGCTTTGTTTAGTGGGTGCACGGTATGGACGAGCCCAACCTGCAAAACCTTCGTCGCATCAGCCGTCGCGACCTGATCTGGATTATCCCCAGCGCCATCAGTGTCGGTTTTTTTGGCTGGCTGGCCTGGCGCACCTACTCCATCCACTTCACCAAGGCCGGCGTTGCTGAGCCGCTCTGGCGCGAAGGCCCGCGGGTACGGGCTGCGGCGCTCAATGAACTCGGCGCCCCCTGGCGCTTCAAATACTTCGAGTACCAGTACCAGGGCAGCCCCCTCAAGGCCGTGGTGTTTCGGCTCTCGGAGCCGGTGGTAGGGGGTCTGACGGTAGGGGGGGGCCACTTTCTAGCCCTGTCGCGTATCTGCACCCACCAGGGCTGTGTGGTCAACTACGTGGACAACCCCGAGCTCGGCTCCATTGCCTACAACTACCGCACCGACCATCCCTTTCTGGGCTGCCCCTGCCACTTTGGGGCCTATGAGCCGCTAAAGGGGGGTAAGGCGGTGTACGGGCCGCCGCGCTTCCCGCTGCCCCGGTTGCGCCTGGAAGAGGACGAGGGGGTTCTTTATGCCACCGGCTACGAGACTCCTTTTCGCCCCCTCGAGCAAGGTTAGGCGGGCTTGGGCTTGACCCGCACGAACCTGTCCTTGCCACGCTGGAGCACCATTGGCTTGCTAAGGGCAATCTCCATCCTGGGGTCGGTGAGCACCTCGCCATCGAGCCGCAGTCCTTTTTGTTCAATTAGGCGCCGCGCCTCCCCGTTCGAGACGGTCAGACCGGCCAGGGTGAAGAGCCTTGCCACCGAAATATGGCCCTCCGAAAGCTCGTCGGTGGGAATGATCACTTCCGGCATTTCGTCGGGGATGCCCCCATGGGCAATTTCGTAGTAGCGCTCTTCGGCGTGCTGCACCACGGGGTTCTGGCCGCCCTGGTCCTGCCCAAAAGCCTCCCAGCGGTAGCCCAGCGATTCGTAGAGTGGGCGGTCTAAGCGGGCGGGAATCCTGGGCTGTGCGTACGCGCCCGTCACCAGCCGCGCCAGCACCCTGTGCGCCCCCACGGGGCCGCCTTGCTCCAGGGCTTCCTTGATTTCACCGGGGCTCAGGTCGGTGCAGAGTTCAAAATAGGTTTGCAGGTACCGGTCTTCAATCTTCATCAGTTTGCGGAAGATTTCGCTGGGCTCCTCGGTAATGCCGATGTAGTTGTCGTAGCTTTTGGACATTTTTTGCCCGTCGCCCCCCACCAAAAGCGGCATGATGAAGGCCACCTGACGCTCCAGGCCGTAGGCTTCCTGCACCTCGCGCCCCACCAGCAGGTTGAATTTCTGGTCGGTGCCGCCCATTTCTACGTCGCAGGCGATGGGCACCGAGTCGTAGCCCTGGGCAAAGGGGTAGAGGAACTCGTGCAGCGAGATGGGAACGCCCTCGCTATAGCGTTTTTTGAAGTCTTCGCGCTCGAGCATTTGGGCCACGGTCAGGAGCGAGGCCAGCTTAATCACCTCTTTGAAGCCCAGGTTTTCCAGCCACTCCGAGTTGTAGCGCAGCTCGAAGCGGTTAGGGTCGTCGGTGATGAGGATTTTGCCCACCTGCTCCACGTAGCTTTTGGCGTTGGCGCGGGTTTCCTCGAGGGTGAGGGGCGGGCGGGTTCTGGAGCGGCCCGAGGGGTCGCCAATCATGGCGGTAAAGTCGCCAATGATGATGACTACCTTGTGGCCCAACTCCTGGAACTGCCGCATTTTGCGTAGCACCACCGCGTGCCCGATGTGAATGTCGGGCCGGGTGGGGTCGAGCCCTAGCTTGACCACCAGTTTTTTCCCCGATTGTAGCTTTTTGAGCAAGTCCTCCTGGGGGATGATTTCCACCGCCCCAATCCGCAGCAGGCCAAACGCTTCCTCCGCCGTCATGCCCCCAAGTATACCGATTTGTGCAGGGTCTTTAGCACACCGCCCGAAGTGGGAGAGTTTGCGCCTCGATGGGCATACCTCTGATGCGGGCGGGGTGCGGGGCGGTGGCCATTTTGCTTGTCGGCGATAAAATGACGAAAACCGAGCAGGCCACTGCGCGACGCATTTGCACCTGGCTTATACTTGAAGCGTGCGAACGCTTTTATTTCTGGCGCTGATTGTGGGCGGAGTATACTTTTACGCAGAGCGGTATGGTCTCGCGGTGGGCTATGCCCCTTTTACCCCGGTTTACTACTGGAACTACACCGGCGAAACCCGGAACCAGGTACGGGCCACGGGCATTCGTGCTTTCGTAAAGGTCACGGTAAGCGGCGATTTGCGCAAGGGCAGCTTTGAGGTCGAGGTTCGCCGCGCGGGCCAGACCAGCCCAGGCCTGCTCAAGCGCTACCAGGGCCGCTTTGCCGAAGAAATTCGCTACCCGGTTGACGCCAACTTGTACGATGTCATCTTCCGTTTCAAGGATGCGCGGGGCCAGATTCGCATGGACTGGGTGGCAGCTCGGAACGAATTCTAAAAGGGTCTAGGCATGGCCCCCGGCAATGTGCTAGACTTGTGAGCGGTTTGCCTCGAGGCTGCCGGTACTGTTATTGCAGCAAGCTGCGCAGCCCCCAAATGGGCAATTATGGAGAACTATGGCACAAAAGAAATCTGCTCGTAACCCCTCGGCCATGAAGCGCCACCGGCAATCGCTCAAGCGCCGCGCCCGCAACAAGTCCAAAATGTCGGCCATCAAGACCGTTAGCAAAAAAGCGGTCGCCCTGGCCAAAGAAGGCAACGCCAACGAAGCGGTGCGTGTGATGCGCTATGCCGAAAGCCTCATTGACAAGGCCGCCAAAGGTTCGACCCTGCACAAGAATGCGGCCAGTCGTCGCAAGTCGCGCTTGATGAGCAAAGTGAACCAGCTTCTGAGTGGAGCCAAAGCCTAGGAGTAGAGCATGGGCAAAGGTGATCGTCGCACCCGTCGTGGCAAAATTTTCCGTGGTTCTTACGGCAAGTACCGCCCCCGCAAGAAGTAGCGCCGTATTCTAGCCCTCGCCGGAGGAAGCCCTCCGGTTTTTTTATTTCAGGCTGCCCCGATGTGTTTTCCAGGCCTCCCGAGCTGCCTCGAGGGCCGCGGCCAGATCGGCTTCGAGTTGCTTCTTGAAGGTTATGGGTATCCGGCCCCCATCGGCTTCAAAGGCGGCCAGATACCGCCTGGTAAAGCTCAGGTCGCCTGCCTGTCCAAAAACCTCCTGGAGGGTTTTTATGGCCTGGCTGTTTAGTCCCAGCCATTCCCTGGCATAGCGCAGGCGACGAAGGGCCCGCCGCAAAGCATGGAGATGCTCGAGGTCTCCTTCCCGCTGCCATTCCTCTTCCCGACGCCGTACCTGCAACAAAAAGCGCTCAAGGCGTGGCAGGGCTGCTTGTGCATCCAGGGGCGGTAGGTTGGATAGAGCCTGGATCAGCCCGGACAGTCGGGGGGCTCCCAGCAGGGGCACGAAGGCCGCTCGAGCCTGTGCGAGCCGGGTCTCGGTCCAGCGCCGGAAGGCTTTGGGAAGGGTGGGGTGCTGTAGCAGCACTTCTAGGTCGCGCACCTCACCGGCCGCCCGCACCAGCCAGGCCAGGTCGTCCTCGAGCACGCGCATACCGGCCAGGCGCAGCCATACCCGCAGGCGGCGCACGGCCACCCGCACCTGGTGCACACCCTCGGGGTTCTGGCCCTCGCGGGCGATGGGTAGGTGCTCAAGCAGGTGTTGGAGCCAGCGCTCCAGCCCAATGGTCGCCATAAAACCAGCCTAGCATTGACTTCGGTGGAAAACCATGCCGCCTCGGCATCGCGCAGGGGCAGTGCATAAAGTAATACTAACTTTATTTGGACCCTTAGCTTTAAGGGTCGTCCCAAGCTCGCTCATCCGGCGATACCCAGGTGCAGTCAAGCGTGTTCCTATCGCTGTTTGTAAATAGCGCGGTCGGGGTGTCGCCACAGCTCCCTCCAGGAGAAGGCAAGGGGTTCATGTGGATTTGGTATAAAACCGCTCCTTCCTCCCCCAACGGGGGAGGCTAGGTGGGGGCCTGATACCCAGCTAGGTTGCCTGGCTGGACTGCTCGTACAAAACCCCCACCCGACCCCCACCCGGCAACACCGGATGGCCGCTGATGAAACCTCTCTTCCACTACGGGATAAGGCCGGTAGCAAAACCATTAAGGCCCGACATGAGACGGGCGGGGCCGCGCTTAGTCCAAATCGCCCAGCAAACGGGAGAGTTCAGCGCCCAGTTTGGTCTGGGGTTTGGGCTGGTGGCCGCAGTCTACTTCGTTCAGATTGGCCCCACAGACCGGGCAGAGACCCTTGCAGTCTTCTTTGCAGAGGGTGGTGTAGGGCAGCTCGAGGGCAAAAGCTTCGCCGAGCAGAGGCGCCAGGTCGAAGTCGGGATGGCCAAAGAGCAGGATTTCCTCTTCACCTTCCTCGATGACCTCGAGCTGCTGCAAACCGGCCTCATAGCGCAGCATGTACTGGAAGTGGGCACGCACCGGGGTGGGCGTGGGGGTCAGGCAGCGGCGGCACTCCAGCAGGGCGTTGCCGGCGATCTCGCCCGACAACCAGAACTCCTGCCCGCCTTCACCCTCCAGGCGGGTCACGCTCACCTTCCATTTGGCCGGGCCCTCGAGGGGAATGCGCTCCTCTTGCAGGGCGATGTACTCGAGAATTTCGTCTCTGGCATCGGTGCTGCCGCCCTCCCGCAGCAGGCGCGAGAGGTTGATACTTTGGATATGCGGTTCTTTCATTGCGATATAACCTACGCCCCAGCGCGTAGCTCTTTATGTTAGCGCCGAAACGGCTTTGGGTCAATGGCCAGGGCATGGACCGGATTCGGATGATCCCTACTCCACCGACGTTATCGAGCACGAGGTGCGGGTGCTTGACCCCGGCGGTAGACTAGTTCGCATGAAGCAGATTGGCGTTCTAGGGGTTCCGATGGATCTGGGCCAGGGGCGGCGTGGGGTGGATATGGGGCCCAGCGCCATGCGCTATGGGCGCTTACAGGAGGTGCTCGAGGGCCTCGGTCACCACGTGCACGACTACGGCGACATCAAGGTGCCGGTGGTCGAGAGTCTGCGCCATCAGCCAAAGGAACAGGGGGGGATGGGCTACCTCGAGGCCATCCGCACGGTCTGCCTGGACACCATCGAAGCCCTGCACCAGATGCCCGCCGGGGTGTTTCCCATTGTGCTCGGGGGCGACCACTCCATTGCCATGGGGTCGGTGACCGGGGCCAGCCGCGGTGAGCGCATTGGGGTGATCTGGGTAGATGCCCACGCCGACTTCAACACCCCCCAGACCAGCCCCAGCGGCAACATTCACGGGATGCCCCTGGCGCACCTGTGCGGCCTGGGTGATCCCCGCCTGGTAGACCTGAGCCGCCCGGGGGCCAAGGTGCGACCCGAGGATGTGGTGCTGGTCGGAATTCGCAGCCTGGACACAGGGGAGGTCAAACTGCTGCGGGAGCGCGGGGTCACGGTCTTCACCATGAAAGAAATTGACGTGCAGGGCATCCCGGCCATCGCTGAACAGGTCGCGGCGCAGTTCGATGGTTTTGGCCGGGTACACGTTTCGCTGGATGCCGACGTGCTCGACCCCGAAATTGCCCCGGGGGTGGGTACCCCGGTGGCCGGCGGCCTGACCTACCGCGAGGCCCACCTCCTGATGGAGCTACTGGCCGACGCCCAAATCGTCACCAGCCTGGATCTGGTCGAGGTGAACCCCATCCTGGACATCGCCAACCGTACCGCCCGGATGATGGTTGAGCTTGCCAGCAGCCTGTTGGGGAAGAAAATTTACTGATGGCCTGGCCAAACTGATACAATCCCCCCGTGCTGGTTATTCCTGCAGTAGATATCCAGACGGGGCGCGCCGTGCGCTTATTTGAGGGCGACCCCCGCCAGGAGACCGTTTACTACGAAAACCCCGTGGAGGCTGCCCTGCACTGGCAAAGGCAGGGGGCGCGGATGCTCCACCTGGTCGACCTGGACGCCGCTACGGGCCGGGGGGAAAACCGGGCGGCGCTGCGTGAGATTGCGCAGTCTATCACCATCCCTTTTGAGGTGGGGGGCGGGGTGCGCAGCGTGGAGGCAGCCCAGGAGATACTCGCTCTGGGAGCGGCGCGGGTGGTGGTGGGCACCGCGGCTGTGAAAGCGCCGGAGGTGCTGAGCCGGATGCTGCAAGCGTTTGGAGCCGAGCGGGTGGTGGTAAGCCTGGACGCTCGGGGCCTGGATGTGGTGGTCTCGGGCTGGGTGGAAGGAACGGCCCTCGAGGTGCCGGGCTTGAGCCTGCGCATGTGGGAGATGGGCGTGCGCACCCTGATTTATACCGATGTACGGCGGGATGGCACCCTGGCCGGGCTGGACCTCGAGGTCGTACGCCAGGTGCGGGCCGCCTGGCCGGGCTTTTTGATTGCCGGTGGGGGTATTGCCTCCGATGCCGACCTGAGGGGCTTGCAGAACCTGGGGGTAGAGGGTGCCATCACCGGCAAGGCCCTCTACGAGGGCCGCATCGACCTGAAGAAGTGGGTTTGACCTGCGCTCAGCCTCCCTGGGGGGCCTGGAGTAAACTTCTGGTATGAAAGTCCTGAACGGGCTGGCTTTCCTAATAGTGTTGCTGGTGACCGCGGTCGCCTGGGCCTTATATGCGCTGGAACCGGGGTTGTTGCTGGGGACACCCTGGGGCCTGGTGCACCTGAGCTTTTTGCTGATGGGAGCTTTTGGGCTAGGTCTGGCCGTCATGGGGCTGTATGTGCTGGCCGGCTGGGCGAATGCCCAGGCTGCCCTGAACAAGCGCAACCGCGAACTGCGCCAGGTCAGGAGCGAGCTCGAGGCCCTCAAGAAACAACACCCCGAGGAAACCCCGGTCATCCCCGACCGGCTGCCCTGAGGGCTTTGGCCCGGCAGGTGTGCTTCGTACCCTGTACTGCTTTGCTTTTGATTTTCAGCTTTCGGCTCGAGGCACCGCTCTGAAGGAGACCCTGGATGATCTGGAAATTCCGTGAATGGCCCCCCGTTTCCGAGCTTCGCCCCCTGGTGGAGCAACTAGGCGTCTCGCCCCTGGCCGCGGCGGTGCTCTGGAACCGGGGGTTCAGGCGCAAGGAAGACCTCGAGCCCCCGCTAGAACTCTTGCCCATCGAGGGGCTAGAGCCGGCGGCCCGACGGATTATCGAGGCCCTGGAAAAAAAAGAGCGCATTCGGGTACATGGCGACTACGACGCCGACGGTCTTACCGGTACGGCGGTTTTGCTGAACGGCTTGAGCCGGCTGGGGGCCGATATCCATGCCTTCATTCCCCACCGCCTGGGTGAGGGCTATGGGGTCTTGATGGACCGGGTGCCGGAGCACCTGGAAGCCTGCGACCTCTTCATCACTGTGGACTGCGGCATTACCAACCACGCCGAGCTACGCGAGCTGGTCGAGAACGGGGTCTCGGTACTGGTGACCGACCACCACTCGCCTGGCGCTGCGCCGCCACCGGGCCTGATTGTGCACCCCGCGCTTTCGCCGGGGCTCCGGGGCCAGGCCCATCCTACCGGTTCGGGGGTGGCTTTTTTGCTCTTGTGGCAGGTCTACAAGCTGTTGGGAAAAGACCCACCCCTGGAATATGCCGACCTGGCCGCCATTGGCACGGTGGCCGATGTGGCCCCCTTGCAGGGCTTCAACCGGGCCATCGTCAAGGAAGGGCTTCACCGCCTGCGTGCTTCAGCCAACCTGGGTCTGAGGGTACTGGCCGCCGAGCACTGCCGTGAGTTTAGCGCCAGCGAGATTGCCTTTCGCATCGCGCCCCGCATCAATGCCGCCTCGAGGCTGGGCCAGGCCGAGGTGGCTTTGCAGCTCCTCACCACCCAGGACATGCTCCAGGCGCGCCCCCTGGCCGAGCACCTGACGCGGCTCAATGTGCAGCGACAGCGTATCGAAGAGGAGATGCTACAGCGCATCTGGCCCACCATCGACGCCACCCGTCCTGCGCTGGTCATCCACGATGCAGAGGGGCATCCGGGTGTGATGGGCATTGTGGCCAGCCGGGTGTTGGAGCGCTACTACAAGCCGGTTTTTATCATCGCCGACGGTAAGGGCTCGGTACGCTCCACACCGGGCATCAGCGCGGTGGGGGCTTTGCGGCACGCCGCGCCCCACCTTAAGCGCTTTGGGGGCCATGCGCAGGCGGCGGGTTTTGCTATCCTGGAAGAGGAAATTCTAGCCTTTAAGGCGGCTATTGAGGAATATACCGCGCAATTTCCAGCACCGGTACCGGAAATTGTGCTGGATGGCTGGTTGAATGGGGAAGACCTGACTGAGCTGCACCAGGCCCTGCAACTGCTGGAGCCGCTGGGCGAGGGCAATCCCGAGCCGCTGTTTTTCTTGCAGGGCAGGCCGGAGCAGGTACGGATGCTGAGCGAGGGCAAGCACCTGTCGTTCAGGCTCCAGGGGGTCAGGGTCATCAAGTGGCGTGATAACGGCGAAAAATTACCGGATGAACTCGATCTGGCAGCCAGTCTAACGCTCAACGAATGGAACGGTGAACGTACCGTCGAGTTGCGTGCGGCGGCCTATCGCCCAACGCCCCGGCCGGAGGAGGCTCGAGGGGCCGAGTGGGCCATACCGGTGCCGTTCCGCGAAGCGGTTTATCGGGCGGTCGGCCAGGGAGCCCGGGTATATGTGCATTCCGAGGGCGCCGACTGGTTTATCAGCCGCGGGGCATCGGTGGTGAACCCTGAGGAAGCCGCCTACTGGTTCAGCTTGCCGAGTGTACCCCTGTACCCTGAAAAGGTGCAGATTGCCCTCTCGGATAAAGCCCTGGGCAACCTGGAAAAGAACCCCGATCCCCTGGTTCGGGCGCTGGGTAAACGGGTCGCAACGGCTTACCGGTTGGGCCAGTCTGCCCGGCTGGGAGAAAGCCTCAGGCTCTACTGGGAAGCGCTGGATTGCTCGGTCCCCGAGGTGTGTTGAGCAAGGGTTTCTAGCTCTTGTGCTAGGTTTTCGCGGGCGGGTTGCTCAAGGTGCGCGAAGGCTTCGGTTTGATAGATACGCTCGCGGGACAAGAACTTATGCAACAGCCGTGCACGGCGTTCCTGGAACAGCGCCTCGGGAACCCAGGCGTACTCCTGCCGGATGGCCCGGGCATACGCCCGGTAGATTTTGGGTTCGGCCCCCAGGATGGAAAGGTCGGCATCCAGGAACAAAGCGGTATCGGGGTCGTCTGACTGATGGTCTTGCGTGGCCCGGATGATGTGGGTAACTTTCTGGATGAGCGAAGGCTCCACACCCAGGCGTAGCAGGCTCTCCTGGGCCAGCCCTGCACTCTGGGCCTCGTTGTCGGCGCGGGTGGGGTCGTAGATGGCATCGTGGAACCAGACCGCAAACTCCAGATGGGGTTTTGCGGGCAATAGTTGTAGTAGCGTGTCCAGGTGGGCCAGATTGTGATATAAGCGCTGCGGTTCGGTATGGCGGACGAGCAGATTGTCGAGCATGGAGAAATGTGCTCCGGGATCTATCTTTAGCGATGCAAGTAGCGCATTCCAGCGGCCAATCAGCCGCTTGCGGCCTCCGTGAGAGAGTTTGAACCCCTGCTGCACACCTGTACTCTAATGCTTTTTTGGCCTGAAGCGCTGGCGCTTGGGAGATGGAGTTTAAATGAATGTTTCCGTTTGAGGATAGATTGGCGGGGCCCCCCTCGCCTCCCCTGCTGGGGGAGGGAAAAGGGGCTATTTATACCGGATTCAAAAAGATAATCATCCAAACTAAAGACCCCCAGAGGCTATCTTTTTGAATCCTAGAGCACTCCCTTCCAAGGGGCGGTATCGCCCTCCGCTACGCGGATAACTTCCAAGGGGCGGTATCGCCCTCCGCTACGCGGATAACTTCGGCCCTGTTAGTTCGGCGCCGTATGGCGGCGAACTAACCGAATCTGGTATTCCTGGGGCAAAGCGGAGTGAATCCGGTAGGTTTTTTTATGGCAGAGTGTGGCTTCATACCAACCGCGCCAGGTTCTCGCGGATGCGCTTTAGGTGGGCCTGATTCTCGGCCAGCCGCTCCCGCTCAGCCTGCACCACGGCGGGGTCGGCCCGCTCGACAAAACCGGGGTTGGCGAGTTTTTTCTGACCCTGCTCGACCAGTTTTTCCAGCTCGGTTAGCCGCTTTTTTTGGCGTTCCAGGAAGCTGCTCAGATCGCCTTCTGGTTTGAGGTAGACGGTGGTGGTGGCGGTAACCTGGGCAATGGCCTTTTCGGGAACCCCCAGCGAGGCCTGGGTCTTGCTCAGGAAGCGGAACAGGGCCTGGTTCTCCATCACCAGCGAGGCCCCGGGTCCCTCGAGGTGCACACCAATTTCCTGCTGCGGGGGGATGCCCAGCTCGGCCCGCAGGTTGCGGGTAGCGGTGATGGTTTCTTGCAGGGTCTCGAAGGCTTTTTCGGCCTCGAGGTCGCGCTCACCGGCCAGAGGCCAGTCCTGCAAGGCCAGTTGTTGATCTGCACCGGTCAGGGTCTGGTAAAGCTCCGAGGTAATGAAGGGCATGATGGGGTGCAGCAGCTTCAAGAGCGTGGCCAGGGCGGACTCCAGGGTGGCCTGGGTGGCAGCGTTCCCCTCGCGCAAAGCGGGCTTGGCAGCCTCTAGATACCAGTCGCAAAACTCACTCCAGACCAGGTCGTAGACCAGCCGGGCGGCGCGGCCCAGGTCGAAGGCTTCGTAGGCCTCGGTAATTTCGGCAATGCCTCGGTTGAGGCGGGAAATCATCCAGCGGTCGGCCAGGGTGAGGAAGCGCTTTTCGCTGGGTGGGCCTTCCTGGGCGGTGGGCCGGATTGTCTGCGCCCTATTCATGAGCACGAAGCGGGCCGCGTTGTAGAGCTTGTTGGCAAAGTTGCGCCCTTGCTCGTAGCGCCGGGGGTCGTGGCGGATGTCCTGCCCGCCGGTGGCCAGATAGTCCCAGGCGAAGCGGCAGGCGTCGGCTCCGTACTGATCCACCAGCTCGAGGGGGTCGATGCCGTTGCCCTTGCTCTTGGACATCTTCTGGCCTTTGGCATCCAGATATAGCCCGTGCAGCACGATGGTATGGAAAGGCGCCTGGCCGGTGAACTGGTAGCCCGACATCTGCATACGCGCCACCCAGAAGAAGATGATGTCATAGCCGGTGACCAGCACGTCGGTGGGGTAGTACTTTTTCAGGTCTGCGGACTCATCGGGCCAGCCCAGGGTGGAAAAGGGCCATAGGGCCGAGCTAAACCAGGTATCGAACACGTCCGGGTCGCGCCGCAGATTCAGGTGGGCGTAGCGGGGATCCTGGTCGCAGTCGAGGTCGGGGTTCTCGAGGTCGGGTACATAGACGTTGCCCTCATCGTCGTACCAGGCCGGTATCTGGTGGCCCCACCACAGCTGCCGGGCGATGGCCCAGTCCTTGATGTTTTCCAGCCAGTCGCGGTTAACCTTTTCCCAGCGCTCGGGCACGAAACGCATCTCGCCTTTGTCGAGGCCCGCCAGCACCTTTTCGGCCACTGGCTTCATGCGCACAAACCACTGCTCGAGCAATAGGGGCTCCACCGGGGCCTTGGTGCGCTCGGAGTAGCCCAGGGCAATAGTGTAGTCGCGGATTTCGCGGATGTGACCGGCCTCTTGCAAAGCCAGCACCACAGCTTTACGGGCCTGGAAGCGTTCTAAACCCCGGAAGGCCTCGGGCACCAGCTCGCCCACAAGGTGACCTTGCAGGTCAATCACGCTGGGCATCTCCAGGTTGTGCCGAGTGCCAATTTCAAAGTCGGTGGGGTCGTGGGCCGGGGTAATCTTGAGGGCCCCGGTGCCAAAGTCGGTCAATACCGACTCGTCGGCGATGATGGGAATGTAGCGCTCGGTGAGGGGGATGCAGGCCTTCTGGCCTACCAGGTGCCGGTAGCGCTCGTCGGCGGGATTCACCGCGATGGCCACATCGGCGAAGATGGTCTCGGGGCGCACGGTGGCAATCTGAATCTCGCCGCCCCCCAGGAGCGGATAGGCCAGGGTGTAGAGCTGGCCCGGGGTAGGCTCGATGTTCACCTCGAGGTCGCTCACCACCGTCTGGGCCACTGGGTCCCAGTTCACGATGCGTTTACCCCGGTAAGCCAGGCCCTGGTGATAGTACTCCACGAAGCTCCGCCGCACCGCGCGGGAAAGCCCTTCATCCATGGTGAAGCGCTCGCGGCTCCAGTCGCAGGACGCCCCGATGCGGCGCAACTGATAGAGAATGGTGCCGCCGTTTTTCTCCTTAAAAGCCCAGACCCGCTCCAGGAACTTCTCGCGCCCCAGATCGTGGCGGGAAAGCCCTTCCTGGGCCAGCTCCTTTTCCACCAGCACCTGGGTGGTGATGCCGGCGTGGTCGGTACCGGGCAGGTACAAGGCCTCGTAGCCCTGCATGCGCTTGAAGCGAACCAGGGTATCGATGAGGGTGTTGTCCAGGGCGTGCCCCAGGTGCAGGTTACCGGTCACGTTGGGGGGCGGGATCACGATGGTAAAGGGGCCTTTGCCTTTGTGGGCGTTGAGCTCCGGACGCAACGGGTTGCGGGCCCACTCTTCGGCCCAGTGCGGCTCCACGGCTTTGGGGTCGTAGGTTTTAGGGAGTTCTTTGGGTTCGGTCATTCTTTCGCCTCGCTGCTCAGGTAATAACTCATTTTCTCGTCTTCGAAGCTGGCTTCTTTGTAGGCTACCCCGTACACCGGGGTGTGGGCCTCGAAGGTGTGGCTCCAGAAGCCCACTGTAAGTCGGTTGCCCTCGAGATGCACCGTCCCCACCGCAAGCTCCTTCCATTCGGCCTCGAAGTCTTCGTCCTCGTCTTCGCGCTCGAGGTCTGCAAGGGTGGCTGCTTGCAGGGTGCAGACCTGGCCCACCAGGCTATAGATGGGATTGTTGGGTTGGTCAAAATAGGTGCTCAGCTCTGGACGGAAAGGGGTGTAATTGATGGCCGCGACCAACAGGTAGTTGCCGAGTTCCCATTTGCACTTTAGCAAGGGGGGTGGAGGTTCGTCCTTGTCGGGGTCGTAGCCAGGCGGAGGGGGGACAATGGGCGCGCCGAGTAGATCGGCCAGCATCTTTTTACGCTCGCTTTTGCTGGCCTGATACGGGGCCGGGCGGCCAAAGATGTCGCTCAGGTTCCAGTGTTTCAGACGCGACTTAAGCTGCGTCAGGGCCTCCTCGAGGCTATCTACAATCTGCGGAAAGCTGCCGTGCGAGAAGTACCAGCCGGGATAATCTTCCGACTCCCTCGGGGATATTTCCTGGCCCATAAACTGAAGGGTGTGGGGTTCACGACTGAACCAGCTAAACGTGGGTTCGTAGTGGGGCTCGAGCTGCCATTCCTTGGGAATCATAAGACCTCCTGGGTTCTAAGGAGACTGACCTTCTTGAGGACTAGTCCGACTACCGTGCACCAAGAATCTGCGTTGCAACACCGGCAAAAGCCAGGCAAACCGCGCTTACTCGTGGAGCCCTTTTGTATAGCCCCTCCCGACCAAGATCTACCATGCTCAGCTCTTTCATCTCCAAACACGTCCTTAAAAATAAAACGCCCCTGCAGACTCCGCTGCACGGACGAGGATTTACCCCGCGGTACCACCGCGCTTCCGATAGGGTCGAGGGTATCGAGTTGGACTTAAACTAGACCTGGACGTGCTATCGGCGCTCATGCGTGCTGTAACGGGCACTCCCGGCAGGCTCTACGCTCCAAAAAGAGTTTCTTCCTGCAAGCTCGCGGGCGACGTTCAGTTTCTGCGGTGTCCAGATGCCCTCTCAGCCAACGGAGCATCCTCTCTGGGGGCGCGAAAAACCTACTCCTCCCGGTCAACGCCTATAACAAGTATACAGCGGGCGAAATCAAAGCGCTTGAATACCAGATCACTCAGCATCAGGCCCGATAAATCTTTGCGAGGATGTAAGACGATGGAATAAGTAATACCAGATTCGGTTAGTTCGGCGCCGGATGGCGTCGAACTAACCCGACCGAAGTTATCCGCGTAGCGGAGGGCGATACCGCCCCTTGGAAGTTATCCGCGTAGCGGAGGGCGATACCGCCCCTTGGAAGGGAGTGCTCTAGGATTCAAAAAGATAGCCTCTGGGATCTTTGGTTTGGATGATTATCTTTTTGAATCCGGCATAAGGAGCCCTAAAAGCCCAGGATCATTTCTAGAACCAACCAGCCCAGGAAGACTACTGCTGAGAAAATTGAGACAACGTATCGCGCCGAGGCTTTGGGCTTGATTTCGTCGCGGTTTAGGAGGTTCTTGAGGGGGTTTTGGGCGTGACTGGTCATAGCAGACACTCCTTGCGCTAGTAATAAAGTCCGGGGAAGGTTTGGTTGCGGCCCGAGCTTTTGGCCTCGGCCTGAAAGCGATCGGCGCGGGCCAGCACTTCCTGGGCGGTAGGCTCATCGTCGCGGCCTGCAAAGCCCAGGCTGATGGTCACTTTGAGCTCAGGGTGCAGTTGATTCCAGGGGTATTTGAGCACTGCCAGGCGCAGCCGCTCACACACCCCGAAAGCCCGGTCGCCGGAAATACCACGCAGAATTAAGGCGAACTCCTCACCACCGATTCGTCCCGCCACATCCGAGGCCCGCAGGGCTTTGCGCACCAACTGACCCATCCGGCGCAACACCTCATCACCTGTTGCGCTGCCAAAGCGCTCGTTGATTCCCCTGAAGCCATCGAGATCGAAGGTCACCACCGTAAAAATTTCTCCGCTGACAAAAACCCGCTCGAGGGCTTTTTCAAAAGCTGCCTTGCTGGGCAATCCGGTGAGTGCGTCGTCGTCTTCGGCCCCGTACCCCTTCAGCAGGGGGCTGCGCGCATTGAGGAGGCTCTGATTGCGTTCTTCGACCAGGCGCTGGGCCAACTCGAGGGCCATCTTGAGGGATTCCAGGCTGCTGCTGGAATGCGCAATCTGAGTGCGCATCTGCTCGAGCAGTTGCACCAGTTTCAGGTCTTCGTCGCGGAGCTTGTCAATGCTCATATTGAAGCGGATTATATGGAGGTTTGGGCCTGCAACCTGTGGTATTTGACCATCACCAGGGAGTGCTGCGAAACGGCGGTAGATGGGTGTGGGCACTAACTGGAGGATGAAGGGCTTTAGGTTAAGGGCGAAGCACAAAAGGTGATGAGACCGCGCATCCACCGTTGGATGGATTGACAAATTGTGTTTTGGGTCTGCGGTAATGTGACGCTAACCTCGTTCGTCAGAGCATTTCCAGGCATAATCTGAATACGAGATGAGTGTGCTCACCGAAGCCCGGGTACTGGAAGCCCTGAAGACCGTCAACGATCCCGAGTTACACAAGGATTTGGTGTCGCTGGGAATGGTCGAAAAAATTGTGGTGGAAGGGGCCAGGGTAGCAGTCAAGATTAACCTGACCACCCCGGCCTGCCCACTCAAGGAGCAGATTGAGGGGGATGTGCGCTCGGCTATCGGCAAGATTGGTGCTGCCGAGATTGAAGTGCACTTTGGCGCACAGGTGCGTGCCCCGCAAAACCTGCCCCTGCCTGGGATCAAGCACATTGTGGCTATCGCTTCGGGCAAAGGGGGGGTGGGCAAGAGTACCATTGCCGCCAACCTGGCCATCGCGCTGGCCCAGGAGGGCGCCCGTGTGGGTTTGCTGGATGCTGATATCTACGGCCCCAGCCAGGCCCAGATGTTTGGCACCCAGGGAGAGAAGCTCCGGGTAGATGAGCAAAAGCGCATGGTGCCTCTTGAGCGCTATGGAATCAAGCTCATCAGCATGGCCAATATCGTCCCACCGGGACAGGCCATGGTCTGGCGTGGCCCCATATTGCATGGCACCATCAAACAATTCTTGCAGGAAGTAGCCTGGGGCGATCTTGACTACTTGATTATTGATCTGCCCCCCGGTACAGGGGACGTGCAGCTTTCTCTGTCGCAACTCACCCGGCTTTCGGGGGGGGTGATTGTCACTACCCCGCAAGATGTGGCCCGGATTGATGCTGAGCGGGCGCTGGACATGTTCAAGCGGGTACAGGTCAACATCCTGGGTGTGATTGAGAATATGTCCTATTTTGAACAGAACGGCCAAAAGACCCACATCTTTGGACAGGGCGGGGGCCGGCAGATGGCCGAACAATACAAGACTGCTTTCCTGGGTGAGATTCCCATCGCGCTTTCGGTACGCGAGGGGGGCGATAGCGGTGTGCCGGTGGTCGTAGGTGCCCCGCAGTCGCCCGAGGCTGAGGCCTTCCGCCAGGCCGCGCGCAATCTGGCAGGACAGTTGTCGGTGCAGTCTTATCTGCTGCTGCCGATGGCCTAGGGGTGTTATGGCTGTGGGAATGGGTGAGACCAAGTTGCGCATCCTCGAGACCCTGCGCTCGCGCTCGAGCTGTGCAGGCTCGCTGGCCGAGTCGCTGGGCATCTCCAAAGTAGCGGTGCACCGCCACCTGGAAGACCTCGAGCGCGAGGGTTTGGTGCGGGCCCGTCTAGAGAAAAACGAGAGCCGGGGCCGCCCTAAGCAGGTGTACCAGGCTGTTGACGAGCAGGCCTCTTACGCCCGCGTCTGCGCCGATGTGCTCACCCACCTCAAGGAGCTTTTTGGGGAAGGGCTGGTGCTGGAAGTTCTGACCCGGCGCAACAACAAGCTGCTCGAGGAACTCGCCCCCCACATGGAAGGTCTGACCCTCGAGCAAAGAATCTATCGCTTGAGTGAATTTCTCACCGAGCAGGGCTACCAGGCCAGTTTTTACCTCGAAAATGGGGCCTGGTATCTCGAGCAGGGTCGCTGCCCCAAGCTGGCCCTTTCCATGGAGCACAGTGAATTCTGCCACGCCGAACTCGAGATGTATAAGCAACTGCTGGGGGCTTCGGTCGAGCGCGAAGAGCGTATCGCAGCCGGAGGCAACCGCTGTCGCTACCGCATAGATGCAACCGGTATTGAAGGCTAAAGATGGCAAAAAAACTCATACCAGGTTCGGTTAATTTGTCACCCTTCGGTGACGAACTAATAAGAAATCCGTTTATTAAGTTTCCAATTTTCCGAATAATCACCCAAAATGCCCCTCGAAAGAAAAGGTTTTGATAGAGGGTTCCGCGGATGGGCACTGCCCCCACCCGACCTCCCCCGCTGGGGGAGGGAAAGGAGGTTTTTCGCCAAGGCCAAATGGAATGCAACGGGCAGGTTTCTTACAACAGGGCCGAATTTATCCGCGTAGCGGAGGGTGTAAGCCCCTTGGAAGGGAGACGCTTTTTTCGCCGGCCGACAGGGAGGGGTGTGCTCAGGATTCAAAAAGACAGCCTCGTATTTCATCGTCTTCAGCGGAGGTTTTGTGGAATACTCTTGGTAAAGCCCTATCTTTGGCCAAAGTAGCCCAGTTGGTATAGCCGTTGCCAGACCCGACTCACCGGCAGTCCCATCACGGTGTAAAAATCGCCCTCGATGCGCTCGATAAGCACCATTCCCAAACCTTGTGCCCCATATCCTCCGGCCTTGTCCAGTCCCTCGCCGCTACTGGCGTACCACTCGAGCTCCCACTCTTGCAAATCCCGAAAGGCAACCTTTGCTTCGACCACTTCGCTGTGCAGGTGCCCCTCGGGCTGCTGGATGGCAAAGCCCGTATAGACCGTATGGGTGCGGCCTGAAAGCCGATGTAAGAAGGCCTTGTTTTCCTCAGGGCTTCGCGGTTTGCCCAGAACCTCGGTATCTAGCGCCACCACGGTATCGGCGGCCAGTACCCACTGCCCCGGCTGCCAGATGGTCTGGGCTTTTTTTGCGGCCAGGGCTTCGGCCATGGGAGCTGGCTCGAGGTGCCCCAAAGACTCTTCGTCTATATCAGCAGGGCGTGCTTCGAAGGGAATAGATAGTCGCTTTAGCAGCTCAGCACGGCGGGGGCTTTGCGAGGCCAGGATGAGGGTGGGGAGAGAAGTCATGGGAGCTTGGGGGAAGGGGAGAGGGGCTTGGTGCATGGGTAACTTATTTTGTAGCACATTTTTAAACACGTTGATTGCCCAAAATTGCGATGTGCGGCCCATTGGGAGGCACTGAAGTGCATACTGAATTCTTGCTTGCCAGACCACTTAGCCAAGGGGGCTGGGGTGTTTGGATAAGCTTTTCTCGTGGGTTGTGTAAGGCTAAACATGTCTACAAGCGGCTTCCAGCACGCCAGGTGGCCTCCACTTCACGCTGGTAGCGCTGTGCCAGGTTGCTGTCGCGCAAAATGAGCAGGTTTTCGTTGTTCCGACTAAAACCGGAGCTGGTAAAGTTGTAGCTTCCTGTGACCACCCACTCGCCATCCACCACCATCACTTTGTGGTGCATGGTGTAGGGGTTGTCGTCCTTGCGGACATCAATTCCAGCTTGCTTCAAGGTTTCATCCCGTGAGTTTTCCAGGTTTCGCGCTTCTATCACCACCCGGACCCGAACCCCCCTCCGGTGGGCTTGCACGAGCGCCTCGACCATGCGGGTGTCGGTCAGGACAAAAGCGGCAATCCAGATATCTCGATTGGCCCGCTTCAGCAACTCGAGAATAGCACCCCGGCCCTCGCGGCCTCCCGCCGGGCTAAAGTAGACGGTGCCCTCGGTGGAGCCGATCAGGAATCGCTCGGAGCGGCCCAGACCACTTTCCTGGCCCGCGAAGATGGTATTGAACTCGGCCCGGTATACGTCCACCAGACCCCGCACCGGAAGCCACAGGCTGTTTTCGTTGTTGCGCTCGAAGGCGTTCCAGGTCAGGTTGGCGCTGCCGGTCCAGACGCCCAGGTCGTCAATCAACACAAACTTGTGGTGCATCAGCGCGTTGTTGCGGCTGTCGTAGCAGACCCGCACTTGCTGGAGGGTTTCGCAGCGGGCCTGGCTGCTGCTTTTTACGCCCAGACTTTCGCGGGTTTCAATGCGGTAATCCGAATCGTTGAACATCCGCACCCGCACCCCCCGGACGGCAGCCCGAGCGAGGGCCTGGCCGATCTCGCGGTCTTCGAGCTCGAGCGCGGCTACCTCAATCCGGTTTTGGGCGGAATTAATCAGGTTAATCAGGCGGTTTTTGGCTGCCCGACCTTGCGCTGGAGCAAAATAGAGCTCGAGCCCCCCCGGGGCTTGGTAGACCTGGGGAACCGGGCGGAAGTAGGTATCCCAGACCAAATACCCCACCACCACCAGCAGCAGCAGAAAAAGCCAGATTCGGTCGCCGCTGCGGCGGGTTCGGCCACGACCCCCAAGGGGCCGCAGTAAGCTCCACACGCTGGGCAGTTGGCTGAAAATTGAGCGGCGACGCATAGCAGATGTCTACTGTACAACGCAGTGCGAAATTGTGCGGGCTAAAGTTTGACCTTGAAAAGACTCACGCCGCTCAGCTGGTATTCAGGGGATAAATGAAACGAGCTACAGAGCCCGTGCTCATCACGATACTGAATCGCGCAACCTATATTTTGGTAGCCAAAGGTGGCTAGCGCAATTTATTGGACTTGGGTACAATCTCTTCATGCTCAGTCTGCGGGAAAGGCAAAAGCTGCGTCGCCGTGATCGCATTTTTCGCACTGCCATCAACCTGTTTCGGGAGAAGGGGTTTCACCAGACCACCGCCACCGACATTGCCAAAGCCTCGCACGTATCGCGCGGTACTTTCTTCAATTACTACGCCTACAAAGAAGCTGTGCTGCTCGATTTTGGCGCGCAACTGCTGAGCGAGTTGCGCGAACAGGCCCTGGCCGAACTGGGCCAGGGAGAGCCTCCCCTCGAGGTCTTGCGCCGGTTGTGGGATCGGCTGGCCGAGGTGAGCGAGCGGGAACGTGTACTGCTCTCGCCGCTGGCTTACGAGCTCCTGAATCCCGATCCTGCACGAGCCAAAGCTGCCTTCGAGGCTCTGCCTCTGGGCGATCTGATTGCCGATATCCTGCGCCCGCTCAAGCTGCGCGGCAGGCTGCGGGAAGATATGTCGCTCGAGCGCATCTCCCGCTCGATTGCCGATGTATACCTGCTCTCGGCATTGCGCTGGGCGGCCTATACCCCGGGACGGCAGCTCAAGGAAGAGATGACCAAGTTTCTCGACCTCATGCTGGAAGGAGCCGTAACCCGCGAGACCAGCAAGCGCGAAAAAGCCGCTAAGGCTTGAGATGTACAGCCTGCTGATTCCCACGCCCATTGGCCCCCTTTTTGCCAGGGCTAGCCACCAAGGGTTGCTATCGGTGGAGTTGCTGGTGCTGGGTGAGGGCTTGCCGGAGCGCCCCAACCGGCTTCTGCGTAGCCTGGCCCGGCGGGTAGAAGGCTATTTTGCCGGTAAAGGGGAAACTTTTTTGGGGATACCCCTGGACTATGCCGGTTTCGATGTCCGGCGGATGGCCCTGTACGAAGCAGTTCGACGTATTCCCCTGGGTGAAACCCGCAGTTATGCCCAGATGGGACGCTTGTGCGGCCTGACCCCGAGGGCGGTAGGAGCGGGTATGCGGGCTTGCCCCTTCTTCCTGGTGGTTCCGGCCCAGCGGGTGATACATGCTGATGGCAGCCTGGGCGGTTTTGCTGGTCGCGAGGGCCTTAAGGAGTGGATGCTGCATTTTGAAGGCGCAAGATAGGGCCAGGGACGGTGGGGCAATCCTTGGCTGCATTACCTGTGCCTGACCCGTCGGTCAGGTAAAGTATGGGGGTGACAACCGACCTGCTGTATCAACTCCGCTTCTTGTCCGACCTGACCGAAGGCCCTGGTGGCAAACCCCTTTTTGTTTACACCGACATCGAGCGACCCGAAAAAGAGCCCCCTCGCTACCGCTCCCGCCTGGCCATGTGGGATGGGGAGATGCATTTGCTAACACAGGGCGAGGCCAAATCGCCCTTCTGGCGGGGGCGCTACATTTATTTCACCCGCAAGGTAGACAAGGCACCGCAACTTTTTCGCTTGCCCCTTTCGGGTGGCGAGGCCGAGCAGATCACACAGTTCAAAGCTGGCATAGAGGGTTACAAGGTGAGCCCCGATGGCAGCCGGATCGCCCTGCTAACCCGAGGCGACTACGAGCCCCCCAAACCCGACGAACCCCGCACATACGAAACCTGGCCGGTCAAATTCGATGCTAGGGGTTTGTTGCCGGGGCAGCCCAGGGAACTCTGGCTGTGGGAAAACGCAACCGCCAGGCCGCTGGTCAAACTCGCTCAGGACGTCGAAGAGGTGGTTTGGAACGCGGTGGGCAACGGGTTATACTTCACCGCTTCGGGTTCGCCCCAGGAACGCTGGGGCTGGATTCAGCGGGCTTATCACGTAGGGTTGGACGGGCATATAGATGAGCTGTTTGGAGGGGTGGGGCCTATCGGCGGCCTCGAGCCCACCCCGGACGGCGGGCTGGTCTACCTGGCCCATGCCTGGGAACGGGGGGGTGGTACGGAGTCCAGGCTCTATTACCGGGGGCTGGACGGAAATATTCGCTTGCTGGCCCAGGGTTCTTTCCTTAACTCGGTGAACTCAGATATGCGTATCGGCGCCGGCGTACAAACCCCCAGGGTGGGGCCCGATGGTCGGGTTTACGTGGTGGTCACCCACCAGGGTTCGGCCCGCCTGCTGGCGGTGACCTTGGGGGGAGAGGTGCGGTTCTTCAGCCCGCAGGAGTTCAACATCCTGGGCTTTGCCTTTTGTGGCAACGACCTTTACACCCTCTCGGAAAATTTCACCCACGGCGCTCGCCTGACCCGCCGGGGAGAGGTACTCTTCGACCCCAATGCCGGTGTGTTGCCCGAACTGCCCACCCCCCAAGAGGTGCGCTACGAGGCACCCGAGGGTCATACCGTGCAGGGCTGGGTGTTGCTGCCCGAAGGCGAGGGCCCCCATCCCGTTGTTCTCTACATTCACGGCGGCCCCCACACCGCTTTTGGCAATGCCCTGATGTTGCAGTTGCAGCTCTTCCGGGCCGCTGGCATTGCCGTGGCCTACTGCAACCCCAGGGGTTCGACGGGCTACGGTCAGGACTATGTGGAGCTGGATAAGCGCTGGGGCGATATTGACGAAAAAGACTTATTGGGCTTTTTGGATCATGTGCTGGCGCAGTTTCCCCTGGATTCCCGCCGGATTGGGGTGGCGGGGGGCTCGTATGGCGGCTTTATGACCAACTGGCTTACCGCCCGGCACCCAGCCCGATTCAAAGCCGCCGTGACCGACCGAAGCATCTGCAACTGGACGAGCTTTTATGGGGCCTCCGATATCGGGCCGCGCTTTACCTATCTGCAACTGGGGGCCAGACCCTGGGAGAACCCCGAGGTGCTGTGGCAAAAAAGCCCGCTCTCGCTGGCGCACCAGGTACAAACCCCCACCCTGGTGGTGCACTCTGAACAAGACCACCGTTGCCCCATAGATCAGGGCGAGACCTGGTATACGGTCTTGCTGCAAAAAGGGGTGCCCACCCGGTTTTTCCGAGTGCCCGAGGAGGGCCACGAACTGAGTCGGGCGGGTCGCCCTGACCGCCGCATTGCGCGTCTAAATGCTTATCTGGAGTGGTTTAAGGTGCATTTGTAAAGGGCTCTGAAAGGAACATCAAGGTTCTCAGGGCGGTTTCAGGTAATGACCTTGGGGTGAGGAGAGCGCTACTATCATCCGGGGGGTGAGGGGGAGGCCGCTGCGCGGCTACCCTGGGCTTGCTATCCCTATATCCATCGGATCAAATCGCAAACCGCTCTATACTGGGTTCAAAAAGATAGTCTTCAAAACCCACGACCCCCAGAGGCTATCTTTTTGAATACTGGAGCACACCCCTCCCGAACGGTCGATGAAGAAGGCGTCACCCTTTTCAAAGAGCCGTATCGCCCTCCGCTACGCGGGTAGCCTCAGTCGGGTTAGTTCGTCACCAAATGGCGGACGAACCCGCCGCATCTGGTTTTACCTTGATACGCTTAGGGGCCTGGGTCCACACAAAACCAACAGAAGTGTTGGAATCTTCCCACCTCTTCTGTGAACCCCCAGGGCTCAAGCTTTGGAAGTGTCCACGGCCTCGGGGATGACCCCGAAGGTTTCCTCGTAGCGCTGGATGTTCTCGGCCAAGCTACGCAGCAGCGCTTTGGCGTGCTGGGGACTGGTGATCACTCTGCTGGTGACCACAGCCACGACCTGATTGGGTTGTCCGCCGGGTTGCATCAAGGCGAAGTCGAGGTAGAACTCGTTTTTTTGGTGCGAGAAGATGGCGAAATTGGCATACTTGCCAAGGGCGGTTTCGCGGTCAATATCTACACGTAGCTCGGGTACTTGTGAAACCTCACTCACGATAAAGCCTCCTGGAGGCGTGGGACACTCTTTTTCAGCTGGAAGCGCACCCGGCCCAGGCTTTGCATGGAATCCATCAGCACAACCAGCAAGTACCCAGCCTCGAGCGGAACCAGCAGCACTGGCCCCTCGGGGTACTCTACCATGACCTCTTCGACCTCGCCGCGACCAAGTTCTTGGGATAGAGCCCGCGCAGAGGCCAGCGCCGTAGAAGCTGCACCCCCTAGAAAATCCACATCCGGGGCTTGCTCGGCACGGAGACTCTCGACCACAAAGCCATCCTCGGCTACCAGCGCCGAGGCCAACACGCCTTTGGTGACTTGCAACTCACCAAGCACTTCTTGAATCATAGATTGACTCCTAGATTGTTTGCGCCAGGCGCAGGGCTAGACGTGAAAGCTCGTTGCCGATGCTCTTGCGATCCGCGCCCTTCTCAACCACTGCTCCCAGAAAATAGCCACCAAATACCACCACCAGCACCTCCCGGTGTTCAGTAGCGATGGTGAAGCGCCGTAAGTCTCCTCCCAGGCTCTTGGCCAGAGTGCGGCTGGCTCTGGCGAGGGTGGCCAGCTCGGCAGCCAACAGCTCGGGCTCTGGAGTTTCCTTGCCTGCGCTTTCGATCACCAGCCCGTCCTGACTGGTTAGGATGGCCTGGCGGACTCCCAGTGGTACGAGGGTCTCGAGCATTTTCATGCGCTGCCCCCACAATCGTCCCAACCCATACGGATTTTAGCCTAGCATAGCCCCCGCCAGGGTTCTGCCCATTTGCACAGAAAAGCGTTATGTGGCGAGGGCACTTGAATGAGAAACCTTCCGAGCACCAGCAGCTTCTTTCCTGACCGCAAGCAGGCAGTCCAAAGCGATGTCCACCCAGTTTTGTCCTCCGACTTGGCCACGGCTTTATCTCTGGGATGCGCACATGGGAGATTACCGCTGGACGGGCTACTGATAGCCGCGGCGGTTCTCCAGTGCCCGGGCCAGGGTCACTTCGTCGGCGTACTCGAGGCTCCCTCCGACCGGCAGGCCATAGGCCAGTCGGGTCGAGCGGACGTGTTGCTGGTTCAGGCGCTCGGCCAGATAACCGGCGGTGGCCTCGCCCTCGACGGTCATGCCGGTGGCCAGAATGACTTCAGCCACACCCTCCAGCCGAGAAAAGAGCTTTTCCAGATAAAGTTGCTCGGGCCCAATTCCCTCCAGGGGGTTGAGCGCGCCGCCCAGCACGTGATAAAGGCCGTTGTACTCGCCGCTACGCTCGATGGCCATGAGGTCGGAGATGGTCTCGACCACACAGATCACCGTCTTGTCACGCTCGGGGTCGGCACAGATGGGGCACAATGCGCCTTCGGCCAGATTGCCGCATACCGGGCATGGGTGCAGGGCCTGGGCTGCTTCCAGGCTGCCAAGCAACTCTGCCGACATATCGGGGTTTTGCACCAAAAACAACCCCAGCTTCTGGGCGCTTTTGGGGCCCACCCCCGGCAGGCCAGCCAGGGCCCGCACTAGTTTGAGGAGTCGCTCAGGGTAGCGCATAACAAGGCCGATAGCCGATAGCCTTTAGCCATTTGCTACTGGCTATAAGCTACCAGCCAGCTTAGAACATCCCCCCCAGCATGTTGCCGATGCCGCCGAGTTCCCGGCTCATCTCTTTTTCTGAAAGGTCGTGGGCCTTTTTTTGGGCATCCTGGACAGCCACTAGGAGCAGGTCTTCGAGGGCCTCGAGGTCGTCCTTGTCCACGGCTTCGGGTTTGAGCTTGACCCCCACAATTTGCCCGTGACCGTTGGCCGTGACCTCGACCAGGCCCCCGCCAGCGCTGCCCACCACCATCATGCCGCCCAGCCTCTCCTGTACCTCGGCAGCTTTTTTCTGGGCTTTTTGGGCCTCTTTCATGATTTTCTGGATGTTCATCTATGCCTCCACAACAACATCCACCATTATGGCATCAAGCAGCGCCCCATACCATCACCCCGGTCTGGCTTCACTGGGCTGGCGCGGGATGCCACCCCATAAAAACACCGTAAAGACCGCCAAAAATACCGCGAAACCAGACATGTACAGCACCGTCAGTACCCCCAGCCGTGGCTCCAGAACCCCGGCCAGAAAGGTGCCGATCAAGACCGCACTTTGCATGGTGGCTCCAAAAGCCGCCATGATGCGACCCCGCAGCTCGGGCGGTGCGGCCAGTTGAATAATGGAGCGGGCCGGTACGATAAACATGGTGTTCAGGATGCCCAGCGCAACCATGGCAACCCCGGCCCAGACTGGAAAAGGAAACAAGCCGGTGGAGGCTAAAAAGAGTCCCCATGTTCCCAGCCCCAGCAGGAACACCGTCTCGCGGGATAGGCGTTTAATTAGAGGTATGGTCACAAACAAGCCCATAATGGCCCCTCCGGCCATCAGGCCCTCGAGCACCCCAAACCCCTGTACCCCAATTTTGAGGGCGCCCACCGCATATACAATCCCCAGGGCTGCCTCTACCGAGCCAAAAGCAGCGGCCAGGGCCAATATTCCAATGGTTCGGCTGAGGGTGGGGTTTTGCCACAGCGGGCGCAGGCCTTCGGCCACGGCGGCAAAGTAGTTGCTCTTGCCCGCCTTGCCAGGAAGCGGGGGTAGAAGGGCCAGCAACACAGCGGCAATCAGGTAAGACGTAGCATCTATCCAGAAGGCCGGGGCTGGCCCCACATTTGCGACCAGCACCCCTGCCAGGGCCACAAAGGCCACATCGGCGAAGCGGCTGACAAAAGTCATCAGGCCGTTGGCCCCATCGAGTGCTGATTCGGGCACCATGTCGGGAATGGCGCTGTTGCTGGCTGAGTAATGCAGCGACTCAAAAACGGCCATCAGAAAGGCAATAACCATCAAGAAGGGCATCGAGCCAATAGCAAAAAGCGGTATGCAGGCGACCAGAAGAGCTCGAACCAGGTCGGATAGAACCATTAGGGTACGGCGGTCGTAGCGGTCGGACAGGGGCCCCAACAGCGGCCCCAGCACTGCGCTGGCCAAAAACTGTGCGCCCAGAATCAGGGAGACCCAGACAGCATTCTGGGTTTCCTGATAGGCCACAAACAGCAAAGCGATGCGATGAATCTTGCTGCCAACCAGCGATATCAGGCTGGATATAAACAGCCAGCGAAATCCTATATGTTGTAATGCGCTCCACATAAGTTGCTCAATCATACATTGTCAATCTTTTATCGTAAATATAAACCGAGTACAGTCTTATAATGATAAGTGCGCTCAAGCAGCTTCCCGCTTTGCTGGTGCGTCGTATTGCAGTTCAGGGCGGTTTGCGATTTGATTCGAGGTACATGCGAGTGGCAAATCGCTTCCCAGATGATGTTAGCGCTTACCTCACCCCAAGGTTATTTCCTTCAGACCGCCCTTATGCAGTCCATATCGCTTTATCGACCATTTGTGGGCAGCGTGCACTGAATTGCCAGCGATTGAGTTTGGCAGCATTTATGCATCTTCACGTTGGAATCTACCATATGCGATCCAGAGCCGGGTCTAATACCAGATTCGGTTAGTTCGTCACTGTTGAGTGACGAACTAACCCGACTGAAAGGAGTGCTCTAGGATTCAAAAAGATAGCCTCTGGGGGGATCTTTGGTTTGGATGATTATCTTTTTGAATCCGGTATTATGAGATGCAGCATGCTGGTAAACGTTGAGCGGTCGAGTTCGGCAATGAGCCTCAAGAAACGGCCTGGCTCTGAGGTTGAATGATGACCAGGCTATGGGCTACCCGTGCCCCTTCACGTGCCAGCACCAACCCTCCCTCGGGCACCATCCAGATCATCAAATCCTGTAGTTTGCGAGGTACCAGCCCGGTAGAAGAGACATACACGGCATCATCCTGGTAGCGCAGCGAAAGCACAGCGCTACCTGCCTTGACTGTGCTGGGGCTGTCACCCACAGTCGTGGAGCCTACATCCTCTCCCAGGGTATCGCGGGAGGGGGGGCTAAAGCCCAGCCATTCGGAAAGCTCGAGCCGCAAGACCTGGGCGTAACTTTCTAGCTCGAGCGCCCGCGCCACTTCGGCTAGATAGGCTGTCCAGCTCGAGTTCCTTTCAATGCGGCCCTTGACTACCTCGAGGCCCTTGCGGGCAAAGTCCTGGAGATTGTCTATGGGGGCTTCGCCGTATTTGCCAGCCGATTCGGGGCTGAACAGGGCATAGTTGACCTCGCCCTTGAACCGGGCTGAAAGTGCCCGTAGCAAGCGCAGGTAGGCAAAGTGGTTTTCCGGCCACATCAGGAAGGTCATCACCCGCCCTTCGGCCAGGAGGTTGGAAAGGGTGGCCGCCTCGCGGGGTTCGATGCGCAAATGCAGGTAGTCCTGATAGCGGATTACATGTAGCTCGGCATCCGGAAGGGTCAAGCTGAAAGTTGCGCCTTCTTCGATCATTCGCTCTTGTCCACCCACACTCAGGCCAAAGAGTTTGCCTGCCTGCGAGATGCCAATTTCGTGGTTCCAGAAGTAAAAGCGTTGCGGCATCAGGCGCAGACTAAGGGCCCTGGCATCGTGGGGAACGGCCTGGAGTCCATACTCCGGGCTCTGGCTGCCCAGAATTTTGGGGGGGATATGCGGCCAACTGGCCTCGCCCCTGGGGCTGGGCAGGTAGCGGGAGAGCAGGGTGGTCAGGCGTTCGATGGCCGCTGAAAAACGCCCCCGGTCGTCCTCCATGACCAAGGACATCCGGCGCTCCTCGGCAGCGGCGGCCTGGAGACGCTCCTCCAGGGCCCGAATTTCCCCAATGCTCAGGTTCTGGCGGTGGGCCTCCTCGAGCGCCCGGCGCAGGGTCTCGAGACTGGGCCCCCGAATGCTGGTGCGGAGCGAACCTTCGCTTTCCAGCACTCGCCGGGCAAAGCGCCTTATGTAAGGCACGGTTTCTTCCGGCGGCAGTTTGAGCTTACTTGAAAGGGCAAAGGCCTCACGGAACAGCTCCATCAGCATGTTTTTGGCAACGACGGGGTCCTCCAGATGTACCCTGGGATCGGAGACGCTGGGAATGGGGTGGGCCAGCACAAAGCGCGAGAGGTTGTAGTCCTGAGCAAACTGGGGGCTTTTGGAATAGGCCTCGAGGTTTTGCAGGATCGCATAGGTCATGCGCAGCTCGTCCCGCTTGCCATGATTGAACGACTTGGCGGTACGCAGGAGGTCGCGCTCGAGCCGGCTCCAGTACACGGCCTCGGCCAGCTTTTCCAGGGCCTCGCGCTCGGGGCTGGCCGCAGGGCTGTCCTCTTCAACCAGGATGGTGCCCAGATCGGGGGTGCTGCCCTCGTCCACGGCGGTCTTGTAACCGGGCCGGTGGGCTTTGAAACGTGCATCTATATCGCGAAACTTCTTAGCCAGCGGGCCCGGCAGGTTGGACTGGATTAAAGTCTGGCGCAGACGGGTCAGGCCCGCCATCCCCCCTTTGGGTTCGGTGCCCGCTACAAGGTCGTCTACCTTGTATTCATATAGCTCGAGTAATTCAACCAGGCCTGCCTTCATTCAGACGGTATTATAAGGTGTCATGCGATTGGCACGGCTTGAAATTGCCACAGAATCCAATATTGGTCGTCGTCGTAGAAACAACGAGGACTTTCACCGCGTTGCCGTACACCCGACCCCCGCCGGCAACCTGGTCTTGCTGGCCGTGGCCGATGGTATGGGGGGGGCCGAAGCGGGTGAGCTGGCCAGCAAGCTGGCTATTGAAGGCGTTAGCTCCGCCGCCAAATCCTACGCCGAACACGCCGCTACGGGTCGCCCTGGGGTGGGGCTCAACCTGGTCATGGACAAGGCCTTCAAACTATCCCAGCGGCGGATCGTACAAGAAGGCGAGCGGGTGCCTTCACGCAAGGGCATGGGCACCACCCTCACCGCCGTCATGCTGACCGAATGGAACCGGCAAGCCGTGATTGGGCACGTGGGCGATACCCGCGCCTACCGCTACTCCTCGGGCCGCTGGACGATGTTGACCCAGGATCACTCCTGGGTGGCCCAGCAGGTGCGCCAGGGGGTACTCACCGCCGACCAGGCCGAAGACCACCCCTGGAAGCACATGTTGACCCAAGCCCTGGGGCTGTCCGATGTCCGGCACGACATTATCTCGGTGAACTTTGCTCCTGGCGAGGTGCTGGTGCTGGCCACCGATGGACTCTATGGCCTGGTGCCCCCGGAAGAATGGAACATTACCGGCGATTTGCAGTCGGCTCTCGAGAGCTGGGTCAGCAAGGCTTTGGTGCGTGGTGGAACAGACAACATCACGGTGGTTGCTGCGAGGTTCAAATGAGCTACCTGATTGCTTTGTTGCTGGTCGGCATCTCCGCCGCTCTGATCTTGCGCGTAGGACGTACCTGGATGATGCTGGCATTGGTAGCGCTGGTGCTGGGTGGATTGGTGGTGCTGGGGGCTCAGCCCCTGGTGCTGGCTACGGCCCTGTTGTTGGGCCTGGCTTCGATGTGGGCTCCTAAATCCACCCGGGTGGCCTTCAAACCCCGCCCCAAGCCCGCACCCCGACCCCCCAAGACCAAGCCCAACCCCAAGGTATCGCTCGGGAACAGCGTCACTGGCCTCGAGGCCCTCTACGATATCCAGGAAAAGGTCGGCATCGGTGGTATGGCCACGGTTTACAAGGGTCGCAGCAAAAAAGATGGCCGTCTGATTGCCCTCAAAATTCCCCAGGAAAAATACATTGGCGACCCCCGGTTTGTACGACGCTTCCACCGCGAGGCCGAACTGCTGGCCCACCTCGACCATCCGGGCATCGTAAAGGTGTATGACCACGGCAACCAGGGCGATACCCACTACATCGCCATGGAATTTCTCGATGGTGAGGGGCTGGATCGCTTGATCGAAAACAAGCGCCTGGGGATCAGGAGCATCGTGGAAGTGATGAGCCGGGTAGCCGAGGCCCTCCAGCACATTCACGCGCAGGGCATCATTCACCGCGACATCAAGCCCGGCAACATCATGGTGCTCAAGAATGCCGTGCGTGACGATGGCAGCGTGGATCCTCGGGGGGTGCGCCTGATGGACTTCGGGATTGCCGCCGGTAAGGTGCTGACCCGCCTGACCATCACCGGGGCCCGCATCGGTACCCCGGTCTACATGAGCCCCGAACAGGCCAAGGGCCAGCGCATCGATCACAAGTCCGACATTTACAGCTTTGGGGTGGTGTTCTACGAAGCCCTGTGCGGTCAACCCCCCTTCCAGGGGGCCTACGAGGCGGTCATCCATCAACAGATTACCCAGATGCCCACCCCGCCCAAGCAGGTTAACCCGGATATTCCGCAGGTGCTCTCCGATCTGGTCTACCGCATGCTGGAAAAAGACCCGGAAAAACGCCCTGGTCTGGAGGCAGTGCTGGAAGTGTTGCGCGGTAAGTGGCAGGAAGACCCGGGTCTTACTGCCCCCCTCTACCTGGCCCTGGCCGTGGAGACCAAGAAGGGCACCCTGCGCCTGATGGACCTGAATGGCACCCTGATGCGGATGTGGAGTGGGGTGGGCAGCGGGCGGGGTATGTTCCCCTCGCCCCCGCTCTCCATTTCGGTGGATAAAGACGGCGGCTTCTGGATTAGCCTGTTCGAGTATGGCGGTGGTGCGGTACGGTTGGTACACCGCTTCGATGTGGAGGGTGAGATCACCCACTCGATTGCGCCCTATGGGATGAAGCTGGGTGAACTGCTTTATCCCATCTCGCTGGCGGCGGTGCCCGATGGCCTGCTGGTGCTGGATGGTGAGGCCTGTACCATTACCCGCTTCGACCTGGAAGGTAACCCCGTGGCCCGCTTTGGGGGTTCTGGGCAGGGCCGGGGCACCTTCGAATCGCCCCGGGCCATGCTGGCCAGCCGCAACTATATTTTCGTCCTCGACTACGGCAATCGCCAGGTACAGCGCCTGGATCATAGCGGACAGTACGTTTCGCGCTACGCCTTTCGCAAAAGCCGGGAGTCGCAAGAACTGCGGCTGCTGGGTGGCCTGGGCCTGACCCCCGACGACCAGCTTTTGATTTACGACGCGGACAGCCAGAAAATTCGCAAACTCTCGCTCGAGGGCGAAGTCTTGCTCTCGCTGCCGCTGCCAGTGGCCGATGGCGAAGACCCCACCAGCCAGGTGGAGATGGTGGTACTGGACGATACCATCTACGCCATCCGCCGGGGCGGCACCAGGATTCACCGGGTCAAGCTAAGCGGTCAGTCTCTTCCGAGCCTGGAAGTCTATGCCCCTTTACGGGGTATCGCCTTTTGGCACAATACCCAGAAAGCCAAGGTCAATGCGCCCATAGACCTCTCGGCCCAGGCCTTTGATTGAGAAATCTGCAAGCGGCTAATTTTGCCCTGACCCACACCCGGGGTTTGCTAAAAACGCCATACTGGGCACATGAAGTTGAAGACCGGTGACCCAGCTCCACTGATCCGGGTGCAGGATGCTTTTGGCAAAACCATAGACCTGGCCGAACTGGTGCAGCAGGGGCGCTACATTGTACTATGGTTTTACCCTAAAGCCAGTTCCCCGGGCTGTACGGCCCAGGGGAAACAGTACGCCGAACTGTACGAAACCTTCAGGCAGCTTGGTGCAGAGGTGTTTGGTGTAAGTGCCGACCCGGCTTCGGCCCAGTGCAGCTTTATTGACCAACTGGCGCTCAAAGGCGGCATGATTCCCGACCGGTCTGGCTCTTTGGGGCGTGCGTTTGGGGTGGGGGGGTGGCTCGGTTTTGGTCTGCTGCTGGGCATGTACAACCGCGACACCATCCTGATCAACCCCCAGGGCCGGATCGAAAAAATCTGGCGCAACGTCAACCCCTTCCAAGACGCCAAGGTGGTGCTGCAATACCTGAAGTCGAAAGCGGGCGCTGCTCTTGCCCAGCCCGGACTTAACCAAACTTGAAGCCTGGCCCACAGCAACCCCTGGTCTGGTGCGGGCACACTCTAGGGTATGAAACTTTTGTGGTTTTTGCTTTTGCTGCTGGCCCCGGTGCTGGCGTTGGCTCCCGGTGACCCGGTGTCCTTGCCCAAAGTGCAGGACTCCTTTGGTAAGCCTGTAGACCTGGCGGCTACGGCCAGGGAGGGGAAATATCTGTTGTTCTGGTTTTATCCTAAGGCCAGCTCGCCCGGTTGCACCGCCCAGGGCAAGCGCTATGCCGAGCTTTATGGCGAGTTCGAGAAGCTGGGTGTGGAAATTTTCGGGGTAAGTGCCGACCCTGCCGCCGACCAGTGCGCCTTCATCGAGCAGATGGCACTCAAAGGGGCCATGCTGCCCGACCGGGATGGCACCCTGGCCAGGCTCTTCAAGGTGGGTGGGATTTTTGGCTTCTACAACCGCGACACCATTTTGGTTAACCCCAGGGGCCGCATCGAGCGCATCTGGCGCAACGTGAATCCCTTCCGCGACCCCGATACGGTGCTGGCGTACGTGCGTGAACTGAAGCGGTGAGTTTTACTTTTGCTGTCTGAGTGTCCGAATGCACACTCTTGAGCTAATGCCTTATTCAAAAAGGCAAGAGACTGTAACCATTCCGCAAGTCTTTGTTCGCCTGGAATCGCAAAATAACAGTTGATGAAAGTAGTGGTGATCGGTGCGGGGGTCGGGGGTCTTACTACCGCCGCTTTGTTGGCGCAGGCGGGCCTCGAGGTTACCGTGCTCGAGCACCACACTTACCCCGGCGGCTCGGCAGGCACCTTCTGGCACCAGGGTTTTCGCTTCGATGCAGGTGCAACCTTGCTGGCCGGTTTTGATGAGGCGGGGGTTTTTACCCGACTGGAGCGCCAGTTGGGCGTTCGTTTTCCTGTGCGCAAGCTGGCCCCGGGCGAACCTTTGATGGAGGTCTGGCTGCCGG
The DNA here is from genome assembly GCF_026004115.1 of Meiothermus sp. Classification (NCBI taxonomy): domain Bacteria; kingdom Thermotogati; phylum Deinococcota; class Deinococci; order Thermales; family Thermaceae; genus Meiothermus; species Meiothermus sp. The sequence goes on from NZ_BPIM01000001.1 coordinate 2,194,275, forward strand.
ATGGCCGGGTCGTGACCCGTCCGGTGGGTCGGGCCCACGAGTTGGAAGCACAGCGGGAGGCATTTGGCAAAACCGTGCTGCGGTTCTGGACCTGGCAAGAAAGGCGGGCTCATGCCCTGTGGAAACTGGCCCAGGGTTTGCCGTTTCCACCGGCCGACTTGCTCGAGTTGCGGCGTATGGTGCAGCAGGGGCTGCCCTGGGCACTGGAGCACCTGGCCGATTTACCGGGAATTCTGGCCGATTTGCTGCGCCGCACGGGGGCCCATGCGCCCTCTCATCCGTCATTCAGGCGCTTTCTGGATGCCCAGCTTCTGATTGCCTCTCAAACCGATGCCCAGGGCACCTACGCGCTGTTTGGAGCGGCGGCCCTGGATCTGCCCCACCGGGGCCCGGCCATGCCTATGGGGGGGATGGGCGCTGTGCCCGAGACCCTGGCCGAGGCCGTACGCCAGCACGGGGGTCGGGTGCTTTACCGCCACCGGGTGGAAAAACTGGAGGTTCAGAAGGGACGGGTTGTGGCCGTGGAAGTTGCGCTGGGTGGGAAGCGACGCGGGGAGCGAGAGGTGCTCGAGGCCGACCTCTTCATCGCCAACCTGACCCCCGGCGACCTGGCGGCCCTCATCCCCGGCGGCTCCCAGCAGAACCCACCAGCCGATGGCTGGGGGGCCTTCATGCTGCACGCTGTGGTGCCCGAGGACGTGGTTCCACCGGGCGCCCCCTACCGGCAGTGGGCGGGGGAAGGCGATTGGACGTTTGTGAGCCTGGCGGATGCCGGTGATCCTTTGCGCGGCCCGGCGGGTTTGCGGGTGTTATCGGCCTCGGTGCATACCCGGCTGGTCGAGTGGCGGGGCTTATCCAAAGAAGCCTATCAGGCCCAGAAACAAGTTTGGCAGAAACGGGTTTTGCGACAGGTAGAGCGGCTGATCCCCGGCTTCCTGGAGTCGGCAGTGCTTGTGCTGGGTGGAACCCCTCGCACCTATCACTTTTACACCCGCCGACGGGACGGCTGGGTGGGGGGGTATCCACAGGTACACCCCTTCCGCACCCCCAGCCCCAGAACGCCCTACTCCAACCTGTGGCGGGTAGGGGAGACCATCTTTCCCGGGCAGTCAGTGCCGGCGGTGGCGCTGGGGGGCGAGCGGGTGGCGGCGCTGGTTCTGACCCGACTGGGGGTAATACCAGATTCGGTTAGTTCGTCACCGCAGGGTGACGAACTAACCCGACCGAAGGGAGTGCTCTAGGATTCAAAAAGACAACCTCTGGGGTTTTTGGTTTTGTAAACTGTCTTTTTGAATCCGGTATAACCCAGCCTAGCGGGCCGCGAAACTCTGCCCCACTTTCCAGTAAGCAGCCATGACCTTGCGCACAGCGGGCAGGGCTACCCCACTGCCCTCGCCTCCGTTCTCGAAGAAGGCCACTACCACCAGCGGGGGCCGGGGGTCACTGGGGTCTACCGGGCCGTAGCCCATATACCAGGCGTGCTCGAGGCCGGGGGTGAGTGTTTCGTTCTGGGCAGTACCGGTCTTGCCTGCGGTGGCTACGGGAAAATTGCCCAGCACATGCCGCGCGGTACCCCAGGTGACGGTTTTGCGCAGTCCTTCCTGTAGTTCATTCCAGTAGCGCCCCGGCACAAAAGTAGTGGGCCGCCTTACCTCTTGATTACCAATCCGGCGAACCAGGTGTAGCTCAGGTTGCTGACCGCTCTGGGCAATGGTAGCGAGCATACGGGCAATCTGAACAGGGGTGGCCTTGTTGTATCCCTGCCCGATGGCAATCGAAAGGGTCTCGCCCGGCCACCAGCGGGGGTCTTTAGGAATGTTCTGGCGCTTCCATTGCAGGGTGGGCACAATGCCGGTTTGCTCGCCGATTTCCAGCCCGGTCGAGCGGCCTACCCCCAGTTCCAGCGCCCGCTTGTGGAGTTTGTCCACCATGCCGATGGGGTCGAGCATGGCCACCTGGTAGTACCAGGTGTTGCAGCTTTGTGCGATGGCTTCCTTGACGGTCATCATGCCCATGTCCACCCGGGCCCAGTTGCGGCGAATGCCGCCAAAAACGATGTAGGGGCTACAGCGGAAAGCGGTGTTGCTGGTGACATAGCCGCTTTCCAGGGCCAGGCTCGAGGTCGCCAGTTTGTAGGTAGAGCCCGGTGGATAGGCATTCACCGCCCGGTTCAGGGTAGGCCGGTCTTTGTCGGCAAACAGTTCGCGGATTTTGTCGTTGGGGCGCGGTCTGCGGCCAAACAGGTTGGGGTCGAAGGCGGGGGCAGTGGCCATGGCCAGTACCTCGCCGTTGCGCGGGTCGAGGGCCACGATGGCCCCCTTGGCCTGGCGGGCCAGCGGAAGCCCATTGCGAAGGCGGATGCGGTTGATGTCCTCCACCCCCTCCCGTAGCGCCTGCTCGGCAGCCCGTTGCAGGTTCAGGTCGAGGGTCAGGTACACATCGGTGCCGGCCTGCGGTTCTTTGAGTTCCTCGTAGCGCACCCGCTGGCCCCGGGCATTCACCTCGGCCAGCACCACACCCTTGATGCCCTTGAGCTGGGCTTCCAGGGCCGCCTCGAGGCCCGCCGCTCCCACCAGTTCCTCGGGGTCGTAGCCCTCCTGGAGCTGTTCCTGGGTGGGCAGCGCAGTATATCCAATCACCGGCCCCGCGATGGGGTTGGGGTAAACCCGCTCGATACGCTCCAGAAGCTTCAGATTGGGTTCCCCGGCGGCCAGCTCGGCCAGGGTGGGAATCAGTACCTCTGGAATATTGACCATCAGCTCCTGCGGCTCCCGCTCCACCTTGGGCAGTTCCTTGAGCCCGGCCAGCGCCAGAATGCGCTCCTTGAAATGTACTTCCCCACCCAAATAAATCAAATCCACCGCCAGTCGGTTGGTGGCGATTACCTGCCCGTTTCGATCCAGAATGCGCCCCCTGGGGGCTAGCGAGGTTTCGGTACGAAGGTAGTTGCCCTGGCTGCGGGTGGCATACTGCTCGTACTGCACCACCTGTAACTGCCACAGCCGCCCCACAAACAGCATCAGTATGAGGTAGAAAAGCCCCAGCAGGATCCAGACACGGCTGTTCACGCGGTACTCCTATTTGCTGCGAACTGCAAAAAGCTGCTGAGAGAGTCGGATAACGAAAGGCGCGATCAGAAGGGTCAGCAGCATCTCCGGTAGAATAACCGACCACAGCGTGAGAGGATTGAAGTTGGAGAGCCGCAACCAGTAGGCTACCAGCAAGATACCCAACCACTTGGCTACGAAGCTGCCCCCCAGAATGACGACCTGCCCGGCCAACTCGTCCCAATGTACCAGCCGCGAAAGACGGTAGTAAGCATAGGCGGCAAATAGCAGTCCCACCGCATGCAATCCTGGATACCCTGCCGAAAGCAGGTCTTGCAGCAACCCTAGGGCAAAGGCCAGAGGCAAGCCCACATAAGGCGATATTGAAGCCACCAGTAACAGGGTGGCCAGATAAATCAAATCGGGGGGTGTAAAGCTATCGCCCAGCAACCCAGAAACAAAGCCCTGGAGGAGAAAAGCCGAAACTGCAATTAGAATAATTCGCATAGCTGGGAAAGGGCTGATCCAGTCGATACACGGATGACGATGAAAAGTGGGTTCACCGATCGCATTTGCGTTCCTTTTGGGTCTTTCCCGACAGCCCAAAGCTGTCGCTATAACCCTTGCTGTGCCAAGGTCTGTGAGGCTTTGTGTTCATAGCGGCTTGAGCACCTGCACTTCTTCCAACAGTGAGAGCTGCACGGCGGGCCGTACCATCAGGACCTTTTTTAGGGCACCGGGCGAAATGGGCAGCACCTGTTCGACGGTGCCCACGGTAATACCGGCAGGGTAAAGTCCTTGCAATGCGCCCGACACCACCTTGTCGCCAGGTTTGACGCTGGCTTCGGGAGCAATCTCAACCCGCAGCATGCTTGGGGGGGCACCATAAGCAATACCACGCCCTGGGGCGCCTGCGAGCCGTACCCCCACCCGCGATTCGGGGTCGAGCACCGTGCGAACCACGGCATTGTTTGGTGTGACCTCGGTGATGATCCCTACCAGTCCGCTGGCGGTCGTGACAGGCATGCCGACCCGCAGACCCTGGGCTGAACCGGCGCCCAGATAAAGCCTGCGATAAAGCCCCGAGGGATCATCGTCAATCACCGGCGCAACCGCTACCACGCCCAAACCTTGCACAGTCTGTACCCGCAGGGTGGCCTGAAGCTTGCGGTTTTCCAGCGTCAGGCGCTGGTTTTCTTGCTGGAGTTGTTGCAACTCGGCTTGCATCTTACGTTGTTCGGCCCGCAGGTCACGGCGGTCAAAAATAGCAGCCAGGCTGGCCTTGACATTCTGGCCCAGGCGAAAGGAATAGCCAAACAAAGGGGCAGTGCGGGCGGCAAACTCACCTGGCAAGGTGGGGGCCGATTGCCGGGTGAGGGTTGCCAACAAGACCCCCAGCAACAATAAGCCGACCAGCAAAGCCCTGCGAATCGCGGTATCGCTCATAATCTAGCGCCTGATCGAAGAATGCAGAAAGTGATGGTGGACTGCCTAAAAAAACTCAAAAAAATCAACTCCCAAACAAGAGTCTAGCGTATATGGTAACTGTTGTCTCACGGCGGGCCGCATTACGCAGAGCACCAGCACGTGAGTCGAGATTATTCAACTATCGGCTTAGGTTTGGCGCCGATGTAGCGTGTGGCCGTCCAGATCAACACCACTGCAAATACTAACCGTAGCCAGAATTCAGGTAGCTGGTTGGCCACCAGACCCCCCGCAAAAGCCCCAAGCAAAATGCCCACCACCAGCCCCGGCACATACTCCTGGGCCAGGTTGCCGTGGCGGTAGTGCGTATAAGACCCAACCAGGGCCGAGGGAATCATGGCCAGCAGGGAGGTACCCTGGGCAGTGTGCTGCTCGAGGCCCACCAGCAAAACCATAATGGGCACCGTGATGGTGCCGCCCCCCACCCCCAGCAGGCCCGAGGCAAAGCCCGCAGCCGCCCCCGTAAAGATGAGAGGAATAATCCGCAGCCAGCCTTGCAGGGGCTCCTCGACATGCGGAATATAGGGCTTAAGCAGCAGGCTCAGGGCTACTACCACCAGGTACCAGCCAAAGACCCGCTTAAGTCTCCATTCCGGCAACTGGTTGGCGTAGCGCGCGCCCCAGTTGGCCGTGACCATAGCGCTGGGGAAAATCAGCAAGGCTGCCAGCCAGTCCACCGTGCCCTGGGTGGCATAGGTGAGGGCCCCGGCCAGGCCGGTAAATACCACCATAACCAGGCTGGTGGCCACGGCTCGGTGCTGGGTTAGCTTAAGAAAGGTGGCCATCAACGGAACCGCTACAATGCCCCCGCCCAGACCTACCAACCCCCCAAAGGCCCCCGCTACCAGTCCGATCCACAGGCTAGAAAGATTCACAGCCCCCGTTATACCACGGCTTGTCAGATTTTAGATTCAAAATGGCAAGACGCCTTGCAACCAACGCAGCCAGTTCTGGCCCAGCACCCCTTGTCGGAAAGGTGCGGGAACCAGTTCACCGACTTTGTGCAGGTCGGCCGGCTGGTTAAGGCCCTCGGGGTTTTCGTGCAGACCAAAACCGCCATCGAAGTCGGAGCCGATGCCCACCTTGTCCCAGCCAACCAAGGCAGCGGTGTGGGCCATGTGCCGTCCGACGACGTCCAGCTTCACCCGCTCGGTGCCCCGCTGCCAGGTGTGATCCAGGAAAAACCCAAACAAGACCGTGCCAATTACCCCGCCCCGCTGCCCGATGGCCCGGATCATGGCATCGCTCAGGTGGCGGTTGGCAAAAGGGGGCTCTTCGCCCCCCAGCAAGGCCCGAGGGTTGCTGTGGGTAGCGCAAACTGACCCCTCAAATACCTCTAGGGCCTGCCAGAGGGCCTGTTCGTCCATGTGGGAGAAGTCCAGGGCCAGGCGGTTCTCGTCCATGGCGTGCATCAGTTCGAATCCCAGCTCGCTCAGGCCGCCGGGTTCACGGGTGCCGCCCGAGTAGCGGGTGCGGTTCCAGGCAGGGCCGATGAGCCGCACCCCCTGGGCCTTCCAGAACCCCACCTCGCCTGGTTCGCGGATGCACTCGGCGCCCTCGATCAGGATGACCAGGGCGGTCACGCGGTCCTCCGGCCACAACGCCAGATGCCTTTGCAGGCTGGCCTGGTCGCGCAGAATGCGAATCCACCCCTGTTCTTCCCAGCGCAGATACACCTCGAGTTGCCGCAGGGCATGCTGGTGAGCACTCTCTGGGTCGGTGTACTTGCGCGGATCCACCCAGAGGGTGGCGAAACAGATGCCGACCTGGCCTTCCCGTAAGGCTGGCAGGGTCACGACCGGCACATCGGGATGGGTGTCCTGTTGGCGCAGCTCCGCCAGCGGCAGGGTGAGGTTGCGCCCCAGGTCTACTACGTTGTGGGCCAGGTCGAGATGGGCGTCTACGATCATGGCCCACATACTATTCAAACTGGTGACATATTCCCAGGCCTGGGGTTGTGCGGGCTTTGCGCGGCGGTTTGTAGGGTAGGCCGGTGCAGTTCATAGCTTTTGCCTTTAAAAACAGGCTTATGAACCTGATCTGGCACCGCGCCGATTTGCGGTTGCACGACAACCCTGCCCTGAGTGAAGCGCTGAAAGCGGGTCCTGCGGTGGGCCTGGTGGTGTTTGACCCTAACATTTTGCGAAACTCCACCCCCCGCCGGCGGGCCTGGTTTTTTCGGAACACCGCGGCTTTGCGCGAGGCCTATGCACGGCGGGGCGGAACCCTGCTGGTGCGCAGCGGCCAGCCCTGGGAGGTGCTGCCTCAGGCTATCAGCGAGTTGGGGGTGAACCGGGTTTACGCAGTTCGGAACTCGACTCCCTATGCTCGCTATCGCGATCAGAAGGTGGCTGCGGCCCTGCCTGGTCGCATTGTGTGGTTGGAGGGCCAGTACATCCACGAACCCGGCAGCATTTTGAAGCCCGATGGTGGCCCCTACACCGTTTTTACGCCTTTCTCCAAACGCTGGTGGGCAGCCCGCGAGCCGGTTTTGCTTGAAGCACCCGCCCACTTTCCGGATGTGACCCTTCCGTTAGGCTTCAACCCAGGCATCATCCCCGAGGAGGCCTCGGACATACCGCTCCCGCCTGCAGGGGAGGAGGCCGCGTTGGGTGCGCTCGAGGTCTTTTTGCAGAACAAACTGTCTCGGTACCACCAGAACCGCGACGGGCTGGCTGGAGAAGGGGTCTCGAGGCTTTCCTACTACTTCACCCTGGGGGTGTTATCGCCCCGGCTGGCTGCTCGGAGAGCCTTGCAAATTGGCGGCGAGGGCGCTCGCAAATGGGTGAACGAGTTGTGCTGGCGCGACTTTAGCGGCGATCTGCTCTACCACCGCCCCCAGATGCTTCACTCGGCTTTTGACCCCCGTTGGGACGACCTCCCCTGGAACGATGACCGCGAGCTTTTTGCAGCCTGGCTACAGGGCCACACCGGCATCCCGGTGGTGGACGCCTGTATGCGTGAGTTGCGGGCCACGGGCTTTTTGTCTAACCGGGGCCGCATGGTGGTAGCCCAGTTTGCGGTCAAGTTGGCCCTCTTGCCCTGGCAACAGTGCGAACGGGCTTTTCGCGACCTGCTGCTCGATGGTGACAACGCCTCCAACCTCCAGGGCTGGCACTGGGCGGGGGGGCTGGGAGTAGATGCGGCACCCTACTTTCGGGTCTTTAACCTGATCACCCAGGCCAAGACCCACGACCCCGGCGGGGCATGGCTCAGGCGCTGGGTGCCCGAGTCGGGCGGACAGCCCCATCCTTACAAAGCCCCGGTGCTGGATTTAGAGCTGGCCCGCAAGCGCTACCTGGCCGCGGCGGAGAAAATCGCCAGGAAAACCGGGGCCGGTGTCCCTGACCAAAGCTTTCAACGGGTGGCCCCAAGACCTCCTGAGAATGAGCCGGGTGGCTCCTAATAAGCTTCTAAGCGCTTAGAAGATTAGATCCGAAACCCAGCAGCAAAGGAACTCGGTAATGCGCGACGTCCAGGGCATATATAGGCTTGATATGGGATACAAAGGTTTCAAGGCGCACCTGCCCATCAAGGTTTGTCCGGTGTGTAGTAGGCCTTTTCAGTGGCGCAAGAAATGGGCTCAAAACTGGCCAGATGTGATGTACTGTTCGGAACGCTGCCGGGCCTGGGCCCGGAGGAGGAAGACTTGAGTGAGCTGGTAGGCGAACGCATCGCCCAGCAACTAATGCTATGGGCGCTGGTGTGCTTTGCAGGCGCTATTTTCGGTTTGTGGCGCACTCGGCATGGCTATTGGAGGCCCTTTTGGTTTATGACCGGGGTCTGGGCATGGGTGAATGCGGCGATTGCCTACGGGGGCTGGCTGGGGGCCGAGCCCAACCCCGCCAGCCTGCGCCAACTCCTGTGGATTAATGCGGGTCTGGATACCCTGTATATAACGGTAGGACTCATCTTGAACATGCGACAAGAACCGATGTATAAGGGGTTTGGGCTCGCTATTGTGCTTCAAGGATTATTCCTATTGGGCTTTGATGTGTTTCATGCCCTACAAATTTGAACGTATTTTAGACAAATATTCTACTAATGTTCTACGTATACCCTATACCTAGAGGTTGAGAGGGCAGTGATTTTACAGCCAATGGCCGATGAATATCGGCACAGGCCGGGGTTGAATACTTGCCCTCTAACCCAATACAAAGTTGTACAAGGAGGCAGCATATGAAGATCAAAGCCCTACTGGTAGCAGGTAGTCTGGCCCTGGCCGCTTTAGGCCTAACCCTCACCAACGCCCAGAGCGCCACCCAGAACCAGACCATCGCGCAAATTGTGGCCACCAACCCCAACTTCAGCACTTTGCTGGCGGCTGTGCAGGCGGCTGGACTGGCCCAGACCCTGTCGGGCCCTGGCCCCTTCACGGTTTTTGCACCGACCAACGAAGCCTTCGCCAAGATTCCCAAGGCCGATCTGGATAAGCTGCTGGCCGACAAAGCAGCCCTGACCAAGGTGCTTACCTACCATGTGGTGGCCGGACGGGTGCCCTCGAGCCAAGTCGTCACACTCAAGGAAGCCAAAACCGTAGAGGGTCAGAACGTGACCATCGCGGTCAAGGATGGCAAGGTGGTTTTGAACGGCAACTCCACGGTCACGGCGGTGGATATCCAGGCCAGCAACGGCATCATCCACGTTATTGACACGGTTCTGTTGCCCAAGTAGCAGCGCGCATTGTGCAAACGCCCCTGGGCAACGCTCAGGGGCGTTTGTTGTTTTGCAGGATGGGGTGGATGAGCCGCCCATACCTTGGTCTGGTCAGCTTGCTCTGTAATCCAAAGAGGTTGTAGAAGAATGCTTCTCACGATACGATGACCTAGCAAGCTTATAACCCTAGCGGTAGAAAGGAGTGTTCTATGCGGTGGATGAGGTGGATCGCAGGTCTATTGGTGGTACTGGGTGTTGCGCTGGCCCAGGAAGGTACGGCCTATGTGCGGTTTGCCCACCTGGTTCCCGATGCGCCGGCGGTGGATATCGTCTCGGGGGGCAACAAAGTTTTCGAGGCCCAGGCTTTCAAAGACGTAACCTACTACGCCGAAGTGCCCGCTGGCAGCCTGACCCTGACCGTTCAGACCACGGGGCAGAACCCGGCCAAGGTTGCCGACGTAGCCATTCGCGTACAAGTAGGCAAGTACTACACGGTCATGGCGCTGGGTACGGCCTCGAGCCTTAAGGCCCGACTGGTCGAAGACCGCATTGCCCCTGCCGAAGGGGTGGCCAAGGTTCGCATCGTCCATGCCTCGCCGGATGCTCCGGCGGTAGATGTGGCCCTCAAGGGCGGGCCGGTGCTGTTCCGCAACCTGGCCTTCAACCAGATCTCGGGCTACGGCATTGTGCCGGCTGCGGCCTACAACCTTGAGGTACGTCCCACCGGCACCACCACGGTAGCGCTGCCGCTCGAGGGGGTGGCTTTTGAAGGCGGCAAGGTTTATAGCGTGTTTGCGGTGGGTTTGCTGGCCGGCGAGACCCTCGAGGTGATCGTGGTCGAGGATAGTTTTGCCAGTCCATAAGGGCAAAGCGGGCTGGAGGGTGGGCTTCGGCCCACCTTTTTTGTGGGCCCTGGTCAAGTCTTAAGCCCTTTGTGGCCTCAGGATAAGAGAATGCAGAAGTGGATGGTTCTGGCTTTGGGACTGTTGAGCATGGGGCTGGCCCAAACCGACCGCTGGATGGGCCAGCCGGAGTATCGGGCTATTCCGGGCGCTCCCACGGCAGCAGGGGCGGCCCTGGACCGAAGTTATGTGCTGGTCTACCCAGCCCAGGGAACGCCGCACGGCACTGTCGTTTTGGTGCCGGGGTTCCTGGGGGGGGCCACCAACTTCGACGCCCTGGCCCGGCGGCTGGTGCTGGCGGCCCCCGGCTGGGCGGTCTGGGCCTGGGATCGGCGCGCCAACGGCCTCGAGGATCGCCGGGGCTTCACCTCGCCCGACCCCTGGGCCTACTACCAGAACTACCCCCTGCCCGATTTTCCTTTCCTCAAGGACTGGGGCCTGAAGGTACACCTGGACGACCTCGAGCAGGTGATAGACCAGGCCCGCAGGAGCGGCCCCGTGGTGCTGGCGGGGCACTCCCTGGGGGCCAGTATGGCCTCGCTGTTTGCCCTTTATAGAGGCGATAAAATCAGCGGCCTTATTTTGCTGGACGGCGCGCCCCGCCTGATTCCCCTCACCCGTGAGCAATACTTTAGCGGTACCGAAGGGGGCTTTGGGCGGCTGGCCGGGCTCAACGAACTCTTAGAAGGCAAAGCCTCCCCCTACATCACCGCTTTCGGGCTCAACCCGGTGGGCTTTGCCCAGGCCGAAGCCCAGGCTTTCATGACTGCGCAGAACCCCCAGGCCGATGCCCCGCCGGGCTGGGTTCCTTTCCGGGCGAGTCGGCTGGCGGCAGCCCTTTCCCGCGTGGACGACCGCTATGCCCTGTCGCCCATTTTCTCGGTCTCGGTGGGGCAGTCTACCGGGCGCGAGGGGATTAGCCTGTTCAGCTTTTTTGTGGGGAGTGTGGTCTACACCATCCGGGGCCCAAGGGGGAGTCGGGTAGAGTGGCGCGATAGCGGTGAGGCCACCGATCCGATGGAATTTATTTCATCGTATGCCAGCCCCACCACCGGCTTCTCGGAGTGGTTTTTCCCCTACCGCCTCTCCCTCGACATCTCGGCCTACGATGTGGCCATGCCCGAACTGAGGCCGCGTTCGGTGGCGTATCCGGTGCTGGCCCTGGGCGCGGGGCGGGGGTTGCTCCCACAAACCCGCAATTTTCAAAGTGTAGGGGAGGTTTTCCCCAATACTCGAGTAGATATCCGAATCCTGCCGGGCCTCACGCACCTGGACATCCTGACCAGCCGCAACGGCGCTGCGGTGGGCCCTATTGCGGCTTACCTGCAAGGGGTGCGCTGAGCGAAACTCTCTCACCTCTGACCCCAGGCCCTCAAGATTGGTATGACCCTCTGGATTCTCGGCGACCAACTCAACCATGCTGCCCTGGAGCAGCTATCGCCCCGGCGGGTGCTGCTCTTGGAGGCCTACGAGCTGGGGCGTACCCCGCCCATGCACCCGCAGAAGCTGGTGCTCTTCTTCAGCGCCATGCGCCACTTTGCCCAGGAACTGCGGGCAAGCGGAAGGGAGGTCATCTACCTGCAAGCCGAGACCCTGGCCGAAGCCCTGGGTCAGTTTTTCCAGGCGCACCCCGGCGCAACCCTGGCTCAGATGCAACCGGCCGACTACGGCTTCGCCGAGCGGGCGGGGGCCATCGTGGAAGGCCTGGGTGGCATTTATCGCCTGCTGCCCAACCGGCTGTGGCTGCTAGAGCCGGAGGAATTTGACCGCTGGGCTGGGAACCGCAAGACCTACAGGCTGGAATACTTCTACCGCTTCATGCGCCAGCGCACCGGCTATCTGATGCAGGGCGGCCAGCCGGTAGGCGGAGCCTGGAACTACGATGCCGAGAACCGCAAGGCGCCGCCCCCAGGCTACCAGCCCCCGGCCCCGCGCCGTTTTGCCCCCGATGCCATTACCCTGGCGGTCGTCGAGACCGTACGGGAAAAGTTCAGGGGGCATTTTGGTTCGCTCGAGGGTTTTGCGTGGCCGGTGACGCGGCAGCAGGGCCTGGAAGCCCTGGAAGATTTCGTTCAGCACCGTCTGGCGGCCTTTGGCCCTTACCAGGACGCCCTGGTGGAGCAAAGCTGGAGCCTGCACCACTCGCTGCTTTCTCCAGCCCTCAACCTGGGCCTGCTGCACCCCGCCGAGGTGGTGGAGCGGGCCCTATCGGAGTATGACAAGGGCAGCATTCCCCTGGCCAGCATCGAAGGTTTTGTGCGACAAATCATCGGCTGGCGTGAGTACATCTACCATGTGTACCGCCGCGAGATGCCGGGGCTTTTAGAGGCCAATCAACTTCAGGCCTCGAGGCCCCTGCCCCCGCTTTTTTGGGGGGCCCCCACCCGGATGCGCTGCTTGTCCACGGTCATTGAGCGTGCCAGGCAGCGGGGTTATGCTCATCACATCGAGCGGCTGATGTTGCTCGCCAACTTTGCGCTCCTGTATGGCATCGAACCGCAGGCCCTCAATGCCTGGTTTGTGGCCGCCTTTGTGGACTCTGCCGACTGGGTGATGGTGCCCAACGTGCTGGGCATGGGGGTATTTGCCTCGCCCATCCTTTCCTCCAAGCCCTATGCGGCCAGCGGGAAGTACATCGCCCGCATGGGCAACCACTGCCAGCACTGCGCTTTCAAGGTAGCAGAAACCCTGGGCGAGCAAGCCTGTCCCTTCAACAGCCTGTACTGGGACTTCATGGCCCGGCACCGCGCCTTGCTGGAGGGCAACCCCCGCCTGGGGGTGCTGTACAAGACCTGGGACAAGCGTAAGCCAGGAGAACATACGGCTATCCGTCAGCGGGCCCAGGAACTGCGCGAGCGCATTGCCCAAGGTGAGGTTTGAATGACAACTGACTTAACCCAAAATAAAACAGGCGTTACCCGCGTACGAGCCGACAAGGCACAAGCTTCAATAAAGCCCGTGCAGGCGAGACCTTGCAGATGTGACGGGGGAGCGGCCTGGGGCGTGACTAAAGGGGCTGGTGTAAATAACGTTTTGAAGACCGGCTTCTGTGAGTAGAATCACCGGGTACGATGGTAACCGAAAGATATACGCTAAACGCTCAAGATTAGATTGTGGCTGTGATGTTTGGGAACCGGAGGGCTTTTTGCTTTCGCCGATAACGACCTGGTTAAAGCCGCGCAGGCTCGAGCTCACTTTGGGTTTGCTGTTCATTTTGGCCTATGCACTGATTTTCCCTGAGGCATACCGCAGCCTGAATCATGGGGTGTTGCTGCTAATTTGGCCCGGCGTGGCCCTGCTGAGCTGGGGGCTGGGGCTTTGGGGTGCGGTGGGGGTGGGTTTGCTTTTGTTTCCCTTTCTTGCGGGCCTGCTGGGCGTGGCGGGGGTTTCCTGGGATAAGGAACTGCGCGATGCGGTGTACCTAATCAGTGCGATGGGGCTGCTGACGAGCCTGGTGGTGGGGTTGTTTCGTTTTCAGTACGACCGTCGCTGGAGCGCCGAGGCCGCCATGCAAAAAAGCCAGGCTCAGGCCGAGGAGCGCAACCTCGAGCTTTCCCTCTTCTCTAAGGTGCGCGATGGGCTGGCCCGAGACCTCGAGCCGCTGGCCCTGATGCGGGGGGTGGTGGATACCCTTCAAGAACACCCCCATTTTGACAGTGTGGCCGCATATCGGCTCGAAGGGGATCAGCCTAGCTTGCTCTGGTGGAGCGGCAAACAAACCCTGCCCGAGCACTTTGACTCGACCCACGAGGTGGTTCATCGGGCGGCCCATCTGGGCGAAACCGTGGTCTTGTACAGTACCGAGGAGCGCAGCAAGGCCGGTTTGGTGGGCCAGCGAAGCCTGGTCGCGGTGCCCCTATTGGTCAAGGGCCAGATAAACGGCTTGTTGGTCGTGAGCAGCGCCGCCGACCTCGAGCCGCGCGATGTGCGTTTTCTGGAGGGGGTGGCCGGTCAGCTTAGCCTGGCCATTGACCGGGCCCAGGTCTACGATGCCTTACGTGAACAGGAAGCCACATACCGAACCCTCATGGAGACCCTGCCTGATGCGGTAGCGCTATTTGACGGCTCCAAAGTGCTCTACCTCAACCCGGTGGGGCTGCGGGGGCTCGGGTACCAACGTTTGGACGAAGTGGTGGGGCAGTCCTTGACCCAGTTTGTGCACCCTAACTCGCTGCCGCGGGTGGCTGAACGAATCCAGCGTATCCTCAGCGGGGAGCGCGATGCCCTCGAGGAGGTTCGCCTACTCACCCGAGATGGGCGCGAACTTGAGGTTGAGGCCCTGGGGGTGCTGGTGCAGATTGCCGGCCACAAGCAGGTTCTGATTTCCGTCCGCGATGTGGGCGAGCGCAAACGCCAGCAAGCCCGCATCGAGTACCTGGCCTATCACGATCCGCTCACCGACCTGCCCAACCGTCGCAAGCTGTGGGCGGTGGCCGAGTCGCTTTTTGTGGCCGACCGCCGCAAGCGCGAAAGCCCGGCCTTGATCTACCTCGACCTCGATAACTTCAAGGTGGTTAACGACACCCTGGGTCACCAGGCTGGCGACGAGCTTTTGCGCCAGCTAGCCCTGCGCATCAAGGAGGTGCTGCGACAAGACGACCTGCTGGCCCGCATGGGGGGTGACGAGTTTGCGGTTTTGCTGCCCTCAGCCGACCAAGCCTCGGCTACCGCGGCGGCCCGCCGCATGATGGAGGTGTTTGACACCCCCTTTGTGCTGGGTGAACACACCCTGTATGTGCAGGCCAGCCTGGGTTTGGCTTTACACCCCGAGCACGGCCAGACCCTTGACGAACTGGCCCGGGCCGCCGATGTGGCCATGTACCAGGCCAAGCACGCCCGCACCGGGATTGCCGTCTACGATCCTGCGCAGGATTTGAACTCCCTCGAGCGCCTCGAGACGGTGCAGCAGCTCCGCAAGACCATCCAGGAGGGCTGTTTCCTGATCCAGTACCAGCCTATTCTGAGCATCCAGGATCGCTTCATAAGCAAATGGGAGGCCCTGGTGCGCTGGGAGCACCCGACCCGGGGGCTTTTGCGCCCCAGCGAGTTTGTGCCCCTGGCTGAAGAGGCCGGTCTGATTGGCGAGCTCGACCTGGCTGTGCTCAAACAGGCCGTGCAGAATCAGAAGCAGTTGGGAGCCGAATTGGCCATTAATTTTTCGGCAGTGACGCTGGCCCACCCCAACTGGGTGCGGGAGGTGGTGCGTTCGCTGGTAGAAGAAGCTTTGCAACCAAGCATGCTGTGGATCGAGATTACCGAGTCGGCGTTGCTGCCCGAGCGACAGAAGTGGTTGGGTGGATTGGTGGCCCTGCGCGGACTGGGTGTGCGGGTGTCCCTCGACGACTTCGGCATGGGTTACTCCTCGCTGGCCCACCTCAAGCAGGTGCCGATAGACCTGATCAAAATCGATAAAAGCTTCGTGGCCGAAATTGGCCAAAGCCATACCTCCGAGGAGATTTTGCGGGCTATGCTGCAACTGGCCAATGCGTTTGGCCTCAAGACCCTAGCGGAGGGCGTGGAAAACCGGGAGCAGCTAGAATGGCTGGCCCACCACGGCTGCCACTATGCCCAGGGCTATTACATCGGTCTGCCGATGTCCGTCGAGCAGGCTTTAGAGGAAGTTTTTTCCAAAGTGTTTTGAAGGTATGTGGATCTGGATTTGCTTCTGCCCCACGGTGTAAATAGCACAACAAGCGTAGGCTCGAGGCGTGAATACCCTGTTGATAGGAGCCACGGGTGGCGTTGGACAGTCTTTAGCACATCAACTGGCGGGCCGGGTAAGCCGTTTGTGGCTTTCCGGACGCAATGGGCAGATTCTGGCTGGCCTGGCCCGCGACCTGAGTGCGCTGGCGGTTCCCGCCGAACTCGGCAACGAACTCGAGGTTCAGGCTCTGGCCGAAGAGGTGGGGCCGCTCGACCTGCTGCTATATGCGGCGGGGGCAGTACAGAAGGCAGGTCTGCGCGAACAAAGTATGGCCGACCTCGAGCGCCTCACCACCGCCAACATGGGCGGCCTGGCCATATTGCTCAAATATGTGCGGTTCAACCCCCAGGCCCGGGTGGCCGTACTGGGCGTATACCCCGAGCTGATTGCAGTTCCTGGGCTCTCGGCGTATGTGGCGACCAAGCTGGGGGCCGAGGGCCTGGTGAGCGTGGCCCGCAAAGAGTTTCGTCGCGAGGGGGTACGTTTTTGCCTGGTGCGCTTGCCTGCAGTTGCAACCGGCCTGTGGGCGCCCCTGGGGGGCGCTCCTAAAACGGCTCTGCATCCAGATGAGGCGGCGGCGCGTATCCTGGAAGGCGTTCTGGCCGAGCCCATGCCGGAGGTACTGGAGATCCGCTCCACCTGAGGAGAGAACCTATGAATCATGTGAAATGGCTTATCCCTCTGCTGGCTGGCCTATTCTTCGGCCTGTCGCAGGCCCAGACCAACCAGTATGCCATCGAAGGGCGCGTGACCTACGCAGCCAGTTATAACCTGGGCCGCTGGGAGGGCGCCAACACCAGCGTTCGCGGCACGGTGCGCTGGAACAGCCAGACGGGCGAGGCCTCGGGCCAGGTGTGCGTGGAGCTGGGCCGCTTCGACTCCGGCAATGCCCTGCGCGATGCCGATGCGCGGGGCGTGTTTGATGTCAACCGGTTCCCCCAGAGTTGTCTCGAGGTTGAGCGGCTGGTGCAAACCGGCGAGGACGCCGTGCTCAGCGGCACCCTGGAGATCAGCGGCACCCGGCGGGCGGTGCGGATTAGCGGCAAACTGACCCGCGAGGGCAATACCTATCGGTTTGCCGGAGGGTTCAACACCAGCTTTTCGGAGTGGAAACTCAACCCGCCCAGTTTGCTGTTTCTTCGGGTCAACGACCCGGTGGAAGTACGCCTCGAGGCCCGGGCGGTTTTGCGTTAAGTAAAGCAAAGTTAAACACCCATTCAACTTAGCTTTGGGACAGGTTGATAGGCTTAGAGCTGGAGGTTCCCATGCAGAAAAACCCCCTCCTGCTTTGGGCCCTGGTTGCGTTGTGGGGATGTAACGCGCCGGATGCCATTCCTCCCGTACTTCCACCCGGTCAGCCCGCCCCGGTAGCGGGGCAGGCCTGCCCCGACTGGGTGCACAATCGCTACACCGTGCGCGGCCCCGACGGCGAGCTCTATCCCACCTGGCATCCCCAGGTAGACCCGGAGTACAAATGCTACTTTACCCACGAGCACGGCGATGACCCCCGCACCAGCCTGGCCAACCCCGAGCTGCCCCCCTTTGGCTACGTGGGCAAGCTTGCCGGTATGCCCGAGGCCCACGAGGGCTTCAAAGTTTTTGTGGCCAACCGGGGCACCCGCAACGACGAAGACCGCATAGCCCTGACCAGTACCCGTATCGTGGCACACATGGGTACCGGCGGGGTGCGGCGATACAGCGTGCGCCAGCACTCCCTGATGTTCGACCTGGTAGCCCCTAGCGGGCACCGGGTGCGCGTGCAGGGCATGGCCGACACCGGCCTGGTGGGCTCCATCTGCGAGCGCGACCCCACCCTGAACGATGCCAACCCCAACAACGACATTGGCCGCAGCGTGATGACCCTCCCCGGAACCGGCTGCCACAGCCAGAATCCCGGCTCGCTTTACGAAATCTGGGCCTTCAGGCTACGCCTGGCCGACAAAGTGCAGGTGATTGCCTCGACCGCCGTCTTCGACCCCATCACCACCATGAACCCCGCCAACCTGAGCGAGCTGCACTACACCGAGCAGGTTTTTATGGGCTTTAGCGGCCTGCGTGGCTGCGACCGTGAGGCCTACCACGGGCCGGTTTACTGGTATAACCAAAACGGCCCGGAAAGGTTTTACACCGATGCCTTCGGAAGGCCTGGGGGGTCCATCCAGCAAGAGGTCTCGCGCCACAACGACATTGGCATCTGGATGTCGCAGCGCTCGGATGGCTTTCAGAATCAGTTCAAGCTGCCTAAAAACCATTGTGCGCTGGGGTTGGGTCTTCTAAACTAGCCACACACTGCGGCAGGTGAAGGGGGTGTTTGCAAAGCAGGTCTGCGCCGTGGGCCTGGAGTTCCCCCGGGCTTCCATAGCCCCATAGAACCCCCACGGAGCGCATCTGGTGGGCTTTTGCCCCCAGGATGTCATACCGGATTCAAAAAGATAATCATCCAAACCAAAGATCCCCCAGAGGCTATCTTTTTGAATCCTAGAGCACACCCCCTCCCGAACGGTCGGCGAAGAAAGCGTCTGCCTTCCAGGGGGCGGTATCGCCCTCCGCTACGCGGATAACTTCCAAGGGGCGGTATCGCCCTCCGCTACGCGGATAACTTCCAAGGGGCGGTATCGCCCTCCGCTACGCGGATAACTTCGGCCCGGTTAGTTCGCCGCCATCCGGCGCCGCTGGTATTAAATCCTCCCCAACCCTCCCTACGAAAGGGGTAGAGTCGGCCCGCACTGAGTGCGTCTGATTGGGCAGTATAGGGGTGCGCAGATTCCTGGGTAGCAGAGTTAATCAATCAAAAATCTTACCTGGGTTAAGCAGGTTTTGGGGGTCGAAAAGCTGCTTGATCTGCCGCATCCAGTCCAGGGCTGGGCCATGTTCTTTGGAGAGGTATTTTTTCTTGCGCAGCCCCACCCCGTGTTCGCCGGTGCAGGTGCCACCCAGGGCTAAGGTGTGCTCTACCAGTCGCTCAGAGAAGACCTCGCCTCGAGGGTCGCCCGGTTCACAGACCACAAGGGTGTGGAAATTGCCGTCGCCCACGTGCCCCAGGATGTTGCCGGTCAGGCCCATTTCGCGCAGCAGGCGGCTGGAATATTCCACCAGGTCAGGCATCCTGGAGATGGGCACGGCTGTATCGGTGGAGAGGTACTCCTTGCCGGGAAACAGGTTGACCAGGGCCCAGTAGGCCTGATGACGGGCCTCCCACTGGGCGTTGCGCTCCTCCTGGGTGCGGGCAGTATCTATGCTGATGGCGCCGGTCTCCTGCATCAGCCCCAGGGCCATGCTTGACTCGGCTTCCAGGGCTTCTTTAGTCGAGGAGTGAAACTCCACAAACAAAGCCGGTTTTTCTGGGTAGCTGCGCCCCAGGTAGTGATTGATGGCCCGGATACCTACCTCGTCCACCAGTTCCAGCCTGGCCACCGGCAGCCCACTGGCCATCACGGCGTAAGCGGCCTGGGCCGTGTCGGAAAGGTCGTCAAAAAAGACCCGCAGGGTGTGGATGTGCTCGGGAATGGGGTGCAGCTTTAGGGTCAGGCGGGTGATGATGCCCAGGGTGCCTTCGGAGCCGATAAACAAATCCTTGAGGTTGTAGCCGGCGCTGGTTTTGCGAACCCCCCGACCCAGTTCCAGTACCTGGCCATTGGCCAGCACCACCTGCAAGGCCAGCACATTGTGCCGCATGCCCCCGTAGCGTACGGTGGTAGTGCCCGAGGCGTTGGTAGCCGCCATTCCGCCCAGGCTGGCATCCGCACCGGGGTCTACTGGAAAGAATAATCCGGTGCCCTTGAGGGCTTCATTCAGGGCCTTGCGGGTTAGACCCGGCTCCACCACTGCCATGAAGTCCTGGGGTTGAACTTCCAGCACGCGGTTCATCCTGGAAACATCCAGCGAGATGGCCCGTACCTGCGGAATAACGTGTCCTTCTATGCTGGTGCCTGCCCCGAAGGGGATTACTGGCAGATGGTGCTCCCGGGCCCAGGCCAGGGTGGTCTGTATGTCGGTTGGGCTCTCGGCAAAGACCACCGCCAGGGGTGGGTGTCGCACAGGGTAGCTTTCATCTTTGCCGTGGGTCTCGAGGTCGGTCGGGGCGGTACTGACCTTTCGAGGTAAGAGGGTTTTCAGGCTTTCCAGCATGACCATAGCCTAGCATGATATGGAAGGTGGGCAGCGTGTCTTGCTGTCCCCTGGGTTGGTGATATTTGGCCCGTCAAAAGATCCTGAGCGTTAAGTAAATCCCGTTGGTGACGAATGCGCCGAACAACCCCGAATAAGCTGCTACCCTGACCCTTGGCAATGAGTACCTTGACCGACGCCTACCCACCTACCGAACGCGAGAATCTGCAACAACTCCTCGCCGTTGCCTGGCTCAAACTTGAGCAGCAACCGCTGGAGGCGGCAGTGTTGGCACGCAGAACAGAGCATCTGGCACGGCGCTCCGGCAATAACCGGGCCTGGGCTCAGAGCCTTTTTATCTGGGGTGTGTGCAGCCTCTACGGGGGAGATAACCACGAAGCCATCGTGCTTTTGTCGAGAGCGCTGGCCGTGTATCGCTTTTTGGATGACGAACAGGGACAGTGGTCTTGCCTGAAAGCCATTGCCCTGGCCTGGGGCTATCTTGGCGATGCTGTGCAGGCCCTCGAGACCCACTCCCAGGCAAACACCTTCAAGCGTCAGGCCGAATTCGCCGGCAAAGCCCGCTGGCTGCGCTGGTTTGCTAACAACTGAGATTTTTTCCAAGCTTTGACACTTTTGCTACTGGAGTGTCAAAGCTTGTATCGCCGTTTTTATTGTCTGGCACGGGTTATTTGCTCTTGACCATGCGTCGGCTTTGTTGCAAGCTGAAGTATGGCAAGTGCTGTGAAACGGGAAGTGTGGCAAGACGTAGAGGTGAGTCTGGAGCTTTCGCTCGAGTTCGACCCGGAGGAGTTTTCGCGGCGCTACCCAGGGTTGTCGCTGGTGCTGGCCGAACTGCTTATTGGCCCTCCCCGGCGCTGGCGCGACCCGGCCGAGCTGTTGCCCTATGCCGGTTGCAAAAGCCTGGAGGCCAGGTTACCCCATCTTCGCTTCAGCCCCCTGGAGACCCGCCCGCTGGGTCAGGCGCTCGACAAGCTGTTCACCATGATTGAGTTCAGTATTGTCGGGCATAAAGTCATCGCAGTTCCGCCGCCCCATAAGGCCATTGAATTATCAGAGGGTTGGCGGGCGCGGAGCGGGGTGTGGCTGTGCCACCAGCCGCTGGGGTGAGGCAAGACCACCAGTTTCGCTGGATCGCTTTCACAACTCGACTATAGTTGTGCAATAGCCGTGTATTTTCGACTAATCGCGCTCTCAATTCCTCGAGTTTGGGTTTCTTTCGATAGCCCGATAATCAAGCCCAGACAAGACATACCAGCATCGCCGGATATTAAGTGCAGTTACCTGTACTTTGGTGCTTCTGGTTGCTATACTTGACAGGTTACTGTGGAAACGTTTACATAGCGTTTCTTGCAGTAAAAAGGAGTTTGAAGTGAGCCCTTCGTTTACGGTTGAAAGTGGTGTGATGGTCGAAAAGGTGGAGGCGCTTATTGCTCAAACCTGGCAACTGTTGGTTAACCATGAGGATGACCTCGAGTACCAGCACACCGTTCGGAAACTCGGGCTTGAAATTGAACAGCAGGCCCGTAACCTGGGCAGCGAAAGGGCTTTTGCCATGTCCCAGCTGATTCTGGGGGTCAGCGCTCTGGATCGCCATCAACCCGACGAGGCCGTGCAGCGCCTGACCACGGCCCTGACCCGCTTCCGCTGGCAGTCCGATGTGCACCACGAATGGTACAGCCTGGCCGCCATTGCCCAGGCCTGGTATCTGCTGGACGACTACGATCAGATGCACGAAACCCTGGTTGGAGCCAAAGACCTCTCCCAGCCCAGCACGCAGGATAAAGTCCGCTGGCTTGACCGACTCGGCATGATTCGCTAACGTGCCGGACCCTACCAATCCAAAAATGTTCTAATCTATAGGGGCCTGGCCCTGTGGCCATGCGCCTTATGCCACAACGCATCCTTTTGGTCTATACCAAGGCGGGGGGTGGGCACTTTGCCCTGGCCCAGAACCTGCACAAGCTGCTGACCGAACTCGAGCCCGAATCCGAGGTTCGGCTGTTCAACTTTTTCGATGTGGGGCCGCGCTGGATTGCCCAGGCCATCCAGGACGGCTACAACTTTGCTGTTAATAAGCAGCGCTGGTTGTTTACCGTGTTTCAAGCCTTCTACCAGACCCGCCCGGCCATCCAGTCCTTTGCGCGGGTGCTGGGCATGCGCCTGGCCCCGGCCATCAACGAGTACTTAGAGGAGTTTCGTCCAGATAAGATAATTTATTGCTATCCGGTTAACCACGGTTTTCGCCGCTTGCCCTATGTACGAAAGCACAAACCCAAGACCCTTACGGTGGTGAGCGATATTTTCAGCCCCCACCTGTACTGGTTCATCGACACCAAAGATCAGTATGTGGTGGCCAGCCCCGAAGCCTACAGCATAGCCCGGCGCTACCGGGTTCCCCCGGAAAACCTGCACTACTTCCAGACCCTGATTGACCCTAAATACGACCAACCCCTGGCCCCCGAGGAGGTGGCCCGCTTGCGTCGGGAGTGGGGCCTGGTTCACCCCTACACGGTGCTGGTAACGGGGGGTGGAGCGGGTCTCAAAATTAGCCACAGGCTGGTGCGGGAGCTGGTCAAAATCGAGGGCATCAATGTGGTGGTGGTGTGTGGCTACAACCAAAAGCTCTACCGCCAGCTCGAGGCCTTCAAGCAAAAGAACCAGATTGCCAACCTGATCCTGTTTGGCTTCACCAAGCAGATGTACGAACTGATCAACGTGTCCAACGTGGTGGTCTCCAAAGCTGGCCCCGCCACCATTGCCGAGGTGCTTTCGCAACACAAAGACTTGATTGTTTGCGATTACGTATGGCCGCAGGAGCACGGCAACGTAGAGCTCATTCGGCACGAGAAGCTGGGCTACTATATCCGCCGGCCCCGCAAGATTGCCGAAAAAATCCGGGAGCTAAAGAGCCGCCCCCCCGAACGCAAAACCCTCAACCTGCAAAACGATATTGTTCGCCTGGCCAGGTACATCCTGGCGTTGTGAGGCTGGAGGCCCAGAGCCGAAGGCCGAAACCTGGAGAACTGGGAGGCGAATGTTGCAAGCCAGGTTCTGATGCCAATGCCCTCGAAAAGGGTATTTGGATTAACCTCGAGCCCTGCCGAGAATTTGCTCGATGCGCTCCAGGGCCTCCTGGGGTAGGTCTACCCCCGCCGCTCCCAGGCTTTCTTTGAGTTGCTCGGGCTTGGTGGCCCCGGTAATGGCACTGCTCAGGCCTTTTTGCCGTAAGACCCAGGCCAGGGCCAGCAGGGTACGGGTCAGGCCCAGGTCGGCGGCTACTTTTTTGAGGGCCCTGACCTTTTTTACGTTTTCGTCCGTCAGGAAGCGGTTACCAAACTGCGGATAGCGCTCGAAACGGCTGTCTTTGGGTACGCCCTTGTCGTAGCGCCCGGTCAGCATACCCATGGCCAGGGGGCTCCAGACTACCATGCCCAGCCCAAAGCGCTCGGTCTCGGGCAGGATTTCCTGCTCGACGCGTTCGCGGTAGAGCATGGAGTATTGCGGTTGCTCCACTGCAGGCGGATGCAGGCCGTTGGCCCTGGCAAACTGCACTGCTTCGACAATGCGGGCCGCCGGCCATTCGGAAGTGCCCCAGTAGAGCACCAGGCCCCGCTCTACCAGATTGCTCACGGTGGTCACGATTTCTTCCATGGGCACCTCGGGGTCGTAGCGGTGGCAAAAGTAGAGATCGAGGTAGTCGGTGCCCATGCGCTTCAGGCTGCGCTCGAGGCTTTCCCGAACGTGCTTGCGCGATAGGCCCCGCCCGTTGGCATCCTCGCTGGTGGGCCAGTAGACCTTGCTGGAGAGCACCAGCTCGTGGCGGGGGAACTGTTCCAGGAGGGCTTTGCTCATCAGCTCCTCGGCCAGGCCCTTAGCGTATACATCGGCGTTGTCGAAGAAGTTGATGCCGCCCTCGTAAGCGATGCGGGTGATTTGTTTGATGCGCTCGAGGTCGTTTACGGCGTCGCCGTAGGTGACCCAGGCCCCCAGCGAAATTTCCGAAACCTTCAAGCCCCACTGACCAAGTTTGCGATAGCGCATGGGCATGCTAACCTCCGCCTGCCATCTTAGGGCCTGAAGGCAGGCCCAATGTGTTTTTGCTCTCCTTGGGCCATGATCGGAGCGTGAACCCTGGCAAACCTCAGCCAGAAGCGCTTCAAACGCTTGGTGTTGCAAAAAATGCTCGTAGTTAGGCGACCTGACTGGGTGTAATGCCCCCACCTAGCCTCCCCCGTTGGAAGAGGAAGGCGTTGTTTTACTTTATGAACCAGCCCTGCTCCTTAGGCCAACTGCCTTTTCTGCAGCCTTTTTTGGCTGTGCTAGGCGTTGGTGTTTAGCTCGATTACGGCGGCTGGCGCTACAAACCCGGCGGCCTTGTGGGAGCCGTCGCAGAAGGGTTTGTTGCCAGAGTGCCCGCAGCGACAGAGGGAAACCCTGGCCTTCTCGATGACCACTTCCTGGTCGCCCTGGCGGAATACGTACTTACCGCCCGTTTCGATGCCGATGGAGCCATTTTCGCGGAACTCAATCTTCATAACCCAATTCTATCGGGGCTTCCAGATTGGCAAAATGGGTCTGGAGGCCAAACCCACCTTGGGGTTTGGCTGAGCGAGGGGCCCGTTTGACCTGGGGGGCGGGGCGTTCCAAAATACCCTGGATGTACACCACCCGTCTGGCCTACGTTCACCTGAGGGTGCGGCACCTCGAGGCCGCCGTCACCTTTTACACCCGCTTTTTGGATTTACAGCTTTCCGAGCGCTTTGCGAATACTTCGCTGCTGGTTTCGTCGGAGAACCCGGCCCACTACGAGCTGGCCCTGACCGAGGGTGAGCCTTCGGGTTCGGTTACGCTGGGTTTTGCCGTGGCCTCAGAGGAAGACTTTAAAGCGGCCCAAGACTTTGTCCACCTCGAGGGCGTACCCCACCGGCTCGAGGATCGGGGTATTGCCCTGGTGCTCAGTCTGCAAGACCCCGACGGCAACACGGTGGAGCTTTTTTTGCGGCGTAAGCTGGGTGGGCGAGCCTTCTGGCGTGGAGAGAGCAAGCCAATCTGATCAAGGTTGCCTGTAGGCCTGCTTCAGAGGTCTGGTTTTATACTAGGTTCAAAGCGGGGAGGAACCATGCTTTGGTTACGTTTTCTGGGACGTTTGTTGCTGGTACTGGTAGGTCTGGTGCTGCTCTTGGGCGTGGGCGGTTGGTTCTGGCTGCGGGGGGCTACCCTCCCGCAGCATGCGGGGAGGCTGGCCCTCAAAGGGCTTTCTGCGCCCGTCGAGATGAACCGCACTGCTGAGGGGGTACTGCACATCAAAGCCCAGACCGATGCCGATGCTTTTTTTGCGCTGGGGGTGGCCCATGCCCAGGATCGGCTGTGGCAGATGGAGTTCCAGCGCCGGGTGGGGGCCGGGCGTCTTTCAGAGGTGGTGGGAAAAGCGACCCTAACGCAAGACCGCTTTTTACGTACCTGGGGCTTCTACCGTGCAGCCGAACAGGCCTACGTGGGGTTGTCCCCCTACGCCCGATCGGCCGTGGATGCCTATGTGGCCGGCATCAATGCCTACCTTTCCACCAACCCGCCTCTGCCGCTCGAGTTCCGCCTGCTGGGCTTCCGGCCCGAGCCCTGGAAACCCGCCGACGTGCTGGTCTGGGCCAAGATGATGTCCTACGACCTTTCGGGTAACTGGCGGAGCGAGCTCCAGCGCCTGCAATGGGCCGCCAAGGGCATGACCCCCGAGCGCATGAGCCGCCTCAAACCGCCCTATCCAACCGATGCCCCTACGGTGCTACAGGCCGAGGACCTGCAACTACCCCCACCGACCAGGCCCGATGGCGAGTCGGCCCGCTCCTTGCTCACCCTGGCCGCCCGGCTGCCCCAGGCCCTGCATCTGCCGGGTGAGCAGATGGCCCGGGCCTCCAACAACTGGGTGATTGGCCCTTCTCGTACCGTGAGTGGCAAACCCTTGCTGGCCA
The DNA here is from genome assembly GCF_026004115.1 of Meiothermus sp. Lineage (NCBI taxonomy): Bacteria > Thermotogati > Deinococcota > Deinococci > Thermales > Thermaceae > Meiothermus > Meiothermus sp. Next base: position 2,220,166 of record NZ_BPIM01000001.1, read on the forward strand.
ACGACCCGCACCTGGGGTTGGGTGCGCCCTCGGTGTGGTATCTGGTGCATATGGAAGCCCCCACCTACAAGGCCATCGGCACCAGCTTTCCGGGCCTTCCGGCGGTGGTGATTGGCCGCAACGAGCGTATCGGCTGGGGTGTTACCACCGTGGGCGCCGATGTGCAGGATCTTTACATTATGGAAGAGGTAGCGGGGGGCTACCGCTACAAGGGACAGGTGGAGCCCTGGCGTACCCGCACCGAGGTAATCAAAGTCAAGGGTGAGCCCGACGTGACCCTACAGGTGCGGGAAAGCCGCTATGGGCCGGTCATCAACGATGTGGTGAATAACCCGGGTGCAAGGCCGCTGTCGCTACGCTGGACCAGCCTGGATGACACCGACCGCACCATGGAAGCCTTTTTGGGTATTGCCCGGGCACAAAACTGGGAACAGTTCAAAGCTGCGCTGGCTTTGTACAACGCCCCGAGCCAGAACTTTGTCTACGCAGATGTAGACGGCAACATCGGCTATATGGCCCCAGCCCGCTTTCCCATCCGCAAGCCCGGTCATTCGGGCCTCATGCCCGTACCGGGGGATGGCAACTGGGACTGGCAGGGCTACCTGCCGCAAGACCAGTGGCCCCAGGTCTATAATCCCAAAGAAGGTTTTATCGTAACCGCGAACAACAAGGTAACCGCGCCAGGCTACCCCCACACCATCTCGCTCGAGTGGGAGGAGCCCTACCGCGCCCAGCGCATCCGGGAGCTTATTTTGGCCAAAGACAAGCTCTCCGCTGATGATATGGTTTCGATGCAGCAGGATATTACCAGCCTGCTCTACCGCGAGTTCAAGCCTGTTCTGGAAGTGATCAACCCGCTCTCGGAAAATGCCCGCCAGTGGAAGGCCCGTTTGCTGGCCTGGGATGGGGTGATGCGGGCCGAGCAAGTAGAGCCCACCGTCTTTCAGGTCTGGTACACCGAGCTTTCCCGCCTGCCCAGCAAAGAGGTGGGGCAGGAGTTCTGGGAACAACCCAGGTATTTGCTGGCCGCCATGCGCCAGGGTGACCCTGCCTGTCAGACCGCCGATACCCAGACCTGCCTGGATTACGCCGCCCTTGCCCTGGATAAGGCCCTGGATCGCTTTGGCAACAACCCCCCGCGCTGGGGCGAGGTTCACCGGGCCACCTTTCCCCATGCCATTCTGACCAATGTGTCGCCGCTCAACCGCTTGTCCGACCGGGCCGTGCCCCACGGCGGCGACCGCTACACCTTGAACCGGGCTTCCTACGACCCCGCCAACTTCCGTATGACCGTGGGGAGCAGCTACCGCCACATCCTGGACTTTGCCGACCTCGAGCGCTCCCTTTTTATCATCCCGATGGGCCAGTCGGGGGGGTTGCTCTCGCCGGCCTACGATAGCCTCTTGAAAAAGTGGGCCTCAGGGCAGTACCTGCCCATGCGAATGAGGGAGACCGGCTTCAGAACAGGCCAGACCCTCGAGCCCCAGCCATAGGCTGCGAACCAGAGTTTGACAACAGGGCTTTCATCGGGTAGTGTATTATATAACTAGTGCACTAAGGAGGTGGCTCTATTGTGGAATTTAGACCTGGAAAGTGGGCCCATTTATGCACAGATCGTGCGGGGGGTGGAGCGGATGTTGGCTAGCGGTCAGATGAAACCCGGGGATAAGCTGCCTTCGGCGCGGGAGCTGGCGGCCTCTTTGAAGGTGAACCCCAACACGGTGATCCACGCCTACAGCCAGCTCGAGATGGCCCGGATGACCGAGACCCGGCGTGGCCTGGGAACGTTTGTGCGAGAGGACGTGAATGTGGAGGGTATCCGGCTGCGCATCTTGCAGGAGGCTGCTTTGCGCTTTTTGATGGAGGTGCAGAGCTTGGGGCTGAGCCTGGAAGATGCCCAGAAGGCCCTTAAAAAAGTGAGCCCCAACGGCCAGAGGGAGGAGTAATGCTGGCGAAGCTCTCGAACGTGACAAAGCGCTTTGGCAAGACCGACGGGGTACATGACCTAAGCCTCGAGCTCTACCCAGGGCAGGCGGTTGGGCTGCTGGGACTGAACGGTTCGGGTAAGACCACTACCCTCAAGCTTCTGGCTGGGATGTTGTTTCCCACCCAGGGGCAGGTAGAAGTGTTGGGTAAAACCCCTCGCGAGAACCGTGGTCAGATTGCTTATTTGTCGGACGCTGACAACCTCTATGCCTGGATGACCCCCCGCGATGCCGAGCGCTTGATGGCGGGCCTGTATCCAGACTTCAACCCAGGCCGCTACCGCGAACTGCTGGCTTTTCTGGAAGTGCCCCAGCAGGGCTATCGCTCGATGTCGCGGGGGCAACGGGCGAGGTTGCGTTTGGCGATGGTATTGGCCCGCGATGCCAGGCTATTTTTGCTAGACGAGCCGCTCTCGGGCATAGACGTAATTTCACGTGACCGCATCCTCAAGAGCCTGGTGCGGGAGTGGCGCGAGGACGCCTGCTTGGTGCTCTCGACTCACGAGGTCAGCGAAGCCGAGGGAATTTTTGAACGGGTGCTGCTCTTGAAAGAAGGCAGGCTAGCGATGGATGCTAAGGCCGAAGATTTGCGGGTCAAGGGGCAAAGTGTGAAAGATGCCTTTATCGAGGTGTTGGCTTGATAGGTCTAGGGAGCAGGGGAGTTGTGGTGCAGGGGCGAGAGAGTTCCAGGCGGTATGTAGTTGGCGGTTTGCCGGTTCTTTACACGCATCAACGATTGATCCAGCTGGGAGGTACATCTAAATGAACGCACTTACCACACTCTTGTGGCTCGAGCTTCGCAAGTTCGGCGTATTCGGGCTGGGGCTTTTACTGGTCGTGGCGGGATGGTTCTTTATGGCCCGACAAACTTTCGAGTGGAACGGCTACAAGCTCGAGTCGGCGGCAATCGTGTTGGCGTTCACCGCGTTTGTTGCGGTGGGGGGAAGCATAGCCTACCTGGCTGCTCTGATTATGGACTTCGGGCGGGAGTACCGTGCCGGGCGGTGGTCTTTGCTCCTGGGCTCACCTCAACCTGGTTGGCTATACCTGGCTGCCCGAACCCTGATGGGCGTGGGGGTTCTAACCCTCTTCAATGGCGGCTTGTGGCTGGTGCAGACCTTCTGGCTGAGCCAGGTCGGGGTCAGCCTGCCCATTGGCCTGGGGGCAGGGATCTGGCTCTATCTGCTGGGCGGTCTGGCCCTGGTGGTTCCGGCACTTTTCCTGGGTCTCTGGGTGGCGGCTTACATCCCCGGTAAGGCCACCCTGATCGCCTTGATCATCGGTGTGATGGGTCTGGGGCAGGCATTGGAATGGGGCGCTCGGCTTTGGGGTAGCCAGTTTTATAGGTGGTTGCCTGCCTGGAAACTACCAGCGCCCGGTGTGGAGCAGAACCCGGCGGTGCGGATGGAGTGGGAAAACTTCCCGGGCCTGCCGAGCGAGGCCTTTGTGATTTTGTCGGTGCTGACTGCGCTTTTCTTTTTCGCCGCCAGCCGTTTGTGGCAGGAAGTGGAGGCCTGAGATGCCTGGTGCGCAATTCGGAACCGTGGAGATTATTGTGTTTGGGGCGGTGTTTGCCTGGCTGGTCTATGCTGGCTACCGCTTGTGGACCGCAACCTATAGCCCAACAGCTCGCTGGCTGGGAATGGGCTTTGTTGCCTTAGCCGTCCTTGGGTTGATTGAGGGTTTGCTTAAGTAACCCTATTGTTTTGGGCTTCGCTAGGGCACACTAAAGGGGGTGAAGGGAAATGCTCGATGTGCTGCTACAGCCCACTAACTTTTTCCGTGCGCTCTCGGAGCGCAAACCCAACCTGGTGGCTCCATTTTTTATCATCGTGGCCAGTACAGTCGCGGCCTCGCTGGGGCAGGTGTTGCTGGTTCGACTCTTGCCCAGTTTTCTGCCGGGGGGATTACCCGTGCAACTGGTGTTTGCGCTTTTGGGTGGGGTGGTATTTGGCATGCTGCTGTGGGGGATAGGGGGGCTGATTATTCGCCTGCTGGCCGGGCCGGATAGCCGGGCCTGGGAGGTCTATGGTTGGGCCTCGGTACCGGCTTTGCTGGTGGGGCTGGTACTGGTTCCCCTGGGGGCTTTGTTTCCCATCACCGGCGATCTGCCCCCCCTGCCGCCGGCCACCGACCCCGAGGCTCTGCGGGCCTGGCAGCGCGAGTACCAGCAGGTCGTCGGGGCGGCCAGTGGAACCCGCGTGCTGCAAGGGCTGGGGATAGTGGGCTCCCTCTGGTCGCTCTGGATTATCTGGTCGGGCCTCAGGGTGCTGGCGCCCAGCCGGGCCCTGCTGGCCACTTTGGGCGTGGCGGTGGTTTCGCTGGCCTTTACACTTTGGGGCATTCTGGGTTCGCGTTAGGGCTCTGTCCGGGTTCATTGAGGGGTGGCCCGAATTAGCTAACTGGAGGCAATGCGCATGAAACGCTGGATTTGGATCGGGCTGGTGGCCCTCTCGCTGGGCCTGACCCTTTTTGGGCTGCTGCGCCCCAGGGCCGAGCAGGGCCTGGCGGTCACGGTGGTGCAAGCCGAACGGGGTGAGTTTGTACGGGAAGTGCGGGCGACCGGCGTGGTGGAGGCGCGGGTTTACACCCTCACCTTTTCTCGGCCGGGGCGGGTGGCCGAGGTGCGGGTCCAGGAGGGGCAAACCGTGGAGGCGGGGCAGGTGCTGGCCGTGCTCGAGACCGCGGGCGAACAGGCCCAACTGCGCTCGATACGAGAGGCGCTTTTGGCCTTGCAGTCCCGCGCCCAGGCCGCCGAGGCCGACTACCAGAGCAACCGCACCCGCCTGCAAAACCAGCTGCTCGAGGTCAGGCGTAACCTGCGCATCTCCGAGGAGCTCCTGCGGGTGGGTGGGGTGGCCCGCAGCGAGGTGGAGCGCCTGGAGCGCCAGGTGGCCGACCTCGAGGCCCAGCTCGCCAGCCTGGGCCAGGCCCGCACCAGTACCCAGCGCGACCTGCAGGCCCAGCTTCAGGCCCGCCAGACCGAGCTGGCCAACCTCGAGCGCAATCTTGCCCAATCAACCTTGCGCACACCCGTGGCCGGTACGGTGGCTGCGGTGGGCTATCTGGCGGGGGTCGAGACCACTGCGCCCAGCGGTGGAACCGGCCTGAGCGCCGCCTCGATCCGGTTGGTGGAAGCCGGAAGTCTGCGGGTACAGGCCCGCCTGTCCGAGGCCGATGTCCCCTGGGTGCGACCTGGCCAACCGGTGCGCCTCGAACTCGACGCCGCGCCCGGCCAGCCCCTGGTGGGCAAGGTGGATCGCCTGGGGGTGCAGGCCGAGGTGGCCGGAACCGGGGGGAGTGCGGTGCTGCCGGTGTTTATTCGTTTTCTCGACGAGAAGGCCGAATCGCTGGCCCGGCCTGGCCTGACCGCTACGGCCCGCATCACCACCCTGCGCCTGCCCAGTGCGCTCAAGGTGCCCCTGGAAACCCTGGTGGAAGGGGGGGGCCAAACCTACCTGTGGGTGGTGGATTCGGCCACCCGCACGGTGCGCAAGCAAGCGGTTACGGTACTCGCCCGTAACCTCACCCAGGCCGCCATAGAAGGTATTCCCGACCAAAGCATCCTGATCTCGCTACCCCCCGAAGCCCTCAAGGAGGGGGCCCGGGTTAGCTACCGCTTGAGTAGCCCGGAGGCTCGTCCATGACCCCAGTGGTGCAGATGCAGGGCGTGACCAAGGTCTACCGCTCGGGCTCGAGCACCCGCACGGTGGAGGTGCATGCGCTCTCGGGTGTAGACCTGGTCATTTATCCAGGTGAATATGTGGCCCTGATGGGCCCTTCGGGCTCGGGTAAGTCCACCCTGATGCACATCATCGGCCTGCTCGATTCGCCCACCGAGGGCCAGTACAGCCTGGGGGGCGAGCCCGTTCGGGGTCTGGGCGAAGCGCAGCTAGCCCGCATCCGCAACCAGCGGGTGGGGTTTGTGTTTCAGGCGTTTTTCTTGTTGCCACGCCTGACCGCCCTGCACAACGTGGCCCTGCCCCTGGTCTACCGGGGGCTGCCTGCTGCCGAACGGCTCAAACGAGCCAGGAAGGCCCTGGAGTCGGTGGGTTTGGGCGACCGCCTCGACCACCTGCCCTCCGAGCTTTCGGGCGGGCAAAAACAGCGGGTGGCCATTGCCCGGGCCCTGGTGCAGGAACCCGACTTACTCCTGGCCGATGAACCGACCGGCAACCTCGACTCCAAATCCTCCGATGAAATTATGGAGCTGTTCGACGCCCTGCACCGCCAGGGCAAGACCATCGTGATGGTCACCCACGAACCCGATGTGGGGGCCCGGGCCGAGCGCATCGTGCGCCTGCGCGATGGCAAGGTGGCCGATGGGGGGATGGCATGAACCCGGCTCAACGGGCTACGTCTGCGGCGAACACAGCCCCAATGGGCATGAACCCGCTGGAGAACTTCCGCATGGCCTTCGAGTCGCTGTGGGGCAACAAGCTCCGCAGCTTCCTGGCCTTGCTGGGCATCGTGATCGGGGTGTTTGCGGTCACGGCCATGATCTCGCTGGGCCAGATGGCCACCGCAGGCATTACCCAGGACCTGGAAGCGGTGGCGGGTCGCTCGATCTTTGTGCAGCCCAACTTCAACGAGGGCCAGGACTTTAGCTCTGCTCCCATCCGTGAGGAAGACCTACAGGCCCTGCAGGCGCTGCCCGTCACGGTGATCCCTCAACTCTTTACCAGCATTCAGTACGAAAGCAAGCCCGGAGAGCGACGCTCCATGCAACTGCAAGGCACCCCGGGGGATTTACCCAAACTCGATCCCACCAACAAAATCGCCAGGGGGCGCTATTTTACCGACCTCGAGGCCCGGGGTGGTCTGGCGGTGGCGGTACTCTCCGACCGGGCCGCCAAAGATCTTTTTCCAGGCCGTGAAGCGGTGGGTCAGGTGGCCCGCCTGTACTACCCCGGCGGGGCCCGCATCGACCTCACGGTGGTAGGGGTTTTGGAGCCTCCCAGTGGTATTTTTGGGGGGCTTGGCTCGAGCGCAACCGTCTATACCCCCATCCAGCTTATCTGGAATACCTCTCCTACCGCACGGCGGGGCGAGTATGCGTTTGTTATTCTGCCCCTCAAGAAAGGAGCCGACGCCCAGCAGGTCACGCGGCAGGTGCAGCGCATCTTTGAGAGCCGCTACGGCAAAGGCAAGTACCAGGTGCAGTCCACCGAAAGCTTCCAGGGCACCCTGCGTTCAGTCACCCTCATCTTGCAAGCGCTGCTGGGAGCCATTGCAGGCTTATCGCTCCTGGTAGGGGGTATTGGCATCATGAACATCATGCTGGTTTCGGTGACCGAGCGCACCCGTGAAATTGGCCTGCGGAAAGCCCTGGGGGCCACCTCGGGACAGATCCGCCAGCAGTTCTTGATTGAGGCGGTGGTACTGACGCTCGTGGGGGGTCTGCTGGGAGTAGTTCTGGCCGCAGGGCTGCTCTTGCTCATAACCGCCACGGTGCCTTTCTTCAAGGTGTACATTCTGAGCCCCACCACGGTTGTTCTGGCTCTGGCAGTGAGCGCCCTGGTGGGCTTGTTTTTTGGGGTATGGCCTGCTGCGCGGGCGGCTGCACTTGACCCGATTGAGGCCCTCCGGTACGAATAAAAAAACCAGGGACTTTTGAGTCCCTGGCCGGTGCTGTAGCGGTTAGCGGAAGTAGAGCCTGGGCCCAAATTCGATTCCCAGGACAAAATCGCTGGCGCCGCCAGAAAAGCGAAGCGCGGGTTGTAGCTCCACAAAAAAGTTGAAATCGCGGCTTACGGGAATTTCCAGCCCGGCGTTGCCGTTGATGCTGAACAGCGTGCCGCCGCCTGCCACCAGGCCCAGACCTCCCCCAAAGTAGAAGTCGAGACTGCCGCTCGAGCGCAGGAAGTAAATCACATCGGCCCCGATGGCAAACTGGGTTCCGCCACCGGTGAACAGCCCAAAGCCGCCCCGCAGCGCCAGCGGACCAATCACATTCTCGGCGCCCATGCGGGCCTGAACGCTCAGGCTAAACCCAGGAACCAGGCTCATGTTGCCGCTGGCAATCTCGCCGAACAACCGTCCCTGGGCGAAGGCCCCGCTCAAAATTGCGACCATCACAAGAGCAATCAGTTTTTTCATTTGTAACCTCCCCAGGGCAGTATATCAGAGCTTTCCTAATGGGGCCTTGGGCTTAGAGCACACACTTGAGGTAAGCTAACTTTCCAAAGGAGGCAACATGCAGCGTTGGTTCGTGGTGCTTGTCGCGTATTTTGGGTTTGCGTTGGCGCAGGGTTCGGTTCAGGCTCCTGCAGGCTGGCAGGAGATTCGTCCTGGGGGTGCGGCGGTCTGCTCGGACGGCTCACCCTGGCGTTTTTATGTGGCGCCTGGGGCTACCGATAAGGTGATTGTAAATTTCCAAGGAGGCGGGGCTTGCTGGGACGCCGCGACATGTAACCCCCAGTCGCGCCTGTACACCACCCGGCTGCAAATCCAGGACTTGCAAGCAGGGCAGGGGGTCTTCAATCGCAACAACCCCGAAAACCCCTTCCGCGACTGGACCCACGTGTTTGTACCCTACTGCACCGCCGACCTACACTGGGGCAACAATCTCGCCCGCTATGGCGACCTGAGCATTCAGCACAAAGGGGCGGTGAATGCCCGGCAGGCTGTGCTGTGGGTTTTTAACAACATTCCCAACCCCCAGAACGTGATGGTTACGGGCTGTAGCGCAGGGGGATATGGCTCCATTATGTGGGCGCCCTACTTCATGCGCCGCTATCCCAACGCCAACGTGGTGCAGTTGGGGGATGCAGCGCTGGGGGTGGCCCCCGCGTCCTTTTTCCCGGTGGCCTCGGCAGCCTGGGGCATCCAGGGGGCCCTGCCGGGCTGGATAGGGGGCCTCGAGCCCGCCCGGCTTGGCTCCAACGACCTGTACCAGGTCTTTGCCAGGGCCTACCCCAGCCGCAGTTTTGCCCAGTACAGCACCCTGCTGGACGAGGTTCAGATTTTCTTCTATAGCCTGATCCTGGGCCAGCCGCGTCCCACGCCAGAAATTGCCCAGCAGTGGGTTCGGGGTGCCCTTTCGAACCTCGCGGCCATCAAGCAGTCGGCCCCCAACTTCTATAGCTACCTGGCCCCCGGCAGCCAGCACTGCATCATCGGGCGGCCCGAGTTCTACAGCACCAAGGTGGGTGATGTAAGTTTTGCCGACTGGGTGCGCAAGCTGGTCTCGGACGGGAAGCCCGGGGATGTGGCCCCGCCCAGGTAAGTCCAAACCGCAGGGCCCCGGGCGAGTATTGGGGCTTTGGGTCACGATCCTTCCAGTTCTTCCCAGTGAAGTCCCTGCGGGGTTGTCCCGGTAGAGGGCTTTCGCTGGGGGGAAAAGCTGGCAAACCAGTCACGCAGGTGCGGCTCGAGGCCGACCAACAGCTTGTGTACCGTAGACTTCTTAAGGGGAGCTGCTTGTAGCAGGCCTTTTAGGAGCATGTCGCTCTTTTCCTCCACCAGTCGTGCGGCCTCGAGGGTAAACTGCCCCTGGAACCACAGCTGATCGGAAAGCCCTTTGGGCTTGCTATCGTAGCTGCCCAGGCTGGGCTGGCTGGGCGTGAGGTGGGCCAGCAGCAGGCCCCACTGCCTGGCCTGGGGGTAGAGTTCCGGTAGGGCCTGCTGGAGCGCCAGAAGATAAAGGTAGTTGGCCAGAAACTCGTCTACCCAGCGAACCCGGGTACGCAGCTTCCAGGCCACGGCTACGGCGTGGGCGTACTCGTGTCCCAGGTTGAGATCCAGAAAGTCGCTGGGCTGGCCGGGAGGCTTGCCGGCCCTCTTGATGGCCGGCACCAGGGTCTCGCGCAGCCGCCAAATTAAACGTTCGGGGTAGTGGGCCGGCAGGAACAAATAAAGGCCTTCCCGCAGGCTGGTGCGTTGGAAAGGAAAGCCATAGGGGTGCTTGACCCGGGTCTTCCAGTCGGTCTCATCCAGCACCATCAGGTGCACCGGAGGCACCTCGGCGTAGCGCGCTAGCACCGCTCGCAAGTCCAGCAGGTAGGCCTGCATGGCCCTGGCCCGCAGCACCGAGCCCTCCGAGGCCTGCAGGGGGATATGGGGGTGGGGGAGGGCCTGCACAGCTTGATTGTAAGCGTCAGGCGTACCCCAGAATTGCCTTGCGCTTCTGCCCCCAGGCCAGGGCGCTGGCAATGCCTTCGTCAATCGAGTGCTCGGCCCTCCAGCCCAAAAGCTCCAAAGCCCGGTCGGCGTTGGCGTAGGCTCCGGCTACATCTCCTGGGCGGGGTGGGGCTTCGCGCTTGGGGATTGGCTTTCCGTACACACGCTCGAAGGCTGCGACCAGCTCCTTCACCGTGACCCCGTTGCCGGTGCCCAGGTTTATCACCACATAGGGGCTTTTGGTTTTTTGTATGACCGTGTCGAACTGCTCTACCGCCTTCACGTGGGCCATGGCTAGATCCCACACGTGGATATAGTCACGAATGCCCGAGCCGTCGCGGGTGGGCCAATCCACGCCGGTAATGGTGAACTCGGGCAGCTTGCCCAGGGCCACGTCTACCATCTTGCCCAGTACGTGGCTGGGTTCGCGCACATGGATGCCGGTGCGCAGTTTGGGGTCGGCCCCGATGGGGTTGAAGTATCGAAGGGCAATGCCGCGCAGGGGGGTGGCTTTCGCCAGGTCTTCCAGCACCATCTCCATCATGTACTTGGTGCGGGCGTAGGGTGAGCTGGGTTTGAGCGGCGAGGTCTCGGTCACCTTGAACCCCGGCACGGCGTCGTAGATGGAGGCCGAGGAGCTGAACACCACCCGGGGGTAGCCGAGTTCCCCCAGGTTTTTGAATAGCTCGAGGCTTTTGCAGACGTTCTCGCGGTAATAGAGGTAAGGCTCCTGCACCGACTCCGGCACCACAATGCGCGCAGCGCAGTGGATGGTGCTGTGAATATCGGGGTGCTCCAGAAAGATCCGCTCCAGTAAGGCTTTGTCGGCGATGTCGCCCTGGTAGAAAATTTTGCCCTCGGTAAAGGCCCGGGGGCCCGTTACCAGCGAGTCCAGCAGCACTGGCACATGGCCGGTGTCCTCTAGCGCGTTGGCGACGGTGCTGCCGATGTACCCTGCTCCGCCTGTAATTAGAACCTTCATGGGCCCGATTGTACCTGCAATACCGGATTCAAAAAGGCAGTCAACAAGACCAAAAGCCCTGGCGACTGTCTTTTTGAATCCTAGAGCACACCCCTCCCGAACGGTCGGCGAAGAAAGCGTCTCCATTCCAAAGGGGCTTACGCCCTCCGCTACGCGGATAACTTCCAAGGGGCGGTGTCGCCCTCGGCTACGCGGATAACTTCGGTTGGGTTGGTTCGTCACGGTTTGGCGACGAACCAACCGAATCTGGTATGAAGCCTTAGTATTTTGACCATGGGTGCACTGGACGGTCTCAAAGTGCTCGACCTTTCCCGTATTCTGGCGGGCCCTTACTGTACCCAGATGCTGGCTGACCTGGGCGCAGAGGTTTGGAAAATCGAGCCCCCCAGGGGCGACGACACCCGCAGTTGGGGCCCCCCCTTTATCAGGGGATGGGGGTTAGGGGTTAGCAATTCGCTGGAGAAAGGTAAATTCTCCTTAGAAACTGCCTCGCCGAGATGGGAGGTTGCACCCGAGGGCGAAAGCGCTTACTTCCTCTCCTGCAACCGGGGCAAGAAGAGCTTGGTGGTGAATCTCAAAGACCCCCGGGGCCAGCAGATTGTGCAGGCGCTGGCCAGGCAGGCCGATGTGCTGGTGGAGAACTACAAAACCGGCGACCTGGCCCGCTATGGCCTGGACTATGCCAGCCTCTCCCGGCTGAACCCAGGGCTTATATACCTCTCCATCACCGGCTACGGCCAGACCGGCCCCCGCGCACAGGAACCCGGCTACGACGTGGCGGTGCAGGGGCTTTGCGGCATCATGTCGGTGACGGGGGAACCGGAAGGCCCGCCCATGCGGGTTCCGGTGGCCTGGATAGACCTGATGACCGGGATGAACGGGGCCATTGCGGTGCTGGGGGCCCTCCAGGAGCGGACTCGAAGCGGGTTGGGTCAGCATATTGACCTAGCGCTTTTTGATGTGGGGTTGGCGGCCATGGTTAACCTGGCCCAGAGTTACCTGGTGACCCAGCAGTTACCCGAGCGGCTGGGCAACGCCCATCCCCAGATTGTCCCCTACGGCGCTTTTGCCGCCTCGGATGGCTGGTTCATGCTGACCGTGGGCAACGACGAGCAGTACCGGCGGGTCTGCGAGGCTGCCGAGCACCCAGAACTCTGGGAGGATGTGCGTTTTCAGACAAATGCAGGCCGGGTGACCCATCGCGCCGAGCTACTGCCCAGGCTCGAGGCTATTCTGCGCACCCGCTCCCGCCGGGAGTGGCTGCGGCGCTTCAGCCAGGCCGGCGTTCCGGTCACCCCCATCAACAACCTGGCCGAGGCCTTTGCCGAGCCCCAAGCCCAGGCCCGGGGTATGCGCCTGGAGGTTGCGCACCCGACCCTGGGCGCCATTCCCCTGGTGGGCTCCCCGCTGGCCCACCTGTCGCGCACCCCTGCTCAGGTTCAAGCCCACCCGCCGCTGTTGGGAGAGCATACGCGGGCCGTGCTCACGGAGGTGCTGGGCTACACGCCGGAGCAAGTCCAGAACCTGGTAGACGCCGGGGTGGTCAAGGTTTGAGATAGGGCGGTAGAAAAGAAGATTTTGCCACCGTGAGCCTGAGCGGTGCCGGCCTGGTGTGCTCGAGGCCCCTATTTGAGCCCGGCGCGCGTGCTTCCTACGGGGGAACGATGTCGAAGATGACGCTGGTGCTGGCCGCCACCCCCATCTCCGAGGTGGGCAGCACCGGCCCGCTGAAGCTGGCCTTGCCGTCGTTGATGGCATACAGGAACAAGAAGGTTCTGCCGGCAGGAACTACCACCTGGTCGGCTGGGATGGTAAAGCTGCGGTTCGTACCGGGGATGCTGGTAACCACATAGTTGAGCGGGCCGTTGCCCAGCAGGTGCAGGTAGAAGCGGTCGGGGTCGGGGCCAGTATAACTCCAGGTGACGGTCAGGGGTTGGTTTGCTGTGATGCGAGCGTCGGCAGCGGGAGCGGTGAGGATAGGGGCCGGGGGGATGGCCGCCGAGCCGTTGATGGTGCCTTCCGGCACGGTGATGCTCAGGTTGAGCACGGTGCCCGCCGTTGCGCCGGGAATGCTGGTTGCGGAGTAGGAACCGGGCGGGTTTAGGTAGGTGAGTGGGGTACCGTTGATGGTGACGGTAGCCGAACTGAAGGCCACGCCCGTATCGGTGGAGAGGTACAGGTTGGGGTTGCTGGCCCCCAACCAGTTACCCCATACCCGGTACTTTGTGGAAGCCAACGCTGGGGTCTCCACCTCGGCGGAGTTGTTCCATTCGCTCTGGAGGCTGGCGTTCACCGCCCGGATGCGGTAGGTGTAGCGGGTGCTGGGGGCCAGGCCGCTGTCGGTGTGGCTCTGTCCCGGAGGGCCGCCCATCTCGTGGGGGATGCTTGTGAGCAGGCTGAAGCTGCCACTGCCCACCTTGCGTTCAATCTGGTAAGCGGTAGCGCCGTCCACCTTTAGCCAGGTCAAGCCGATGGTGGTGCTCGAGCCCACCGTGGCCGTGAAATTGCCCGGTTTGCCCAGGGTGGGCGGGGGTGGGTTCTGCGGGCAAGCGGTCAGGAAGACCATAGCTACCAGGTAGAGCCAGGGATAAGGTTTCACGGGCTTTTCTCCTATTTACGGCATTCGAGCCGCACCCGGAAGCTGGGATCCGGTACGGTGTAGCGGATCTTGAGCGAGGTGAGCATCTTGTTGGCATCCAGCAGTAGCAATAGCTTGGTGGGGGTGCGCTCGATTTCGTCGGAGTAGAAGAGGGCCTCCTCCACCATGCTGGTGCCCTGGGCAAAGGGCTTGTCGCGCATTTCGAGGTATTGCGACTCTATGGTGTTGCCGTTGTCGAGTACCAGCCTGAGGCCCTGCCAACCGGTGCCCGCCAGGGCCGCGCCGTTGGCAGTGGTGCCGTTGCGCAGCTCGAGCCTGGCCTTCCAGCCCCTACGGCCCTCCGCAGGCAGCGGCTCCAGGCTAAGCACCCGGAAGCGCCAGATGCCGTTAAAGAGCCACTCGTTCTGACAGCCCTCCAGCGCAGCAATCTGGTTGGCCCCGCCCTGGGCCGTCGGTGTGCTGGGTAGGGTTAGGCTCAGGGTGGCGCCGGAGAGACTGACCCCCACCCCGGCGGCCCTCAGCGCATCCAGCGGCACGTAGGTCTTGCCGCCTACCACGATGGCCGGGGCGCTGGCGGCCTTGCTGTTGATGAGCAAGCGGTAGGTTTTCTGGGCGGCCTGGGCCAGGGCCAGGGTTGTAAATAGCAGGAAAAGTGCCATCAAGATTCTTTGCATAGGCTAGCTCCTAAGGGTTAATCACCAGAATGTTGAACTGGGTGCCGCTTGGGATGTTGGTGGTGGCGCTGGGGCTGATCAAACACCACCGGTTGACAGCAGTGCTGTAATAAACTCCCACCGGAATGGAGAGGGTTCCGGTGGAGGGGCCGCTGCGGAAGGTTACCAGCACGATGGCATTAGGCTCGTTGTTGAGGAACGGGTGATCCATGCAGGAGGTGGATGCAGCGCTGGTGGTGGTGTGAATAAAGGCCGGTGAGCGGTTGTCTGTGGCGGTAGGATAGGTCTTGATGCGACCATAAATGGCTAGAGCTGTACCGCCGGGCTCTGAATTGCCTGCATAAACTGCAATAGCATCGTTCCTGTAAGCCACGGCAGAAAAGCCTTTATCGCCAGAGCCGTAGACATCAGCCCTGAAAGCGTCTTTGGCTGCACCGTTTGTGGTCAGGCGCAGACCCCAGGGTGGGGGTGACGCGGATGGAACCGATCCGTTGTACGGGAGTGAGAGACCATCTTCACCCCAGGTCAGATTCCCGCTGCTGACCTTGAGCACGCGGTTGTCGGCTGCTCCGATGGCGGAGAGCTTGTTCAAGGTGACCCCACCGTTTTTGATGGAGAATGTGCTGCCGGAAAGCTCGAGGCTGCTGCCATCGGCGCTGTAGGTGCTGCCCCCGCTGCCCGCGTCGTCTGGCTCGCAGACTACGGTGCCGTCGGCATAGATGGCTCGGATGCTGCTACCCTCGCCACAGGTGGCGGTGACGCGGTTTTGCTTGCCGGTCTCGAGGGCCTCGATCCCTGCTTTGAGGGTGCTAAAGTTGGCGTTGACCTCGCTCGACTTGATGGGGGTATTGGGGGAAAAGAGGATGAGATTGCCCACCGCTGTCACATAGAGCCCCCCGGCGGCCAGCAAGGCCCCCAGGGCGAAAAACATCAGGCTGCGTCCGCGCATGGCTCCCTCCTTACTGCCAGTTGGCCCCATCCCAAGTGCTGCTATCCCAGATAGCGCCTTGTGGGGCGGTGGAACCACCACAGGCCGCTAGCAGCAACAAGATCACCAATAACCTGAGCTTCCAGGGCTTTTTCATTGCTCTGACCTCCTATTGGGGGGGAGGTTCTCGAGCGCAAACACCCCTTCCAGATACCGCGCCAAAGCCTTCAGGCTGGCAAAGTAGCGTGGTGGGCTGTGGTCGGAGGGTTGCAGCTCAATACGCAACTGCCCTTCATCGTCCCGGGAAAGCTTAAGCAGGTAGGTCTGCCTAAGTGGGGGCACCTTCTCACCTCCCGGCGCCAGTATGCCGGGCGCGGTGTCGCAAGAGCGTCACAAGGTGTGGGCAGGACTACAAGAGCAGCGGGGCCAGGGGCCAGCGGCCCTGCAAGGCCTCCTGGATGCCCCGGTTGTAGGCGAAAGCCTCCAGGTAGCGGGCCTGCTGAGCAGGGGGGAGCTGGGTCAGGGACTCCAGGAGCAGCTTCCCGGCTTGTTGCAAGGCTTCCTGGGCAGCCTCTGGTTGGTTCAGCCGGTGCAGAATTTGGGCCTGTATCCAGGCCACCTGCTGGATGGGTAGGTCGGCCTTCAGGCAGTGGAGGCGGGCGTAGGCCAGCCTCGAGGCTTCCAGCGCCTCACGGAGCCGGCCCTGCTGCAAGAGGTTGAAGGCCCGCATACTCTGGCAAAGTTCCAGCAGGGTAGGCTCCGGGCTTTGCAGGGTTTCGCGGAGCCAGCGCTCGCTTTCGTGGGGTTGATTGGCGCGGGTCTCCACCAAAGCCGCCACATACCGGGCCTCGCGGGCCTGCCAGGAGTGGGCTCCCAGGCCGGGCAAGGCAAAGGTAATCTGCTCGCGGGCCTCCTCCAGCCGGCCCAGGTGTACCAGCGCCAAGGCCCGTAGCATGGCCCGGTAGTGATGGGCGTAGGGGGTGGGGGCTTGTAAGCGCTCGAGCGCTGGCTCAAACGAGCCCAAGCCAATCTCGATCAGGGCCAGGTGGGTCTGGGCGCTTTGCCAGATGAACTCCATGCCCAGCTCTCTCGCCAGGGCCTGGGTCTGCGCAAAACGCCGCAGGGCCTCCTGGGTATGGCGGGCGGTGTGCAGGGCCACCGCCAGGTTGTGCAAGAGGGCCACCTCATCGCCCTGGAGGTGCAGTTCCTGGGCGAGGGCCAGCCCCTCCTGACCCAGGGCAATGCTCCCCTCCGCATTGCCGCTGTGGTAAAGAAAGCGGGCCTTGGAGCGCAGAAAGCGCACCCGGTGAACGGGCGCGCCCTGGGTGTAGGGCTCGGCCCGGTCGTACCAGTGCAAGGCCTGTTCGGGCTGGGCCTGCTCGAGGGCCAGCTCGGCCAGCAGCAAAGCGGCGCGGAAGGCGTTTTCCGGCGATTCGGGTTGCTGCAAGACCGCCAGGGCAGCCTCGCGGGCCCCCTCGACGATGCCCAGGTGCTCAAGGGCATACACCAGCTCCAGCCGGGCGGCCTGGTTCTGGCTTTGGCGCAGCCAGTGGACGGCTTGTTCAAAGTCGCCCAGCACCCGCGCCAGCCGCCCTTTGCGGTAGGCCAGTTCCGAGGCCAGCTCGGGCCGGGCCAGGGCTCCCAGGCGGGCCAGTTCGGCCTGTTGGGCCTGGGGGTCGGCCATCTGGTAGTAGATTTCCTCGAGCTCGAGGCGAAGCTGGGCCTCGAGGGCAGGGTCGTGGTGGAGCAGGCCCAAAGCCCGTTCGAGGTGCGCCAGGGCCTGGGGCCAGACCGCCAGCCTGCGGGCCTCCTGGGCGGCCTGCCGGCTCAAACGCAACATGGCCTGGGGTTCCCCGGCCCCAATGGCGTGATCCAGCAGGACGGCAGCGGGGACGGGCTCGTCCTGGGCGCTCAGGGCCTCGAGCAGCCGCCCATGCAGGTAACGCCGGGTGGCCGGGGGCATGAGCGCCTGGGTGGCTTCCAGCAGCAGGTCGTGGGCGAAGCATCCGTTCTTTAGGAGGCCGGCTTGCTCGAGTAGATCGCCATTCTCCGCAATGCTCAGGGGGCTTTTTTGCAATGCCTGAGTGGCCAGCCGGGGGGTGTAGCGTTCGCCGGCCAGGGCAGCCAGTCGGAGCAGTTCCAGGGCATCCGGCAAAAGCCGCCCCAGGCGTTGCTGGAGCATGGCCTGCACCCGCCCGGAGCGGGGCAGCCTGGGCCAGGCCGCCTCAAAGTCGGTCTCGCTTAGCTCCAGCCACCCCTGTTCCTCCAGGCTGCGCAGGGTTTCCAGCACGAACAGCGGGTTGCCCCCGGTCAGCCGGTGCAGGGGCCGGGCCAGTCGACGGGTTGCAGGGGGTAGGGGCAGGGCCCCGATCATCTCCTCCAGGCCCGCCATCCCAAGGGGCGCCAGCGCCAACCCCAGCGCCTCCCCGGAGGCCAGCAGCTGCTGCACCAGGGCTTGCCCTCGAGCCGAGAGTTCGTCCGGACGGTAGGCCAGCAGGAAGGGGGTGCCCGGAAGCTCGGCCAGTACGTAGTCCAAAAGCTCGAGGCTGGCTCCGTCCACAAACTGCACATCGTCGGCCCCCAGTGCCGGCTTTTGGGCCTGCTGCCACGCTTGGAGCAGGGTCAGAATGGCCTTATATAAGCGCAGGCGGTCTTCCGCACCGTGCAAAGGAGGTGGGCTTTCGTCCAGGTCGGGCAGCAAACGGGCCAGTTCCCGGCGCACCCAAGGGGGTAGCCCGCCGGGTGATACCTGGGCCAGGGCCTGCTCGAGCCACCGGGTCGCGCTGGCGTAGGGCACCCCGGCATCGCCGGGCCGCCCCTGCATTAGCCCAGAAGCGACCCCCTGCGCGGCGATGAATTCCTGCAGTAGCCGGGTCTTGCCCACCCCCGGCTCGCCCTCCATCAAAATCCGCTTTCCTGTCCGCCAAGCGGACTGAAGCCATGCCCACTCGGGGCTACGGCCCACCAGAGGAGGGCTGCTGAGCTCGGAGGCCGGGTGCATAGTTCGACCTGTGCGCAGGCTCTCGGCCAGCAGCCGGGTCTCCCGGCTAGGGGCCAGGCCCAGCTCCCGCTCCAAAAAAGCGGCGTAGCGATGGTATTGTTCCAGCGCTTGGGCCGCCTGGCCCAGCCCGGCCCAGAGTTCCATGCACTCGCGCCAGACCTCCTCCTGCAAAGGGTCGCGGGTCAGGAGCTCCTGATAGCTCAGAAGGGCCTCGTTTGGCTGGCCGGCGGCTTTTTGTTGTCGGGCCAGGCCCAGCAAGGCGCCGTTGTAACGTTCTTCCCAACGGGCCCGGGCAAGCTCCAGCCAGTCCTCGAAGGCCGGAGCCTCGGCGAGCTCGAGGCCCAACAGCAGCGGCCCCCGGTACAGGCGCTTGGCCTCGGCATACTGCCCGGCCTGCTGGAGCTGCTCAAACTGGGCGGCGTCCGTCTCGAGGTTATCCAGGTAAAGTACGCCCTGGTTTTCCCACACGGCTCCGACCAGATGAGTTTTTTTCAAGCGGTACAACTCGTTGCGCAGGTTGGCCCTGGCCCGCTCTTCCTCGGCCTCCCAGAACAAAGCGGCCAGGGTGCTGCGGGGGGTGGGGCCTTCCAGGGCCAGATAGGCCAGAAGCCCCAGCAGCTTGCGAGTGGGCAGGTGCAGCCGCTCACCCCCCAGCCAGGGCTCGGGGCTTCCCAACAATAGCAGGCGAACCTTCATGGCCTTGGGGTTAGTGTACGTACAAGTTAGCGCATTTGTTTTTTTATAAAGAAAGAGGGCCCTAGGGGGCCCTCCTGAAAGACCGGATCAGGTTCTTAATCAAGCTAATCAAGGGTGCAGCGATATACCTTGATATCCGGCAGGCTGCGGGTGCTCGAGTTGCCCAGCGAGTCGGTAGCGGTCAGGGTTAGCCGCACGACCTGGCCGTTGTAGGCGTTGGTCACCGAGCAGGCTGCAAACAGCGATGGAGTGTTGGAGGGTGTCCAGGCTAGGTTGCCGCTGGTGGTGGTGGGGCCGCTTACAACCACATTGCTGGCGAAAACCGTGGAAGTGCTACCGCCGGGTGCGTAGGAGGTGGCCCGCCAGGTGTAGGTAATGGGGGTGTTGCCCTCGGGGTCGGTGGCGCTGGCACTGGCGCTAAGGGGGGTCGTCCAGGTGTAGCCATCACTGTTGTAGTTGATGCCAGGGGACAGGTTACCCAGCGTAATGTTGGGTGGCAGGTTGGGTGGGGCGGGGTTGATGGTGATGCTAACGCTGGCCGTTGCGCTGAGCCCTTGGGGGTCGGTGGCGGTGAGGGTGAGGGTGCGGGCGCCGGTACTGCTAAAGCTAATCTCGGTATTGCAGCCGGCGCGGGGGAAGGTGGTATCGCTGGGGTTGCTGCTGGTCCAGCGGCAGGCGATGGGGCCGGGGCCAGGGTCGGGGCCTTCGTTGAGGTCGGTGGCTGAACCCAAAAGCTGTACGGTTTGCCCCACAAAGAAGGTGGCACCGGTGGTGGGCTGGGAGATGGAGACCACAGGAGCCGAGTTGATCACGCTCACCGTCCGGGTTGCGCTGCTTTCGCGGCCCAGCAAGTCCCTGGTCGAGACCCGTAGCGTGCGGCTTCCTGCCGTATTGAACCGGTAAAAGGCGGTGTTGCCCACAACCCGTGTGGGGGTCGGTTCAAAAGTCAGGGGGCAGTACACGGGGGGGCAGTTGCTGCCGGCGAAATCGGTCACGTTGGCGGTAACGCTCCATTCGCGGTTGAGGTTGGCGTTGGCCGGGCCGCTCAGTGCGATGCTGGGGCCGCTGGGGCCCGCATCCAGGGCCCTGGAGACCGCGGCAAAGGCATTCACCCGCCGCTCGTGTCCCCGCACCCCCACCCCGCCCACATGGGCGGTGTCGCGCAAAATAGTCCAGACCTGGCCGGCATTCAGGGACGGGTTGGCGGCCCAGACCAATGCTGCCACGCCCGCCACAAAAGGGGAGGAATAACTGGTACCGGCACTCAGGCGGGCCTGATTGGCCCGGTTATCGGGGTCTGGGCCGACCCAGAGCCAGTAAGGGCCATAAATGTCCACGCTGTTGTCGTCGAGCTTGCTGCCAAAGTTGGAGCCGGCGTCGCGGGCCGTGGCGTCGTGGGCCATGCCGCCCACACAAATCACCGAGCGTGATTCACAGGGAATGAAGGTGGAGCCTTCGATGCCGCCGCCGTTGTCCACGTCCTTGCCCGCATTTCCTGCCGAAGCAAAAATCAGCTTGCCGCTAGCCGCAACCGCCCAGGTAAAACCGTCTATAATCTCGCTGGGTGCGGGGCAAAGGCCAAAGCAGGCAACCTTGACCGCGACGTCCCAGCCCAGATCGAGCTCGAAGCCAAAGCTCATGTTGATGATTTTGGGATTGCCGAAAAGGGTAGCGGTGATGATGCGCTCGAGGGTGGTGATGATGCCGATAAAGTCCCCCTGGAAAGGCACCGCCAAGAGCTCCCCTACCGGCCCGGCGGGGCCGGCCACGCCAAAGGCATTGTCGGGGCGGCCCATGGCCGAGGTGGTGACATGCGTGCCGTGCCAGGGGCAGGAAAAGCCCCCCGAGCATTGTAGGGCGCTGGGTTCGTTCCAGCTTCCCACCACCTGGCGGGTCTCGGGGAAGTCGCCGCTGGGTGCGAACCCGCCGTCCAGAATCATGATGCGAACCTTGTTGTCAAAACGCCCGGCCCGTTCGAGCAAACGCCAGGCCTCGCCCACCCCAATGTCCTGGGCGCTGCCCCGGCTCATGTAGGGCCACTCGAAGGCGTTGGGGCTATACGGGATGTCGGGGGTGCTTGAGGTGGCAGCTTCGCTGGTGCTTCCGCTCGAAATGGCCCCGGAGGTGAGCACAAAGTTGGGGGTGACGGTCATTTTTTCCTGGTTGGCTTCGGCCAGCGCAACTGCCAGCAACTGAGCGGCGGCTGGGCTCGAGGTGCTGAACCGTCCCTTCAGGTCGGGTACGTTCTGGTTGAGCTGTTGCAGGATGCGCTCCACCTGGGCCGCCGAGGGGTCGAGTTGCACCTGGTAGGTTTTGGGGGCGTCGCCCACCTTTTCCACCTGGCCGATTACCCGCCCGCCCCAGCGGGCCAGGAAGGCGTTGAGCCGGGACTCGTCATCGGTGCTGACCACCAGCTCGCCCAGCACAAAGTCCATGGCAATACCGCTTTCGCCCACCATGCGGGCCAGCGGGCGCGGGCTGCCATCGGGGCCGGGGAGGGTGGCTTGTGCGGGGGCCAGGCTGGTATCTACCGGTATTTGCAGAGTACCAGAGGGCTTGTTGCTTCCGCAGGATGCCAACAAGAGCAGCGAGCTGACAAAGATTGCTTTCCAAAGGTGTTTCATTTACTTCCTCCTTCTAGGTCTTCGACTTGCTTCCGAAGCTGCCCTAAGGGTAGAGGGAAGGGGTTGAACGACCCATGAACGGTTTGGAGTGCAAGGCCTAGATAAAAAATCCCGCCCAGGGGCGGGATTGAGGAACTGGCCCGGGGTCTATGGCAGCTTGTGGTAGAGCGGTAGGCCTGCCGGGGCAGGGTAGAGCGCCAGGGCTCCTGCACTTCCAATGCTGGAGCTGGTGATAATCCGCTCGGGGGTGGTGGGGCTACCCGAGGTGCTGCTGGTGCTAAGCTGTGTTGAGGAGAGCCGGGCAAACTTGCCAGCGGAGTAGGTGATCCATAGCCCGCCCCCCTCGTCAAAAGCCATACCTTCCAGTACCGCTGATACCGGCACACTGACCTGAATGGCCGGGGTTAGGGTCTTGGTTCCACTGCCCCCCTGGTCGCTGCTGGTCAGGCGGTACAGCACATTGCCGCCAAAAGCCATGACCCACAGGTTCCCCGAGGCATCGAAGGCCAACAGGTTAGCGTCCAGGGTGTTTATGACCGGGCTTGGGGTCTGGGACTGGATGGTCAGGTCGGGGCCGCTGGTGCTGGCATTCAGGCGACTGGCATTGAACTTGACCACGCGCTTAGCGCCCGCATTGGCGATCCAGAGATTCCCCGCCGAATCAAAAGCCAGACCCTCGGGTCCATCGAGCCCCGTGATTTCGACCCCTGGCGTGACCGTAGAAGCACTGAGCTGCGCCGCAGCAATGCGCACGACCTTGTTGGCGCAGGGCACGCTGACCCAGAGGTTGCCGTTTGCGTCAAAGGCCAGCCGGGCAGGCCCGGGCAAGCAGCTAATACCACTGATATTGATGCTGCGGTCGCGGGTTTTGCTGCCCGAAGTGCCCAGCGCGCTGGCCGGGTAGCGGGCCAGGTTGGGGTCTGCCGTGGTACCCCCGATGCCCCAGAGGTTGCCGTCCTGGTCGAAGGTCAGGTCGCGCAGGTTGATGGTGCCGGCACTCACGCTGGGGCTCTGGGTGGCGGTGCTGCCCAAGAGCGATGCGGCAAAGGCCAGCACGGGCGAGGCCCCGCTGGGCGGGTTGCTGTTGTCCATCCAGAGCTTGTTGCTGCTGGGAATGGGGCTGTAGGAAACGTTTATGGTGGCATTCTGGCCGTTGCGTACGCAGGCTGGGCTATCACTTACACTGGGGCTATAGGCGGTGCGGATGAGGGGGTCGCTCTGGGCCACTTTTTCCGCAGTGGCGCTGTAGCTGCCGGCAGGGGTACCCGTAAAGGTCTGGCTGGCGGTAAGGGTCTGGGTACCCGAGGGGCCGACAAGCGTAACCTTGGCGTTTAGACCTGCGGGCAGGCCGCTCACGTTCACGACCAGATTGCCGGTGCCGGTGGGGTCGCAGGCGGTGGTGGGACCGCCTGCGGGACAGGCCGTAAGCAATAGAGAAATCACTACGAATAGGCCGAACCAGGATTGTTGCATTTATTCCCTCCTTTAACGCTTTACTCTAGTGTGCCATACTCGAGCACCCCCGAAGATTAACGAAACGCCCCTTAACGCTCCATGAACGCAGGCCAACCCCAGTAGACTAAGGTCATGCTGTACACGCTGGGCGGCTTGCGGCTCGAGGGCAGCAACTTTGGCCGGGAAAAGCCCTTGCTGCTCCTGGCCTACCTGGCCCTGGAAGGCCCCAAACCGAGGCGCTTTCTGGCCGAGCTGTTCTGGCCCGAGGCCGCCGACCCCATGAACTCGCTGGCGGTGGCCTTGAGCAAACTGCGCAAGCTGGGGGCCATCTACGGCGACGAGAGCCGGGCCTGGGTAGACCTGGACTGCGACGCCCTGGACTTGCAGGATACCCTGCGCTCCGGGCGCTGGGAGGAGGGTTTGCGGCTTTACCGGGGGCCTTTTGCCGAGGGACTCAAGGAAGCCCTGGGGGCCGAGCTGGAGGAGTGGGTTTTGGAAGTGCGCGAGCGACTGGCCCTGGAGGTGCGCCTGGCCCACCTGGTGCTGGCCGAGCGGGCGGCCACCCAAGCCGACTTTGCCGAGGCTGCGGCCCAGGCCGAGCAGGCCTACCGGGTGGCGGGCGCGCCGCCCCTCGAGCCCGAAGTTCTGCCCAAGCTGCACCGGCTGTTGCTGGCGGCAGCACACCCCCTGGCCGAAACCCTCGAGCGGGAGGCGCGGGAGCTGGGCCTGAGCCTCTCGCGCAGCACG